>JAWSVN010000046.1:6481-15270 GCA_033851875.1 Acidimicrobiales bacterium
GGGCGTGGGTGGGTGGGCGGGCGAGGCGTCAGTCGTCGTCGCAGGCCTTGAGCACGGCGGCGATCTCGGGGGCGACCCGCCACCGGTCGACCGGGCGGTGATGGTCCCCGGCCCAGTTCGACGTGAGCGGGTCGGCGCCGGCCTCGATCAGCAGCGCCTCGCCCAGTTCGGGGTGACGCCGGTACTCCCCCATCCGCCTCCATGGCCACGGGCGCTCGGCCCACGCCTCGGCCCGGGCCGAGCGGTCGCCGACTGGGACCGCCGCCCACACGAGAGTCGCGACCACGCGAGCCGGGGTCCGGTAGCCGCTCACGACCTTGCCGACATCGTGGAGCAGTGCGGCGGCGACCACCGGCGGGGTGCTCGACTCGTCGCCCAGTTCGGCGACGACCGCCCGAGCGACCCCGACGGCGTGGCGCCGGTCGGGGTTCGACATGCGTTCCCAGAGCCGGATCTCACCGTCGCCGAGATGGCGCCGAGCCCACGCCTCGTCCGCCGCCGCCGGCGGGCCGGGACGGATCGACCCGAGGAATCGACGGGCCAGGTGGATCGGCTCGGCGAACCCCGCCACGCTGCGCCCCCTCAGCGGCCGAGCCGGCGGGCGGCGGCAAGGATGCCGATGATCGACTTGCCGTCGGTGATGCGGCCGTCGGTCGCCATGGCGATCGCCTCGGCGAAGCGCACCCGCCGCACCTCCATGTACTGCTCCTCGATCGAGTCGACCCGGCGCCCGACGTCGGTCAGTTCGGTGGCGAGGAAGACGTTCTGGAACTCGTCGCAGAACCCCGGCGAGTGGTGGAGGTCGATCAGGTGCTCGAGCCGGCCGGCCCGCATCCCGACCTCCTCCGCGAGTTCGCGCTCGGCGGTCAGCTCGGGCGCCTCCCCGACGACGTCCTTCTTGCCGGCCGGGATCTCCCACAACCAATCGTCGATCGGGGCCCGGTACTGGCGCACGAGGAAGACGTCGTCACCGTCGACGGCGACGACCGACACGGCGCCGGGGTGCCGGACGATGTCGCGGTGGAACTCCCCCTCGGGTCCGTCGAAGCGCCCCTTGCGGAACGACACGATCATGCCGTCGACGAGCACCTCGTCGTCGAGGAAGGTGAAGACCTCGTCGCCGGAGGTCACGACTCGACGGCGACGGTCTCCGCCGGCGGCACGAACCGATCCGGGTCGCCCTTCTCGGCCAACTCGAGCGCGGTGCCGACGAACCGGCGGAACAGCGGGGCGGGACGGTTCGGGCGACTCTTCAGCTCGGGATGGGCCTGGGTGCCGATCCAGTAGGGATGACCGGCGAGCTCGATGAACTCGACGAGGTTGCCGTCGGGCGAGTTGCCGGACGTGCGGAACCGGCCGTCGTCGAACCTCGACCGATAGCGCGGGTTGAACTCCCAGCGGTGGCGATGACGCTCGGAGATCACGGTCTCGCCGTAGATGTCGGCGACCTGGGAGTCCTTGTCGAGCACGGCGACATACGCGCCGAGCCGCATCGTGCCGCCGAGGTCGGTGACGTCGCGCTGACTCTTCATCAGGTCGATCACCGGGTGCGGCGTGACGTTGTCCTGGGTGTCGAACTCACTCGAGTAGGCGCCGTCGAGTCCGAGCACGTTGCGGGCGTACTCGATCGTCATGCACTGCATGCCGAGGCACAGCCCGAGACACGGGATGTCGTTCTCCCGAGCAAAGCGGGCGGCCTCGATCTTGCCGGGCACCCCGCGCTCGCCGAACCCGCCGGGGAGCACGATGCCGTCGAGACCGGTGAGCCGCTCCTCGACCAACATGCCCTCGACATGGTCGGACATGATCCACTCGATCTCGAGGTCGACGCCGTGATCGAACGCTGCATGCCGCAGGGCCTCGGCCACCGACAGATAGGCGTCGGGCAGGCTGACGTACTTGCCCACGATGCCGACCTTCAGCGGCTTCCACGCCCGGTCGACCCGCTCGACCAGGGCGCGCCACTCGGTCAGGTCGGGGTCGGGCAGCTCGAGACGCAGGATCTCGGCGACGTAATCGTCGAGGCCGGCCTCGTGCATCGTCAACGGGATCTCATAGAGCGACGTCGCTGCGTCGGGGGCGTTGATCACCCCGTCGACCGGCACGTCGCAAAGGTTCGAGATCTTCGAGGTCAGGCCGTCGGAGATCGGCCGATCCGAGCGACACACGATGACGTCGGGTTGGATGCCTCGGCTGCGCAGCTCGGTGACCGAGTGCTGGGTCGGCTTGGTCTTCTGCTCGCCGGCCGGCCCGATGAAGGGCACCAGGGTGACGTGCACGTAGCAGACGTTGTCGCGGCCGACGTCGAGACGGAACTGCCGGATCGCCTCGAGGAAGGGGAGGATCTCGATGTCGCCGACCGTGCCGCCCACCTCGGTGATCGCGACGTCGACGTCGTCGGACACCAGCGACGAGATCCGCCGCTTGATCTCATCGGTGATGTGGGGGATGACCTGGACGGTCTTGCCGAGGTAGTCGCCCCGGCGTTCCGCCGCGATCACCGACGAGTAGATCGAGCCGGTCGTGGCGTTGGACGCACGCGTCAGCGACTCGTCGATGAAGCGCTCGTAGTGTCCGAGGTCGAGGTCGGTCTCGCCGCCGTCGTCGGTGACATAGACCTCCCCGTGCTCGAAGGGGTTCATCGTGCCCGGGTCGACGTTGAGGTAGGGATCGAGCTTCTGCATCGTGACCCGAAGGCCACGAGCCTTCAGGAGTCGCCCCAGCGAGGAGGCCGTGAGGCCCTTGCCGAGGGAGCTCACCACGCCGCCCGTCACGAAGATGTGCTTGGTCAACTTTCTACCCCTTCTCTCCGCTGGGCCAACCTATCGCGGCCCGGGTAGGTTTCGGGGCCATGACCTCCGACACGTCCACCGGCTCGTTCACCGCCCTCGTTCTCGATCAGACCGACGGTGGCGTCACCGCGGAGGTGCAGGAGGTCGCCGACGACCGGCTGCCGGCCGGGGACGTGACGATCGCGGTCGACTACTCGACCCTCAACTACAAGGACGGCATGGTGCTGTCGGGCATCGGTCGACTGGTGCGGGACTACCCCCACGTGCCCGGTGTCGATCTCGCCGGCACCGTCGAGGCCAGCGATGACCCCCGCTATGCACCGGGCGACCGCGTCGTGCTGACCGGTTGGCGGGTCGGCGAGGTCTGGTGGGGCGGCTACGCCACCCGGGCCAAGGTCAAGGGCGATTGGCTCGTGCCGCTCCCCGACTCGATCTCGAACCGTCAGGCGATGGCGATCGGCACCGCCGGGTTCACCGCCATGCAGGCCCTGGTCGCGCTCGAGCAGCAGGGCCTCGCTGCGAGCGAGCCCCTGCTGGTGACCGGCGCATCCGGCGGCGTCGGGTCCTCCGCCATCATCTGGGCCGCGGCGGCGGGCCATCACGTGGTTGCCTCGACCGGCCGCCCCGAGAACAGCGGCGACCTCACCGACCTCGGCGCCGCCGAGGTCGTCGACCGCAACGAGCTCGCCGACAACCCCTCCCGCCCCCTGCTCGGCGAACGCTGGGCCGGGTGTATCGACGCCGTCGGCGGCGACACCCTCGCCCACGTGCTGGCCGAGATGGCCTACGGCGGTTCGGTGGCGGCGTGTGGCCTGGCCGGCGGCAACGGCCTGGCCACCACCGTCATCCCGTTCCTGTTGCGAGGCGTCAACCTGCTGGGCATCGACTCGGTGCAGTGCCCGCGCGACGAACGCCTGGTGATCTGGGACCGCCTCGCCACCGCCATGGCCGACGCCGCGGGCGGGACCGCCGAGAAGCTCGAGACCATGACCTCCGAGGTCGGGCTCGACGAGGTGGCGGCGCTCGCCCCCGAGATCCTCGCCGGCAAGGTCAAGGGCCGCACCGTCGTCGCCTGCCGCTGAGCGGCGGGCGCCGGGTCGCGGCGCCGCTCAGCCGAGTGGCGCGGTCGGGGTGAACTCCGCCTGCTGGTGCTTCACGCCGTGGATGAACGACGACGCCAGCAGGTCGGGTTCGCCGACGGCGACGATGTCGGGCAGGCGGGTGAACAGCCGTTCGTACATCGTCGAGATCTGGCGGCGAGCCAGGTGGGCGCCGAGACAGAAGTGAGGACCGGGTCCGCCGAAGCCGACGTGCGGGTTCGGGTTGCGGAGCACGTCGAAGCGCAGCGGATCGTCGAACACCGACGGGTCGCGATTGGCGGCCAGGTAGAACATCAGCACCTTGTCGCCGGCCGCCATCGGCACCCCGCCGACCTCGGTGTCGGCGGTGACGGTGCGCCGCATGTAGGTCACCGGTGACGCCATGCGCACGACCTCCTCGACCGCCGTGGTGCTCACTGCCTCGACATCGCCGGCCCAGATCGCCCGCTGGTCCGGATTGGCCGTGAGGTAGCGGAGCGCCCACGAGATCGAGTTGCGGGTCGTCTCGTTGCCGGCCACGACGAGGAGCACGAAGAAGCTGGCGATCTCGGCGAACGTCAGCTTCTCGCCGTCGATGTCGGCGTTGACCAGGATCGAGGTGAGGTCGGTGCCGTCGCTGCCCTTCTTCGACTCGGCGACCTCGGTCATGATCGCCGCCAGGTTGCCGCCGGCGGTGAGGATCGCTGTGAGGATGTCGCCCTGGTCAGGCACGTACTCGGGGTCACCGGCGCCGAGGATGACGTTCGTGTTGTCGAAGACGTCCTGATAGTGCGAGGCCGGGATGTCCATCAGATCGCACACGATCTGCAGGGGCAGGCGAGCGGCGACGTCGACCACGAAGTCGCACGATCCCCTCTCGCACACCTCGTCGAGGATCGAGTCGGCTTGGGTGACGATGCCGTCCGACAGGGCGTTGAGCATGCGAGGGGTGAACCCCTTCGACACGAGCTTGCGAAGCCGACCGTGACGCGGGTCGTCCATCGCGATCATCGACGAGAAGAACTCGTTGAACTCCGGCGGCGCGTCGAGGGCCGTGATGCCGTTGGCCGACGAGAAGATCTCGGGATGCTTGGAGATCTCGAGGATGTCGGCGTGGCGCATGATCGCCCAGCCGCCCGGGCCGGTCGGGATCATGTCCGGCTGCTGGGAGGGCTCGTCGGCGTGGAAGGTCGGCCCCCGCTCGATCAGGTCGGCCAGGTCGTGCTCGATCACGTCGGCGGGCCGGGTCCAGAACTCGCGGCTGATCGGGTTCGGCAACTCGATGGTGACATCCGTCATAGCCACATCCTGACTTGCGAGCGACGTTCGCGCCAGTCGGACCCAGGGCCCGCGGCTTGCGACATCTGTCACAANNCGTTCGCGCCAGTCGCCGACCGCGGGAGTCGGCTCGCCGGTCAGAGCCCTCCCCGCACTCGGAGCACTCGATCGAGCCACCAGACGGCGGCGCCGACCGCAGCGACGGCGAATCCACCGAGCACGGCCAGGTTGACGACGACATCGCCCACCGAGCCGCCATCGAACAGCAGGGTCTTCCATCCCTCCAACGCCCAGTGGTGCGGCGTGGCCTTGGCGACGGTCAGCATCACGTCGGGGAACACCTCGCTCGGCACCATGCAACCACCGAGCGCACCCGCGACCAGGGCGAAGGGCGGAGCGAACGCCCCGACCTGGTCCTCGGTTCGGGCGATCGAGCCGACGACCAGCGCCAACCCGGTCCCGACGAGGGCGAACACGAGCGTCAGGAGCACGACGGCGACCGGATCCCCCCACGACACGCCGAACCCGATGCCGGCCACCGCCAGGATCAGGACCGACTGGAGCACGGCGACGATCAGCCACGCCCCGACGATCCCCACGCCGAGGGCCCAGCGCGGCGTCGGGCCGGCGAAGGCACGACGGATCACCCCCTGCTGCCGGGCCGTCACGAGCAGCGTGGCGCTGATCAGCGCGTTGATGAACGTGAACAGCACGAGGTTCTGGGCGGCGGTCAGGGCGAAGTCGCTGTTGGCGGCGTAGCGGTTCTCCCCGACCGAGCGAAGCTCGATCTGCACCGCGGTGGCACCGCCGTCGCCCGATCCCGACTCGAGGCGGGCGACCGCCCGCTGCAGGATCGGCACCAACCGGGCGCCGCTGCCGTCGAGGTCGTTGACGATCACCGCCACCCGCTCCTCCGGCGCCTCGTCGGGGTCGGTCACGACGACCGCCTCGATGTCGCCGCGCCGGATGGCCTGACGTGCGGTCGAGAGGTCGTCGACCGCCTCGGCTCGGACATCGTCGAAGTCGTCGACGATGTCGAGCAGCACGGCGGCGTCGGCGGCGTCGCCCTCGTCGACGATCCCCACCTCGAGTTCGCTCGTGCCGCCGTAGGTCGTGCCGACGATCGTCATCACGGCGATCGGCAGGATCACCATGAACACGAGGGTGCTGCGGTCACGGGCCAGCTGGGCGAGCGAACTCCCGCCGAAGGCCTGGATGGAGCGCAGGGCAGCCCCGACACCGGACCTCGAGCCGACCCCCTTCATCGGAGGGCTTCCGGTCGGCTCAGCCGGACGAGACCGATGCCGCCGGCGATGACGCCGGCGGCGGTGAGCAGGGCGATCGAGCGCGCCACGTCGCCGACCCCGGCGACGTCGACGCTCAGCGCGGTGAACCCGTCGAGCGCCCAGCCGATCGGGTTGAAGCCGCGCACGACCCGCAACGCAGCCGGCGTATCGGCGGGCGGCACGAAACTGCCGCCGAGGATCGCCAGCAGGAAGGCCACGACGGCGGCATAGGTGTCGGCCTGACGCGGGGTGCGGGCGAAGCTCCCGGTGAGCACACCGATCCCGCCGATCGCCAGCACCGAGGCGAGGATCATGACGAGCACGCTGACCGGGTCGCCCCAGTCGCCACCGAAGACGAGCCACGTCGTCAGCCAGACCACGACGAAGCCGCCGGCGGTCACGGCCGCCAACGACACGGCCTTGCCGGCGGCGATGGCGGAGAGGGGCGCCGACGACGACGCGAGTCGGTCGAGGGTTCGGTTGTCGCGCTCTTCGAGCAGTGATCGCGCGATCAGGGAGATGGAGAAGAACCCGAGCAGGATCGACATCGACGCGCCGTAGTACGGGAGCGCCGACAGCGCACGGCCCCCGGCCGGCAGCTGCACCAGGTCGACGGGCGGCTGGCCGCCGGTCTCGGCCTGCCGAGCGATCTCGACCGCCACCGCTTCGGCGATCTGACCGGCGACCGGCGCCTGTGGTGTGCGAACGACCTCGATCGCCAGGGGCCCGGCGGCGGCGGTCGTGGTGGTGAGCACGATCGCTGCGGACGCCGGCACGACCTCCCCGTCGACCGGCACTCCGTCGCCGTCGACGATCTCGTCGGCGAACGCGGGGAGAGCACTCGCGGCCTCGGGGGCGTCGACCGCGACGAAGCGGACCGAGTCGGCATCGTCGTCCGCGTCGGAGGCGACCTCGCCGGCTTCACCAGCCATGGCGAACGAGGAGGCGATGGCTTGGGTCACCGGACCATCGTCGGCCACGATGGCGATCGTGGTGTCGCCGACGGTCGCGCCGGAGATGAGCGCACCGAACACGACCGAGAGGGCGAGCGGCGCGGCCACGGCCTGCACCAGGGCCGAGCGGCTCCGCAGCCTCCGAACGAGGTCCATACGAGCGACGACACCGGCCACCTCGAACCACCCCAGGCGACGCCGTTCAATCACGGAGCGCCCGCCCGGTCAGCCCGAGGAAGACCGCCTCGAGGTTGGGGCGCCGGGTCTCGACGCCGGTCACCACGACACCCGCCGCCGAGGCGGCGGCCACGAGCGGCGCCACCGCAGCGGCCCCGTCGTCGACGACGGCCTCGACCCCGCTCCCCGACACGGTCGCGGTGCGCACGCCGGGCGCGCCTCGGACGGCCGCGTGGAGAGCGTCGAGGTCGCCGACCGCGGCGGTGATCGCCACGACGTCGTAGCGGCCGACGTCGGCCACGAGCTCGTCGCGGGTTCCCTCGGCGATCATCGTGCCGGTGTCGAGGATCCCGACGCGGTCACACAGCCGCTCGGCTTCCTCCATGTAGTGCGTCGTGTAGAGCACGGCCATCCCCTCGCCGCCAAGGGTCTCGACGGCGTCGAGGATGCGATCCCGGCTCTGCGGGTCGACCCCGACGGTCGGCTCGTCGAGCACCAAGAGCTGCGGTTCGTGGAGCAGACCGACCGCGATGTTGACCCGCCGTTTCATGCCACCCGAGAACTCCGACACCCGATCGCTCGCCCGGTCGGTGAGCCCGACGATGTCGAGCACGTCGTCGATCCGCGCGGCCAGCCGGCGGCGGCCGATGCCCTGGAGCCGCCCGAAGAAGCGGAGGTTCTCGAGGGCGCTCAGGTCTTCGTAGAGCGCCAGCTCCTGGGGCACCAACCCCACCAGCGAACGAGCGGCGGCCCCGTCGGTGGCCATGTCGTGGCCCCCGATGACGACCGACCCGGCGTTGGGCTCGAGCACCCCGACGAGCATCGAGATCGTCGTCGTCTTGCCCGAACCGTTGGGCCCGAGCAACCCGTAGCGTTCTCCGGTCGCGATCTCGAAGCCCACGTTGTCGACCGCCGTTCGATCGCCGAACCGCCGCGTCAATCCCTCACAATGCACCACCACGCCTCGGACTCTCCCCCCGGCCGCAAGCCTTGGCAACGGGCGGAAGTCCCAATCACCCGGACCGCGGTTTGCGACATCTGTCACAAGCTGGTGACATGTCGACGTGAGTCAGCAGCCCGACCCCGCCACCGCCGCCAGCCTCGGCTTCGATGCCGCCCGCCTGGACCGCATCGACCGCTTCGTCCACGAGCGCTACCTCGACACCGGCCGGTTCCCCGGCTTCAGCTACCTGGTGTCGCGGGGCGGCGAGGTCGCCCACCGAG
>JAWSVN010000224.1:0-5122 GCA_033851875.1 Acidimicrobiales bacterium
ACCACCGCAGCACCACCGTTGATCTCGTCGATCGCCTCGCTGTAGGCCGACAGGGCGAGTACCCAGGGGCCGTAGACCGAGTCGGGGTACCAGGGGAACTCGTCGCGCAGATAGAACCGGCCGGTCGGGGTCGGGGTGCCGGCGGCACCGATCGTCACCGGCTCGTCGAAGACCACCTCGCCGCCGTCGGTCACGACGATCCGTCGATCGGACAGGTCGACCTCGACGCGGGTGTCGACCTCGCGCACCGTGACGGCGTCGACGGGGATCCACCCGGTCGTGCCGTTCGGGCGAACCGGCACCTGCACGCGGTACCAGTCGCCGTAGCGGCCGATCACGCCGAAGTGTCGGGGTCCGCCGAACTCGGTCGGGGCGGTCAGCTGCCAGGCGGGCGCTGCCTCGGCGTCGGGAAGCTCCCAGACCTCGACGATGCCGTCGGTCACGTGGGCGGTGGCCACCACGGCGCCGGACCGGTCGAGCACCGCTCGCACGTCGGGTTCGACGACCGCCGCCGCCTCGGGCACCACGTCCCCGCCGAGCACCGGCAGCGCGGTGTCGGGTGACAGCGCCGTTTGCTCGGGCAGCGACGTGTCGGCCTCGCCCACCTGCTCGGCCAGGCCGGCCAGCAGGTGACTGGGTCCCACCTCGGCGATGACGGCGGGCGAGGGCGGGTCGACCGCCACCGATTCCCCGTCCGGCTGGCTGAAGGCCGTGTTCGCGAGCACGATGAACGCCGTGACGAGCAAGAACGTGAGGCGATGCTGCATGCGGGGCGCTCCTCGGTCGCGTCGTCGGTTCGGGGTTCGAGCGTGGGACCGGTGCACCCGTCGGATGGCACCAGCCGGCGAGCTTAGGGCCGCAGGACGTGGCCGCGCCGGTCGGCCACGAGACGATCTCCTCACCATCGGCACGATCGCGGTCGGTGTGAGTGGGGAGCGTTGCCCGTGACCTCCCCACTCGGACCCGGGGCTCGGCCACCGATCGATGGCGGTCTCGCCGGCCGCCTCGACGCCCTCGCCGTCACCGCCCCCGACCGGCTCGCTCTGGTCGACGACACGGGCCGACGGCTCGACCGGCGCTCGCTGGTGGCGGCCGTCGACACGGCCACCACCGTGCTCGCCGATCTCGTCGAGCCGCTGGGCCTCGGGGTCGAACAGCCACCCGGCGGGCGCCTCGCCATGTTCCTGCCGAACCGCTCGAGCTGGGTGATCGCCCAGTTCGCGGCCGACCGCCTCGGAATCCCGATCGTCGGCCTCAACACCCGCTTCCGTCACGCCGAACTCGATCATCTCTGTGCGGTGGCCGACATCCGAGCCGTGGTGGTCGCGGAACAGTTCCTCGGGATCGACGCGGCGGCCCTGTTCGAGGGCCTCACCGCCCCGCCCCTGGTCATCGACGAGACGATCCTCCTCGGTGGTGACACGGCACCGGCGACCACTTCGCACGCCACCCGGCCGGCCTCGACCGGGCCCGCCACTCGTGAGTGCATCGGTTTCACGACGTCGGGCACCACCGGGTTCCCGAAGGTGGCGATGCACGACCTGGCCGGCTCGCTGCACCACCTCGACGCCGCCGCGGCGGCGATGGGCGACCGCGCCGAGACCGTCGCCCTCGTCCCGCTCCCCCTCTGCGGCACGTTCGGCTGGATGTCGGCCTTCGCTCCCCTCCTCGCCGGCAGCACCGTCGTACTCCAGGAGACCTGGGCTCCCGAGCGGGCGGCTACCGCCGTCGTGGCCGAGGGCGTGACCACCTTCAACGGCGCCGACACGATGCTGGCCGAGCTGCTCGACGCCCTCGGCCCCGCCGCGGCCTCCTCGACGCTGACCGACGGCGTCTTCGCCGACTTCGCCAACGGCGGCGCCGAGGTGGCGGCCCGCGCCGAACTCGTGACCGAGGGTCGGCTCCGTCTGACCGGGGTCTACGGCTCATCGGAGGGGTTCGCCCTCATGTCTCGCTGGGACCGCGACGAGCCCATCGAGAGGCGCCAGCGCAACGGCGGCCGGCTCGTGTCGCCGCGAATGGCGGTTCGGGCGGTCGATCCCGAGACGGGCACGGTGCTCCCCGACGGGGAGCCAGGCGAGCTGCAGTTCCGGGGCCCCAACCTGCTCGTCGGCTACGCCGGCAACCCGGAGGCGACGGCAAACGCGTTCGACGGCGAGTGGTTCCGGTCCGGCGACCTCGGGACCACGATCGACGACGCCACCTTCGTCTACCGGGCCCGAATGGGCGACTCGCTTCGCCTGCGGGGGTTCCTGTGCGACCCGAGCGAGATCGAACACCATCTCGAGGCCCACCCGGCCGTCGACCTCGCCCAGGTGGTCGGCGCCACCCTGCCCGGCGCCGGCGATGTGGCGGTCGCCTTCGTGCGAGCGGTCGAGGATGCGTCCCCGACCGCCGGCGAACTCATCGCCTGGTGCCGCTCCGGGCTCGCCAACTACAAGTGCCCGGCCCACATCGAGCTGGTCGAGGAGTTCCCCGTCACCGACGGGCCCAACGGCGTGAAGATCCGCAAGGTCGACCTGCGGGCCCGCGCCGCCGACTGGGCGGCGACCCAGGGCTGAGCGAACCAGCGCTGAGCGACCCGGGACTGAGCGACCCAGGACTGAGGGCCGCGATGCCCGCAGATCCGCGACTGCGTCAGCTGGCGACCATCGCCGCTTCCAACGCCACCGCGCCGGCGACGAGGGCGGCGCCCTGGGCGTCGGTGAGGGTCGAGTAGGCGGGCACCAACAGCTGATCGGTGAGCTCCTCGGCGGCGGCGGCCCGCTCGGCATGGTCGGCCGCACCCTCGAGCGGCGTCTCGTAGCCGAACGCCCCGGCCATCTCGGGGCGCTTCACACAGTGGGCGACGGCCGGCGACAGCCCGGCTGCGAGCAGGGCGACGAGGTGGGCGCTTCCCCGCAGCTCACGCAACACCGCGGCCAGCTGGGCGGCGCGCCCGGGCAGGTCGTCGGCGAGCGGCTCGGCGGCGATGCCGGCGAACAGGGCCAGGGCGGCCGGGTCGGCGGCGGCCACGACGGTCTCGGCCGCGTCGACGAACTCGGCCAGGCCCTCGACGTCGCCGGCCGTGGCCCGCCCATGTTCAGCGCAGCACTCGTGATAGATCCGGCCCGCCTCACGGGGCGCCACCTTCTCGGCCGCCGAGGTCCAGATCTTGTCGATCACGGCCGCCGTGAAATAACCGAACGCACTCTGCACGACGGGCGGCGCGACATCGCCCAGCACCCCACCCCGCCCCAGGACGTAGAAGCGGAACCCGTCGAGGCCGAGTTCCTTGCCACGAGCGAGGGTGGCGGGAGCGAAGTAGAAGGCGGCGCCCGCGGCCCCGATCGGGGCGGCGGAGGCGGAGATGGTGTCGAGAGCGGTCATCGGCGCAGCCTCGCGAACCGCCCGGCTCGCGTCCACTCGACGGCTCGAGCGGCGACTCGGGGGGCTGACCCGAATTCAGCGTCCGTCGTCGAGCAGGACGGCGAGCTGACGGGAGCGGGCGACGAGCTGGCCGGTCGAGTCCCAGAGTTCCCCGTCCTCGACGAACAGCTCCCCCACGAGGTCGGAGGTGCGGAACCGGGCGCGGATCCACCCCGGCGCCGGGGGCCGACGCACGTGGACGGTCAGCTCGAGGGTGGGGACCCAACCCACCCGTCCGACCAGGGAGAACAGCGATGGCGGGAAGGCGTCGGCGAAGAGCGGAAGCGAGGCTGCGTCGGGCGCTCGACCGTCGGCGAAGCGGATCCAGCCCGCGACCTCGGCTCGCCCGCCCCGGCCGGGCTCGGCCCACTGGGGATCGATCCGCACGTCGAGCCGCGACAGGATGGGCAGCTCGACCCCCTGCTCGAGCCGGCGCCGGTCGCGGCACTCGTCCGGGGTCGGGAGCTCGGGCGGTTCGGCGCCGAGTTCGGGCACGTCGAGCCCGAGGGGCGCCACGTTGGCCAGGTCACCGAAGGCGCCCAGCACCCGTACCCGCTCCTTGCCGCCCTGGTGGAGCGATGCCGTGACGGTGGCGCTGCGGCGGCCCGAGCGGACCTCCTCGGCGACGATGTCGGCTGGCTGGCCGCCCAGGCCGGGCCGCAGGAAGTGGGCGGTGAGCGACAGCGGGTCCGGGCGTCCCGTGTGCGACCGAATCGCCTGCACCATCGGCGACAGGAGGTAGCCGCCGTTGGGATTGTCGCCGATGTTCCAGGCGTCGGACAGCGACGCGGTCCAGGTCGGCCGACCGGGATCGGCATCGGGTGCGACGGCGACGGCGGTCTCGCGGTCGAAGGCAGACTCGGCGGGTGTCGGGCTCGTCATCGCCCGAGTCTGTCGTGGCCGACCGGAGGCGGCCACTCGGGCGATGACGAGCCGCGAACAACGCCCCGGGGCGAGGAGGGAGAGACGCCCCAGGGCGAGATCGGCGGGTCGAGCGCTGCACCGAGACCGATGGCGGGCCGGCCAGGGTGCGACGCTGCGCCGAGACTCGGACAGCCGACGACGACCGATGAGTCGCACCGAGCCGACCGATCAGAATTTGTCATGGGTTGGGGCAACGCCGCGCTTGCGTTCGCTCCGCAGCCTCACGACCAGCTGATCTTCGACCGACACTGCCGCCATGGCCCATCCCGAGCCTGCGCGCCACCACCCCGACCACCGATCGACGACGCCGTCACGGACCCCGCGATCGCGCTCGCTGATCGTCGTGGTCGACGACGACCCGACGATCCAGGTGATGCTCGAGGGCATCCTCCAGACCGAGGGCTACGACGTCGTCGTCTTCGACGACGCCGAGGCCGCGCTCGGCGAACTCGACCGGCTCGCCCCCAGCCTCGTCCTGCTCGACATCGAGCTGCCCGGCATGAGTGGTCTCGACGCCCTGCGCATGGTCCGGACCACCAACGACGTGCCGGTGATCATGTTGACCGGTCGCGACGCCGAGATCGACCGGGTCCTCGGCCTCGAACTCGGTGCCGACGACTACGTCGGCAAGCCGTTCGGCACCCGCGAACTCGTGTCTCGGGTGAAGGCGATCCTGCGCCGCGTCGAGGCGGCACCGGCCGCGCCGACCGGCCCTGCCGACATCGAGTTGCACGCCCTGCGCGTCTCCCCGACCAGTCGCGAGGTCGCCTACGACGGCACCGGCCTGGTG
>JAWSVN010000225.1:0-1253 GCA_033851875.1 Acidimicrobiales bacterium
GTCGGGGCTGCGGTCGGATCGCCACAGCCGCGTGCCACGATCGAGCCGTCGACCTGAGCGAGGCCGTGACAGACTGAGGCCATGACCTCGCTCGAGTCCCTCGCCGACCTCGACCTCGTGGCCGGTGCGGCCGGCCTCGAAGCCGACACGACCGAGCTGCGGCGCACGATCCACCAGCGGCCCGAACTCGGGCTCCAGTTGCCCGAGACCCAGGCGACCATCCTCGAGGCGATCACCGGCCTCGGGCTCGACGTCACCCTGGGGGAGGCCACCACCTCGGTCGTCGCCGAACTCGACACCGGCCGGCCCGGCCCCACCGTGCTGCTCCGGGGCGACATGGACGCCCTCCCGCTCCAAGAGGACAACGACATCCCGTTCAAGTCGCAGATCGACGGCGCCATGCACGCCTGCGGCCACGACGCCCACGTCTCGATGCTCGTCAGTGCCGCCAAGCTGCTCGTCGACCGCAAGAGCGAACTCACCGGCAAGGTCCGGTTCATGTTCCAGCCCGGCGAGGAGGGCTTCCACGGCGCCCGCTACATGGTCGACGAGGGGGTCTGCGACGGCGTCGACCGGGCGTTCGCCATCCACGTGTTCTGCAACATCCCCGACGGGATGATCGTCACCCGCGGCGGTCCGCTGATGGCGTCGGCCGACCGGTTCGAGATCACGATCGAGGGCGAGGGCGGTCACGCCTCGGCGCCCCACCAGTGCCTCGACCCGATCCCCGCGGCGGCGGCGACCGTCACCGGCATCCACACGATGGTGGGCCGGGCGATCGACCCGACCCTGTCGGGCCTCGTCACCGTCGGTCACCTGCGGGCGGGCACGACCAACAACATCATCCCGCCCGACGCGTTCCTCGAGGGCACGATCCGCGCCCTCGACGAGGACACCCGCGCCACCCTGCAGGAGAGCGTGGTCCGGGTCGCCAACGGCACGGCCGCCGCCCACAACTGTTCGTGCAACGCCGAGATCATCGCCGGCTACCCGGTGACGGTGAACGACGACGCCCAGGCCGCCCTCACCGGTGCGGTCACCTCCGCGGTGCTCGGGGCCAACAACTACGCAGAGATGCCACGCCCGGTGCTCGGCGCCGAGGACTGGAGCTACGTGCTGCAGAAGGTGCCCGGCTCGATGGCGTTCCTCGGGGTGTCGCCTCCCGGCGTCGACCCGGCCAAGGCCGCCCCCAACCACTCCAACCTGATGACGATCAGCGAGGAGAAGCTCCACCACGGCGTCGCCCTCTACGC
>JAWSVN010000226.1:0-5207 GCA_033851875.1 Acidimicrobiales bacterium
TTTCCACGGGCCGGCGTCGGTGCGGGGCTCCTTGGGGAGGCCGAGGACGCGTTCGCCGATGATGTTCTTCTGCACCTGGCTCGTGCCGGCGTAGATCGTGCCCGAGCGGGCGACCATGAACGACGCCGCCAGGCTGGCCGGGTTGTTGGGCACGCCCATGTCGGCCGCGCCCAAGCCGCTCACCGTGGTCTCGCCGGCATCGACCACCGACTCGGCGCCGATCACGTTCATCATCGCCTCGGTCACCTCCGAGTGATAGGTGCTCCAGCTCAGCTTGAAGATCGACGACTCCGGCCCCGGCGACTGCCCCTTGAGGTAGCGGGTGAGCGCCCGAAGGCCGGCGAAGCGCAACAGCTCGCTCTTGATGTGGGCGTCGGCGAGGGTCTGGCGCACCAGTGGGTCGTCGGTCAGGCCACGCTCGACGGCGAGTGCGCGGAACCGGTCGAACTCGGCGGCATATCGCATCGGCGTGACCGTCGCCCCCGCCCCGCGCTCGAAGCCGAGCAGGGCGTTGGCGACCGCCCAGCCGCCGTGGACCTCACCGATCACGTGGTCCTTGGGGCAGCGGGCCTCGGTGAAGAAGACCTCGTTGAAGTGCTCGTGGCCGGCGATGTTCTTGATCGGCCGCAACTCGACGCCGGGCTGATCCATCGGCACCAACAGGAACGTGATGCCCCGATGCTTCACCTCGTCGGGGGCGGTGCGGGCGAGCACGAAGATCCAGTTCGCGTACTGCCCCGACGACGTCCAGATCTTCTGGCCGTCGATCACCCACTCGTCGCCGTCGAGCACGGCCTTGCAGCCCAGGCCGGCGAGGTCGGACCCGGCGCCGGGCTCGGAGTAGCCCTGACACCACCTGTCCTCACCCGACAGGATCCGAGGGATGAAGTGGGCCTTCTGTTCGTCTGTGCCCATCGCCAGGATCGTGTTGCCGAGCATGGAGATGCCGAACGCGTCGTTGGTCCCACCCGTCGGGGCGCCCCGCTCGGCGAACTCCTGATGGAGGATCACGTTCTCGAGCGCGCTCAGGCCGGCGCCGCCCCACTCGGCCGGCCAGTTGACCGCCAGGAGTCCGTTGTCTGCCAGCGTCTCACGCCACGAGTCGAGGAAGGTCACCCGGTCCTCGCCCTCCAGCGCGCCGATCCCGGCCCAGTCGGCCGGCAGGTTGTCGTCGAGGAAGGTGCGGATGCGGGAGCGGAAGGCGTCGGCCGAGGTAGGGAAGGCGAGGTCCATGGCGCGGGACGCTACTCCCGGCTAACCGTGTGAGCCAGCGCGACGGAAGGAGCCGTCGGGTCCGATTCCCGCTTGTCGGTTCCCGAGCGTGGCGCGGGTCGCGCCACGGGTGGCAATCCGGAACCGCTGGGGACAACCGGGGCGCGAACCCACAGACTTTTCCACGAAATCCACAGGCCGTCCGCTTGTGATCCACAAGCCGGCGTCAATACGTTGCCAGTCATGCCAGGACCGGTTCGGATCGGTGGCAGGACACGGGGCGGAGAACAACCGGAACCCCTTGGGAGAGAGGTGAGAGGCCCTCACCGCCGTGTGCGGTGGGTGGTCTCGGGCGCTCGAACCTCAACCCGTCGAACCGAACCGGTCCACTGTCCGTGAACCTTGCGCGCCCAGGCGAGCGAGGACGTGATGCGCGGGTCGAGATGGCGCGAATTCGTGGTCCGAACCGTTGACAGGCTCGTAATTACGATGTTGTAATACTCGTCCACATCTTGTGTGGGTCTCGGCACTGCAGCCGCTTCGCACACAACATGTGGGGGCAACCCCCGCAACCGCCTTGGCGGCTGCACCACAACTGCTCGCAGGGCGGCATTCGTCGCCGGATCATCGCCTCGGTCGCTTCGGCCGGGGCGTTCTCCGGCCCGAACTCGAACCTGCTCGTGCCTGGCGCTGGCCCCTCGGGGCTTCGTTCCTCCCCGGCCCGCCCGGGGTGATCGAGTCCCAGGACTGCCTCCTCTACGGGAGGTGAACCCCGGCCCTCCATCCCTCACCCGCACATCCAGAGCTCCGGCCCATGCCGGCCCGCCGCTCTGCACAGGAGACAGACTTCATGACCCTCGCTCCCGAGACGATCGACCTCACCGACGGCGCCCATCCGCTCGCCAACAACCCTGTCATCGGGTTGCGTCGCCGCTTCACCACCCCCGAGGTGCACCCCTACGACACGGTCACCTGGGAACAGCGTGACGCTCGCATCTCCAACTGGAAGACCGGCGAGGTCGCCTTCGAGCAGCTCGGCGTCGAGGTCCCCAGCACCTGGTCGGTCAACGCCACCAACATCCTCGCCCAGAAGTACTTCCGGGGCTCGATGGACACCCCCGAGCGTGAGACCTCGCTCAAGCAGGTCGCCGACCGGGTCGTCGACACGATCACCCAGTGGGGGCGCGAGGGCGGCTACTTCGCCACCGAGGACGAGGCCCGCATCTTCTCCGACGAGCTGAAGTACCTGATCATCCACCAGAAGGGCGCCTTCAACTCCCCGGTGTGGTTCAACATCGGCGTGAAGGGCGTGCCCCAGCAGGCCAGCGCCTGCTTCATCCTGTCGATCGAGGACAAGATGGACGCCATCCTCAACTGGTACGTCGAGGAAGGCGTGATCTTCAAGGGTGGCTCCGGTGCCGGCGTCAACCTCTCGAAGATCCGTTCGAGCTACGAGCAGCTCAAGGGCGGCGGCACGGCCTCGGGCCCCGTGTCGTTCATGCGCGGCGCCGATGCCTCGGCCGGCACGATCAAGTCGGGCGGCAAGACCCGCCGGGCCGCCAAGATGGTGATGCTCGACGTCGACCACCCCGACATCGAGGAGTTCATCTGGTGCAAGGCTGTCGAGGAGCGCAAGGCTCGGGTCCTGCGCGAGAACGGCTTCGACATGGACCTCGACGGTGCCGACAGCCATTCGATCCAGTACCAGAACGCCAACAACTCGGTCCGCGTCAGCGACGAGTTCATGCAGGCGGTCGAGAACGACGAGGACTGGAGCCTCGTCGCCCGCACCACCGGCGAGGTCGTGCGCACCGTCTCGGCTCGTGACCTGCTCCGTCAGTTCTCCCAGTCGACCTGGGAGTGCGCCGATCCGGGCATGCAGTTCGACACCACGATCAACCGTTGGCACACCTCGTCGAACACCGGCCCGATCAACGGTTCGAACCCGTGCTCGGAGTACATGCACATCGACAACTCGGCGTGCAACCTGGCCAGCCTCAACCTGCTGACCTTCCTCGAGGACGACGACACCTTCGACGTCGAGGGCTACAAGGGCGCGATCGAGACCTTCTTCACCGCCCAGGAGATCCTGGTCGGCCGGGCCGACTACCCGACCGACCCGATCGGTGAGAACTCCCGCAAGTTCCGCCAGCTCGGCCTCGGCTACGCCAACATCGGCGCCCTGCTGATGAACCTCGGCCTTCCGTACGACTCCGAGGAGGGGCGGGCCTACGCCGCCTCGCTGACCGCCCTGATGACCGGCCACGCCTACAAGACCTCGGTCCGCACCGCCGCCCGCATGGGCGCCCACGCCGGCTATGCCGAGAACGAGGAGCCGATGCTGCGGGTGCTCGGCCAGCACCAGGCCGCCGTCGCCGAGATCGACGAGGAGCTCGCTCCCCACGACATCCTCGTCGCGGCCCAGGAGTCGTGGGACGGCGCCGTCGCCGACGCGCCGACCCACGGTGTGCGCAACGCCCAGGCCACCGTGCTCGCCCCGACCGGCACCATCGGTCTGCTCATGGATTGCGACACCACCGGCATCGAGCCCGACCTCGGTCTGGTCAAGATGAAGAAGCTCGTCGGTGGCGGCACGATGACGATCGTCAACCAGAGCGTGCCCCGGGCACTCAAGCGTCTCGGCTACACCCCCGAGCAGGCCAAGGCGATCACCGACCACATCGACGAGACCAACTCGATCGTCGGTGCGCCCGGCCTCAGCCCGGATCACGTGGCCGTGTTCGCCTGCTCGATGGGCGACAACACCATTCACTACAACGGCCACGTCAAGATGATGGCGGCCGTGCAGCCCTTCATCTCGGGGGCCATCTCCAAGACGGTCAACATGCCCGAGGACGTCACCGTCGAGGACGTGGAACAGCTCCACATCGACGCCTGGAAGATGGGCGTGAAGGCGATCGCCATCTACCGCGACAACTGCAAGGTCGCCCAGCCGCTCAGCACCGGCAAGAAGGAAGACGCCGACACCACGACCAACACCGACGACGCCGGCGAGGCCATCGCCACGCAGGTCACCGAGGTCATCGAGAAGGTCGTCTACAAGCCGGTCCGGGAGCGTCTGCCCCGCAACCGTCGCAGCCGCACCTTCGACTTCCGGGTCGCCGACTGCAAGGGCTTCGTCACCGTCGGCGAGTACGACGACGGTCGCCCCGGCGAGATCTTCCTGCGGGTGTCGAAGCAGGGGTCGACCCTCGCCGGCATCATGGACGCCCTCGCCATCAGCCTCAGCCACGGCCTCCAGTACGGCGTGCCGCTGCGCACCTTCGTCCAGACCTTCACCGGTATGCGGTTCGAGCCGGCCGGCATGACCGACGACGCCGACATCCGGATCGCCACGTCGATCATCGACTACCTGTTCCGCAAGCTCGCCGTCCTCTACATGGATCCGGCCGAGCGGGCAGAGATGGGCATCTTCACCACCGGTGAGCGCACCCAGCAGACCCTGCCCGGCGTCGACGAGGTCGTCTCGGTCACCGGCCACGACGTCCCGTCGGATCCGCCCTCGGTCGACTCCGCCGATGAGATCCTGGCAAAGGTGGAGCGGGCACAGGCCGCCCCGGCGGCTGTTCCCGCCGCCCCCGAGGCGAAGAGCCCGGTCAGCGACCCCAACGCCCCGCTGTGCATGCAGTGCGGCGTGAAGATGCACCGCTCGGGTTCGTGCCACGCCTGCCCGAGCTGCGGCACCACGTCCGGCTGCAGCTGATCCTGCGTTGAACGCCGCCCCTCCGGGCTGAGACATCGACGGTGCCCCCGCCTCCGGGCGGGGGCGCCGTCGCGTTCGGGGGCCGGCTGCGTGCGGGCCGATCCTGCCAACGAACCGCCGGCCGCTGTTCATTGGCAACAACGAACCCCATGTGGGCAGAACCTGCCAATGAGGCCGGCACTGAACGGCCGCGGACGCAGCCGGAACGCGAGCACGCAACTGACACGATCGCGCCATCTGTACATTTCAGCGTATTTCGCTAGAATCGCGG
>JAWSVN010000047.1:0-8209 GCA_033851875.1 Acidimicrobiales bacterium
TGCTGTGGAGCTAAGGAGAATTGAACTCCTGACCTCTTCCATGCCATGGAAGCGCTCTACCAACTGAGCTATAGCCCCGAGGGGTGGTTCGCCGGGCGGGCCGAGGCCGTTCCGGGCGAAGCACGATCGTATCAATTCCCCGCCGACCCACAACATCAATCCGCCACTTTCGCTGCAGGCGCCGCCAGCGGGTCGGACCGGGCCGGCCGACCACGCCGAAAGCCCCCGCCAGGAGGGGCCTCGGACCGTAGGATGAGCAGCAGCTATGGCCACCGAGACGACCGACGCAACCCCGTTCCGCTACAACGCCGACCTCGCCGCCGACATCGAGTCGCGCTGGCAGGACCGGTGGGAGGCGGAGAAGACCTTCGAGGCCCCCAACCCGGCGGGCCCGCTCGCCGACGCCGATGCCCTCTCGGACCGCAACAAGCTCTTCGTCCTCGACATGTTCCCCTACCCCTCGGGCGTCGGGCTCCACGTCGGCCACCCCCTCGGCTACATCGGCACCGACGTCTACGGCCGATACCGCCGGATGAAGGGCGACAACGTCCTCCACTCGATCGGCTACGACGCGTTCGGCCTGCCGGCCGAGCAGTACGCGATCGACACCGGCACCCACCCCCGCGTCCGGACCGAGCAGAACATCGCCAACATGCGCCGCCAGCTGCGGCGCCTCGGCCTGGCCCACGACCAGCGCCGCTCGGTGGCCACCACCGACGAGGACTACTACCGGTGGACCCAGTGGATCTTCCTCCAGATCTTCAACGCCTGGTACGACGCCGAGGCCGACAAGGCCCGCCCGATCAGCGAGCTCGAGACCGAGTTCGCGGACGGCACCCGCGAGGTGCCCGGCGGCGCCGACTGGAACGCGCTCGACGGCGAGGCCAAGGCCGAGATCCTGGCCGACTACCGACTGGCGTATGTCCACGAGGCGCCGGTCAACTGGTGTCCGGGGCTCGGCACGGTCGTCGCCAACGAGGAGGTCACGGCCGACGGCCGCTCCGACCGCGGCAACTACCCGGTCTTCAAGCGCAACATGCGGCAGTGGATGATGCGCATCACGTCCTACGCCGATCGCCTGATCGACGACCTCGACCTGCTGGATTGGCCCGAGTCGATCAAGACGATGCAGCGCAACTGGATCGGCCGCTCCGCCGGCGCCCGGGTCGACTTCGCGTCCCCGGTTGGCCCGATCACCGTCTTCACCACCCGACCCGACACCCTGTTCGGGGCGACGTTCATGGTGCTCGCCCCCGAGCACCCCCTCGTCGACGAACTGGTGACGCCCGACCAGGCCGACGCCGTCGCCGCCTACCGCCGCGAGGCCGGCGCCAAGAGCGACGTGGCCCGCCAGGTCGAGGACCGCGACAAGACCGGCGTCTTCACCGGCGCCACCGCCACCAATCCCCTCAACGGCAACCAGATCCCGGTGTGGATCGCCGACTACGTCCTGATGGGCTACGGCACCGGCGCCATCATGGCGGTGCCCTCGGGCGACCAGCGCGACTTCGAGTTCGCCCGCCAGTTCGGTCTGCCGATCGTGGCCACCCAGGAACCGCCGGCCGAGTGGTTCGCCGAGCGCGACATCGACCCGTCGCTCGACTGCGACACCTGGCCCGAGGCCTTCGTCGGCGAGGGCACCTACGTCCAGTCGTCCAACGATTCCCTCACCCTCGACGGCATGACCGAGATCGCCGAGGCCAAGGCCGCCACCAACGCCTGGCTCGAGGCCAACGGCCACGGCGAGGGCACCATCAACTATCGCCTCAGGGACTGGCTGTTCGCCCGCCAGCGCTACTGGGGTGAGCCGTTCCCGATCGTGTGGGACGACGCCGGCGTGCCCCACGCCGTGCCCGAGGACCAGCTGCCCGTCGCGTTGCCCCCGCTCGAGGACTTCAAGCCGGTGGCCGCCGATCCCAACGACGCCGAGAGCGAGCCCGACCTGCCGTTGGGCCGCGTCACGGAGTGGGCCAACGTCACCCTCGACCTGGGCGACGGCCCCAAGCGGTACCGCCGCGACCTCAACGTGATGCCCCAGTGGGCCGGGTCGTGCTGGTACGAGCTGCGCTACCTGGATCCCACCAACGACGAGCGGTTCGTCGACCGCGCCGTCGAGGAGTACTGGATGGGGCCGGAGGGCGAGGACCACCCGGGCGGCGTCGACCTCTACGTCGGCGGTGTCGAACACGCCGTGCTCCACCTGCTCTATGCCCGGTTCTGGCACAAGATCCTGTTCGACCTGGGCCACCTGAGCTCCAAGGAGCCCTACTACCGCCTGTTCAACCAGGGCTACATCCAGGCCGCCGCCTACAAGGACGCACGGGAGATCTACGTCGAGGCCGCCGAGGTGGTCGAGGAGGCCGACGGCTCGTTCACCCACAACGGCGAACCGGTCACCCGCGAGTTCGGCAAGATGGGCAAGAGCCTGAAGAACGCCGTCACCCCGGATGACATGTACGACGAGTACGGGGCCGACACCCTGCGCCTCTACGAGATGGCGATGGGCCCCTTCGACACGTCGCGCCCGTGGAGCACCCGCGACATCGTCGGCATGTACCGGTTCCTGCAACGCATCTGGCGCAACCTGGTCGACGAGGACACCGGCGAGCTGACGGTCGCCGACGACGCCGTCGCGAACGACGAGACGATGCGGCTGCTGCACGTCACCATCGACGGGGTGGCCGGCGAGCTCGACAACCTGCGGTTCAACACCGCCATCGCCAAGCTGGTCGAGCTCAACAACCACCTGACCAAGCTGACGGCCGGCGAGGGCGGGCTGCCGCGCTCGGTCGCCGAGCCGTTCGTGCTTATGTTGGCGCCGCTGGTCCCCCACCTGGCCGAGGAGCTGTGGTCCAAGCTGGGCCACGCCGACTCGCTGACCTACGAGGCGTTCCCGGTCGCCGACCCGGCGCTGCTGGTCGAGGACTCGATCGAGTACCCGGTGCAGGTCAACGGCAAGGTCCGGACTCGCATCACGGTCCCGGCCGACGCCGCCCCCGACGCGATCGAGGCCCTCGCGCTGGCCGATGAGCGGGTGCAGGAATTCGTCGACGGCGCCCCCAAGAAGGTCATCGTCGTGCCCGGCCGCCTCGTCAACATCGTCGCCTGAGGCCACCCGGCAACATCGCTGCCTGATCCGGCGAGCGCCCGGATCGGCCGATTCAGTGGACGAATCGGCCCGTATGCGGTTCGTTGTCGACAAAGAACAGCGGCGAAGCGTTCGTTGGCAGGATCGTCCCGCCGGAGGCACTGCTCAGCGCTCGGTCACNNCACGGGTCGCTCAGCGCTCGGTGGCGAAGCTGAGGCGGGGGACGTCGTCCCAGAGGCGCTCGAGCTCGTAGAAGCCGCGCGCCTCGGCGGTGAAGACGTGGGCGACGAAGATGCCGTAGTCCATCAGCACCCACTCGCCGGTGTCGAGGCCCTCGACCCGGATCGGCTTGGGGCCACCGGCGAGGGTCACCGCCTCCTCGATCTCCTCGGCGATGGCGCGGGTCTGGCGGGCGTTGGCACCCGAGGTGACGAGGAACCAGTCGGTGATGCCGAGCACGTCGCCGACGAAGAACGCGAGGGTGTCGGAGCCGAGCTTGGCGTCCGCGGCCTCGCCCGCCGTCCGCACCCACTCCTCGATCTCGTCGTCGGCAGCGGTCGTGGTCGGCTCGGCCTCGGCGGACGGCAGGTCGTCCGGGGTGGGGGCGTCGTTGGCAGTCAGGGGTCTGGTCCTGGTTCGTCGGTTCGGTCTCGCCGACTCAGGAGCCGACGGCGTCGGCTACCCGCAGGGTGACGAGGTCGGGCGACACGTCGGCGTCGGCCACCCGCAGCACGCTATCGCCGCCCAGCCAGTCGACCAGCTCGGCAAACCGCGTCGGGTCGGTCCCGTCGGGGACGACGAGCTCGGTCTCGCCCTGGTCGAAGGGGTCGGCGTAGCCGATCAGCACCACCTCGACCCCGAGAGCCGCCACGTCCTCCGCGATCGCTTCGAGGTCGACGCTCGAGGTCCGGGCGAGGATCTGGACCGCCGGCCGAGCGCCGCCATCAGCCCCGGACGGGAAGGGCACGATGCGACGGACGAGGGCTTCGGTCGGCTCCGCGGCGAACACCATCCCGAGGGCACTGGCCTCGGTCGGGGCCACGGCCACCTCGACCGGCCCGGCCTCGAGCTGTTCGAGGAGGGCGCCGAGAGGGTGGTCGACCGCCAGACCACCGTCGCCGGCCACGTCGAGGAGCGCTTCCCAGAGACGCTCGTTGCGGACCACGATCGCCTCGGTCGGCCCCTCGGCCGCCGCTCGCCCGACGAAGCGGTCGACGTCGGCGGACCCGAGATCGATGCGCCCGATCGGCAGTTCCGACTCACCGACGGCGACCGGGATGGGATCGGGGTTGTCGACCTCGACGGTCGACGACCCCAACACGGCGGCCCAGGCCTCGGCGTCCATCACGACCGTGGCCCCGACCCCGAGGTCGAGTTCGGCCCCGAGGCGCGACGCCACCTCCTCGACCGGCAGCGAGTGGAGCGGTGCACCATCGAGCAACACATTCGGGGCCACGACCACGATCGCGCCGCCGTCCTCCCCCACGCCCGGCTGGGCGACGACCGCCGCACCAGCGGTCTGCCCGTCGAGTTCGAGCACGACGGCGGTCACGGGGCTCGGACCGACGAGCGCCGCCCAGCCCGGATCGCCGGGACCGGGCTGTTCGACGAACGTGCCGGTGCGGGAGCTGAGGAGGGCGTCGAACCCGATCACCCCGAGCAGAGGGATGGCGCCGATCAGCAACGCCTCGACGAAGGCGAACCACACGGGCGACGGTGCCGGCGGCGCGTCCTCGGTGGTGGTGACCGATCGAATCACTGGGCGGGAGCGTAGTCCCCCGGCCGGTAGAGGCCGTGGCGCTCGACGAGCTCGACGACGGCGTCGGGCACCAGGAAGCGGACCGACTCGCCGGCGGCGACGCGGCGGCGGATGTCGGAGCTGGAGATCTCGAGCTCGGGGACGTCGACGGTCGACGACGCGAAGCCAGCGGACACCTCGGCGACACTCCCCGGGCGGTCGACGACGAGGAACCGCGCTGCCTCCCGGAGGTCGTCGGCCCGATGCCATGTGTGGAGGCCGGCGGCGGCGTCGCGCCCGACGATCACCGACCACTCGACGTCGGGGTGGCGGAGGCGGAGCGTCTCCAACGTGTCGATCGTGTAGGTCGTGCCGCCCCGCTCGATCTCGATCGGGCTCACCGACAGGCCGGGAGCCGCGGCGATCGCCGCCTCGGTCATCTCGAGCCGCACGGCGGCCGGCGTCACCTCGCGATCGGCCTTCTGCCACGGGTCGTTTGCAACGACGAACCAAACCTCATCGAGGCCCGCCGCCTTCCGAACCTGGTCCCCGACGACAAGGTGTCCGAGATGAGGAGGATCGAACGTGCCACCGAGCAAACCGATGCGACGCTTCTCGCCCCCGGCTCGCGCCATCTGATTCCCCTGGTCACCGTGCGATGGCACCGGCGAAGTTTGGTCGGTCGTGTCGGCGGTCATAGCGGGAAGTGAAGCCGTTCCCTCCATCCGTGACGAATGTCACTCGACAGCGGGAACAAGCTGTATTAGTAATGACGTTTGCACTTCTGAGCCCGCAGCACCGACAGCACTGACGGATCGGCCCGCAAAGCCCGATCGCCACCACGGAGACACTTTACCGGCAGGGACACCCTCCTGACCCGGCCGAGCAACGCCGCTCACTCCGCCCGCAGCGATCGCCACCGTTCGACCGCACGTCCCTTCTTCGGTGTGTCAAGCCCCCAAGTCAGACGACGACCGGAAACCTCGGTTCGTCGTGCCCCGTTCCACCGCTTTCCCGCAACCCCGAATGAAGAGCGCGCCCCAATGAGTGACTCCGTAGGTCAGTACCTGAACGAAATCGGCCTCGTGCCCCTCCTCACCGCCGATGAGGAGCGCGAACTCAGCCAGATCATCGAGAAGGGCCGAGACGCCCAAGAGAAGATCGACGACGGCGAAGACACCGCCGGCAATCGTCGAGCCGTCCGAGCTGCTGCTCGGGCCAAGGACCGGTTCATCCGAGCCAACCTCCGCCTGGTGGTGAGCGTCGCTCGCCGCTACCCCCTCCCCCCTTCCATGGAGCTGCTCGACCTGATCCAGGAAGGCAACCTGGGCCTCGAGCACGCCGTCGACAAGTTCGACTGGCGCAAGGGCTTCAAGTTCTCCACCTATGCCACCTTCTGGATCCGCCAGGCCATCGGCCGGGCCCTCGACCAGAAGGCCAGCCTGGTCCGCCTCCCCGGCGACCGTTCCGCCAGCCTCCGTGCCGCCCTGCGGCAGGTGTCGGGCGACGGCGACGAGCTCGACGACGAGCACGCACGCCTCCACCGGCTCACCACCCCCACCTCGCTCGACCGCACCATCGGTGACGACGACTCCAACGAGCTCGTCGACCTCCTCCCCGACTCCAACCCCGGTCCCGAGATCGAGGTCATGGCCAAGGCCGAGGAGTCGATGGTCACCGGCCTGCTCGACGTCCTCGACGCCCGGGCCCGCTACGCCGTCGAGCAGCGCTTCGGCCTCAACGACGGCCGCAAGCGCAGCTACCGCGAGGTCGGCGAAGAGCTCGGCGTGACCGCCGAGGCCGCCCGCCGTCTCGTCAAGCGTGCGGTCAGCGCCGTGCGCGACCAGGCCGGCGACGTGATCGCCGACTTCGACGCCGCCTGAGCGTCCCGCTCGATCGGTTCTCACCGGTGCCGCCGCCCTCCGGGGCGGCGGCACCGGCCGTTTTGCCTGCAGACGGGTCACAAATTGCGTTGTGATCGGCACCCACCCTGAGCGACACTGGACCGGTGAACTGGAATCCTTCGTCCTGGCGTCCGCTCCCGGCCAAGCATCAGCCCGACTGGCCCGACGCCGCCGAGCTCGAGTCGGTCGAGAAGCAGCTCGCCACCCTGCCGCCGCTGGTGTTCGCCGGGGAGGCTCGCACGCTCAAGGAGCACCTGGCTCGGGTCGCCCGAGGTGAGGCGTTCCTGCTGCAGGCGGGCGACTGCGCCGAGAGCTTCGACGGGTTCAACGCCGTGGCGATCCGTGAGCGTCTCCGGGTCATCCTGCAGATGGCCGTCGTGCTGACCTACTCCTCGGGCGTGCCCACCGTGAAGGTCGGCCGCATCGCCGGGCAGTTCGCCAAGCCACGCTCGAGCCCCACCGAGACCAAGGACGACACCGAACTCCCGTCGTTCCTCGGCCACATGGTCAACGACGTCGCCTTCTCGGCCGCCGACCGCATCCCCGACCCGGCCCGCCTCCTCGCCGCCTACAACCAGTCGGCCTCCACCCTCAACCTGCTGCGAGCGTTCACCAAGGGCGGGTTCGCCGACCTGCATCGGGTCCAGGCCTGGAACCAGGAGTTCGTCGCCAGCTCGGCCGAGGGTCAGCGTTACGCCGACCTCGCCGCCGAGATCGACCGGGCGCTCCGCTTCATGGAGGCCGCCGGCATCTCCTCGGCCCACCCCGAGATCAGCGAGGTCGACTTCTTCACCAGCCACGAGGCGCTCATCCTTCAGTACGAGGAAGCGCTCACCCGCTCCGACAGCCTGACCGGCGAGTGGTACGACTGCTCGGCCCACATGGTCTGGATCGGCGAGCGCACCCGCGAACTCGACGGCGCCCACGTCGAGTTCTTCCGGGGCATCACGAACCCGATCGGCTGCAAGATCGGCCCGACCGCCGCCCCCGAAGACGTGGTCGCCCTGTGCGAGAAGCTCGACCCCGACCACGAGCCGGGGCGCCTCACCCTCATCACCCGCATGGGTGCCGAGAACGTGCGCGACCGGCTCCCGGCGATCGTCGAGGCGGTGCGCGACAGCGGCCACCCCGTGGTGTGGACGTCGGACCCGATGCACGGCAACACCTACACGTCCGACTCCGGCCACAAGACCCGCCACCTCGACTCGATCCTCGACGAGGTCAGCGGCTTCTTCGAGGTCCACCGCTCCCTCGGGACGTGGCCGGGCGGCATCCACGTGGAGCTCACCGGTGAGGACGTCACCGAGTGCCTGGGCGGAGGCGACGCCGTGTCGGACCTCAGCCTCCGCTACGAGACGATGTGCGACCCCCGCCTCAACGGGCGCCAGGGCCTCGACCTCGCCTTCCGCGTGGCCGAACTGCTCCGCTGACGCACGGCGGGCCCCACGCCCGCCAGCACGCGAAAGAGGCGCCCCCGGG
>JAWSVN010000047.1:8254-37984 GCA_033851875.1 Acidimicrobiales bacterium
CCAGTAGGCCTTCGGCTCGGGGTTGAGCCAGAACAGCTTGCGAGCCTTGTGCTCGATCTCCTTGAGGATCCAGGCCTGCGACGCGTGGTAGTTGTTGCGGGCGTCGCCCAGGATCAGCACCGTGGTCTTCGGGCCGATGTCCTTGCCGTAGTTGTCCCAGAACACCTCGAAGGCGTGGCCGTAGTCGGAGTGTCCGTCGACCCAGACCACGTCGGCCTCGGTGTTGACCCGATGCACGGCCTCACCGATGTCCTCCACGCCCTCGAAGAAGCGGGTCACCTCGTCGAGGCCGTCGATGAACACGAACGACCGGACCTTCGAGAACTGGCCCGAGATGGCGTAGACGAGGTGGAGGGTGAAGCGGGCGAACGCCGCCACCGAACCCGAGATGTCGGCGATCACCATGATCTCGGGCTTGGACGGGCGGGGATACTTGAACTTCGGTTCGGCGGGCACACCGCCGTAGCTGAGCGAGCGCCGCACGGTCGCCCGGAAGTCGAGGGGGCCCTTGCGGCCGTGGCGACGCTTGCGGGCCAGGCGCACCGCCAGCTTGCGGGTGAGCGGATAGATCGCCCGCTTGAGCTTGACCATCTCGTCGCGCGAGGCGTGCATGAAATCGACGTCCTCGGGCAGCGGCTTGCGCAGCGTCTTGGCCATCGCCTCGGCGCCCCGGTCGGCGACGAGTCGCCGCCGGATCTCGGCCTCGATCTCCTTGCGGAGGCTGTCGATCCGGTGCTCGAACTCGTCCTTCTCGAGCCGCTCCTCGAGCGGCGTCAGCTGCTGGTCGGGGGCGTCCTGGCGGGTCTGGTCCATCAGCCGCTCGAGCATGCCGTCGAGGTCGAGGTTCCGCAGCGTGCGGTAGAGGTAGTAGGTGCCGCCGACCGGCCGACCCGGCTCCATACCGGCGTAGCGCTTCACCGCCTGCTTGGCCAGAGCTCGCATCAGGGCGTCATCGCCCTTGAGCATCGCCTGGAACAGCATCTCGGCGAGCTCCTCGGGGCTCAATCCGTCGCCGCCGCCCTCTCCCCCGACGCCCTGCGGACCCTCGGGGTTGTCCATGTCGTCGAGGTCGAGATCGTCATACGCGTCCGAGTCGGGATCGATCACGTACTCCGAGCCCCGGAGCGAGAAGTAGACCTCGAACAGCGTCTCGAAGGTGCGCCAGTGGGAGTTGTTCTTGACCAGGGTGGCCGCCAGCGCGTACTTGAACGCGGCGCGGTCCTCGATCGGGATGTGGCGCACCGCCTCGGCGGCGTCGATGTTCTCCGACAGCGACACCGGGAGCCCGGCGCTGCGCAGTTCGACGACGAACCCCTCGAGCAGCTCGAAGAGCGGGGAGTCGGCCCCGGCCAGGGCGGTGCTGTCGCTCATCAGCTCGCCGGCGTCTGTGCGGTGAAGTGCGAGGTGGAGTTGGCGGAGAACTCCTTGATCGCCTTCTCGATGTCGCTGCGGTACTTGAGCAGGATGTGGGCCGTCTCCTTCGCGTCGTCCTCGGAGATCTGCTCGATGCCGAGGAGGATCAGGGTCTTGGCCCAGTCGAGGGTCTCCGACACCGACGGCGCCTTCTTGAGCTCGAGCTGACGGATCGAGCGCACGATGCGGGCGACCTGGTCGGCCAGGTTCTCGGAGATGTCGGGCACCTTGGTCTGCACGATCTCCTTCTCGCGCTCCATCTCGGGATAGTCGAGATGGAGGAAGAGGCAGCGACGCTTGAGGGCCTCGGACAGTTCACGGGTGTTGTTGGAGGTGAGGAAGACGAGCGGGATCTGCTTGGCCTCGATCGTGCCGAGCTCGGGGATCGACACCTGGTAGTCGGACAGGATCTCGAGGAGCAGGGCCTCGGTCTCCACCTCGACGCGGTCGACCTCGTCGATCAGCAGCACGACCGGGTCATCGGCCCGGATCGCCTCGAGCAGCGGACGGGTGAGCAGGAACTCGTCGGAGAAGATGTCGTCCTGGATCTCGGTCCACTCCGCATCGTCACCCTTCTGGGTCTGGATGCGCAGGAGCTGCTTCTTGTAGTTCCACTCATAGAGCGCCTTGGACTCATCCAGGCCCTCGTAGCACTGAAGGCGGATCAGCCGGGAGTCGGTCATCTCGGCGATCGACTTGGCGAGCTGGGTCTTGCCCGTTCCGGCCGGACCTTCGATCAACACCGGCTTCTGGAGCCGATCGGCGAGGTAGGCGATGCCGGCGATAGCGTCGTCGGCCAGGTAGTCGACCTCGCCCAGCGCGGAGCGAACGGCGTCGACGGACTCGAAACGGTTGGTCATGCGGGCCAACCTACCCGCCCCCTTGACCAGCGGGTCAAGTTGATAGCCGCACGACAACACTCGACGGGCGGCGTTGGACGCCACCGATCGGGTGCGCTGCCCCCTCCCGAACCGCTCGCTGCTCGGGCAGTAGGCTGAGCGGCCGATGGACCGAGGACTCACCACCGCCGCCGGCGCGTTCTCCACCGCCGTAGGTGGCGCCCTGCGGCAAGCGGCCGCCGGCACCTCGGTCGACCACGCCGAGTTCGAACGCGACGCCCTCGTCGAGGCGTTCCACCTCGCCTGTGCGGTGATCGACGCCGACGACCGCCACAGCGACGACGAGCTGTGGGCCCTGCTCGCCGCCTTCGCCCACCACGACCTGTTGCCGGGCGGGGCGATGCCGGCCGATCTGCGCAACACCGACCTGATCACGAGCTGGGGTCACCTCCTCGACGAGCCGAGCGAGCTGTTCGAGTTGCTGTGCACCGTCGACGGCCGCAACGGCACGGACCTCGGGCGTCGCTACTACGACGCCGCCATGTCGTTGGCCCACACGACGGCCTCGCTCGACCGGTTCCCCTCCGAGCTGGAGCTCCGAGCGATCGTGCGGCTCCAACGGACCCTGCTCGATCGGCTCGACGCTCGCCCTCGACCTGGCGACGAAGGCGGCCGGGCGTCCGGCAAGGCCGCGAACGGCGCCACCCAGGCGGCCACCGAGGGGGCGCCCGAGCCAGAGCCACTCCCCCCGGCCGAGGACGTCGAGGACCTCCTGGCCGAACTCGACGGTCTGATCGGGCTCGACGCGGTCAAGACCGAGGTCCGCCTCCTCACCGCCCTGCTGCGGGTCCAGCGCCTCCGGGCCGAGCGTGACATGCCCGTGATCGAGTCGACCAAGCACCTCGTGTTCAGCGGGAATCCCGGCACCGGCAAGACCACCGTCGCGCGCCTCCTGTCTCGCCTCTACCGCAGCCTCGACGTGGTCGAGCGTGGCCACCTCACCGAGGTCGACCGGTCGGGGCTCGTCGCGGGGTTCGTCGGCCAGACCGCCACCAAGGTGGCCGAGGTGTTCGAGACCGCGGACGGCGGCGTCCTGCTGATCGACGAGGCCTACTCCCTGATGCGCGGTGGCGAGAAGGACTTCGGCCGCGAGGCGATCGACGCGATCGTGAAGAACGTGGAGGACCGGCGCGACACGATGGTCGTCATCCTCGCCGGCTATCCCAAGGAGATGGCCGAGCTGGTGGCCGCCAACCCGGGGTTCTCGAGCCGCTTCCCGAAGACGATCCACTTCCCCGACTACACCGACGACGACCTCCTGGCCATCCTCGGCCTGATCGCCGACAAGAACGGCTACCTGCTCGACGACGACGCCACCGACGCGGCCCTCACCTGGTTCGGGGCCAACGAACGCGGCCCCGGCTTCGGCAACGGCCGGCTGGCGCGCAACCTGTTCGAGGCGGCGGTCGCTCGCCACGCGACAAGGCTCGTCGAGATCGCCGACCCGTCCGACGCCGACCTGTCGACGCTGGTGGCGGCGGATGTGGCCGGGGTGCCCACCCCCAACGACGAGTGAGCGGATCCCAACGGGTCGCGGCCGGCATCTTCGCCAGCCGGGCCGTCGGCCTCGTGCGCGAGGTCGTGATCACCGCCGCGCTCGGCGCCGGCCCCGCCACCGACGCGTTCCGGGCCGCGATGCGGATCCCGAACCTGCTGCAGAACCTGCTCGGCGAGGGATCGATCTCGGCGTCGTTCGTCCCGGTCTACGCCCGCCTGATCGAGGAGCACCGGCTGCCCGAGGCCCGCACGCTCACCCGCCAGGCCCTCGGCCTGCTGTCGGCCACCGTGGTCGCGCTCGTCGCGTTGATCGTCCTCGCAGCCCGCCCCCTGGTGTGGCTCACGACCCTCGGCGGCTGGAGTGGCGACCGCTACGAGCTGGCGATCGCCCTCACCCGCATCACGGCCCTCGGCACCGGCCTGCTCGTCCTGTCCGCTCTCTGTCTCGGGGTGCTCAACGCGCATCGTCGCTACTTCGTCGCCTACAGCGCGCCGGTCGTGTGGTCGGCGGCCCAGATCGTGGCGCTGCTGGTCGCCCTCACCGTCGACGCCGCCCCCGACCAGGTGGCGCGTTGGGCCGCGATCGCCATGGTCGTCGGCAGCGTCGGCCAACTGGTGGTGCAGCTGCCGACGCTCCTGCGAGCCGAAGGCGACATCCCGGTGCCGAGCTTCGCCCGAGGCCCGCACCTGCGCGAGGCGCTGCGGCAGTTCGCTCCGGCGGTCAGCGGACGCGGCATCGTGCAGCTCTCGAGTTACGTCGACCTGGCCCTGGTCGGCCTCCTCACCGTCGGGGCGCTGGCCACCATCACCCTCGTGATGCCGCTCTACCTCCTGGCGATCGCGGTGTTCGGGTTCAGCGTCGCGGTGTCGGAACTCACCGAGATGAGCCGCTCGACCGGCGGGGTCGCCGCCGTCGCCGCACGGCTGCGGGCCGCGCAGCGCCGGGTCCTTCTGCCGGCCGGCCTGATCACGGCCGGCGCGATCGGTGGCGGAAGCGTGGTGATCGGCTTCCTCTACGAGGACGTCGGCCGAATGTTCGGCGGCGACGATCCGCTCACGTCGTTCGACGCCGCCAACACGACGGTGGCCGCTGCCGCCCTGGCGGCGTTCGCCCTCGGGCTGCCGGCCACGATGGTGGCGAGGGTGAGCCAGAACGCGTTGTACGCGCTCCGTGATGCCCGCACCCCGGCCCGGATCGCCGCCGTCCGCCTCGTCGTCGGCGCCGTGATCGGCGTGTTCGCCATGTTCCAGCTCGATCACCTCGCGGTCGGGTCGCTCGACCGGATGCGGACCGTCGACGGACTTGCCGACGCCTCCGACGACGAGCTCGTTGCCGTCGCGTCCGATGCCTTGGGGGTCGCCGTCGGCGACGGCCCGTGGGGCACCTGGCAGGTCGGCGATTTCCCGACGGCGTCACCGCTGTCGCCCCTCCCCCAACGCGAGTCGTTCTTCGCCGGGGACGGCGATGGCGGCCGGTCGGGCACACCCTTTGTTCACTTCGGCGCCGTCGGGCTCGGACTCGGATCGGCCGCAGCGTCGTGGACCGAGTGGTGGCTGCTGCGTCGAGCGGTGCAGCGTCGGCTCGGCGAGTCGGTGGCCACCGGGCTGGGCCCGCCGGTCGCGGCCGCCGGGGTCGGGGCACTCGTGACCGGGGCGGCGGTCACCACGATCGGCTTGCCGGCAGTCGCCGACGTGATGGTGTTGGGTGTGGCGGTGGCGGCGGTGTACGTCGCCGCGTTGTGGTTCATCGGGGTGCGCCCACGACACGCCGAACGTCACCGGGCCAGCGAGTGAAGGGTGTCCGGCGAGGCTCCTGACGGAGCGGTACGCTCGCCCCATGTTCAAACTCTTCAAGCGCTGGTGGAAGTACACGACGGCGAAGTTGACCGGCAGCTTCAACGAGCGGGCTGATCCCAAGGTCCAGCTCGAGCAGGCGATCATGGAGGCGCAGGATCAGCATCGCCGCCTCAAGGAGCAGGCGGCCAACGTGATCGCCAACCAGAAGCAGACCGAGATCCGGCTCAACCGCACGATGGAGGAGTACGAGAAGGTCGCCAACAACGCCCGCCAGGCGGTGGTGATGGCCGACGACGCCCAGAAGAAGGGCGACGCCGACGAGATGGCGAAGTACACCCAGGCGGCCGAGTCGTTCGCCAACAAGATGATCGCCCTCGAACGCGAGGTCGAGGACCTGAAGTCGCTGCACCTGCAGGCCTCGCAGGCGTCCGATCAGGCCAAGGCGGCGGTCAACCAGAACAGCCAGGCCCTGCAGAGCAAGCTGGCCGAGCGCCAGAAGCTGCTCAGCCAGCTCGACCAGGCGAAGATGCAGGAGCAGCTCAACAAGGCGATGACCAGCCTCACCGAGACCGTCGGCGACGACACGCCGACCTTCGAGGAGGTGCGGGCCAAGGTCGAGGGTCGTTACGCCAAGGCCAAGGGCGCAGCCGAACTGTCGGCCGATTCGGTCGAGGCCCGCATGCTCGAGGTGGAGCAGGCGTCGATCAACGTCGAGGCGCAGAGCCGACTCAACGAGCTGCGCTCACAGCTCGGCATCGACACCGGCGCCGCTGCGGCGCCGGCGGCCGAGGCTGCCCAGGCCGCCGAGGTCGAGGGCGAAACCGCCTGACACTCCCCTTCAGGGGAGAACAACGAGGTCGTCGCGGTGGACGACGACGTCGGGCAGATCGGCCGGGAGGTCGGCGGTGCGCCGGCCGGCATGACCGGCGAGGTCGTCGCTCGACCACCGCACCTGTCCCTTGGCAAACACGACGCCGTCGGGATCACAGATCTCGACGGCGTCGTCGCGTCGGAACGAGCCGGTGTGGGCCACCACGCCGGCGGGCAACAACGATCGCTGCTGCTCGCAGAGTGCACGCCGAGCGCCGGCGTCGACGGTGATGGTGCCGACGGCGCCGATGGCGAACGCGATCCACAGCTTCCGGGCGGCCAGTCGACCCGGTCGGGAGCGGAAGATCGTGCCGACGCCGTCGACGCCGGCCACGGCGTCAGGCAGCACGCCAGGACGGTCGGCGGCCGCGATCACGACCTCGACACCGCTCCAGGTGGCGATCTTGGCCGCCGCCAGCTTCGACGCCATGCCGCCTCGGCTGACGGCCGATGTCGACTCGCTGGCCAGTGCCTCGAGTTCGGCGTCGATCGTGAGGATCTCCTGGATCAACGACGCCGAGCTGTCGACGCGCGGGTCGGCGGTGAACAGCCCGGCGGTGTCGGTGAGCAGCACGAGCTTGTCGGCCCGCATCTGGTGGGCGACCAGGGCGGCGAGGCGATCGTTGTCGCCGAAGCGGATCTCGTCATCCGCGATCGCGTCGTTCTCGTTGATGATCGGGACGACGCCGAGATCGAGCAGCGCCTCGAGGGTGCCTCGGCTCTTGAGGTAGCGGCGGCGCATCCAGAAGTCGGTGGGGGCGAGCAGGACCTGACCGGTCACGTAGCCCTCGGCCTCGAGTGCGGCTTCGAAGGCCCGCATCAGCGAGGTCTGACCGACCGCAGAGGCCGCTCGGAGGACGGCCTCGTCGCGGGGGCGGCCCTCGCCGGCCTCGAACCCGAGCGCGGGGAGGCCGGTGGCGATCGCCCCGCTCGACACGACGATCACGCGATGGCCGGCGGCCCGGGTGGCGGCCACCTCGCCGCAGAGCTTGAGGACGGCCGAGAGGTCGACACCGCCGTCGGGCAACGTCACCGACGACGAGCCGACCTTGACCACGACGGTCGTCGGCGAACCGCTGCGAGGCGCGCCGGTGCTGGGGAGCCCTCGCTGGTCGACCATCAGTCGACCTCGTACTCGAACTCGAACTCGGCGATGCGCACGATGTCGCCGTCGACGAGGCCGGCCTTCTTCAGTGCCTTGTCGACGCCGGCGCCTTCGAGACGGGAGCGGGCGTAGTCGAGAGCGACCGGGTCGGTCATGTCCGACAGGGCGACCGCTCGCTCGGCCTGACGACCGAGCACGCGATAGGCCCCGTCGTCGTCGCGCACGATCTCGACGCCGAGCGCCTCGGGCCGATGGATGGTGAATCCGTCGAACTCGTCCTCGGTCGATCGGCTCTCCTTCACCTTGGTCGCGAGATCCCACAGCATCGGCTGCAGCCCGGTGCGGTCGACCGAGGAGATCACGTGGTCGAGTTCGTCCTCGATGCCCCAGTCGTCGGGGGTGAGCACGTCGGCCTTGGAGCCGACGACGATCGACGGTCGGTCGAGCAGGTCGGGCTGATAGGAGCCGACCTCGTTGCGGAGCACCTCGAGCTGCCTGAGCGGCGGCTCGCCGTCGACGCTCGACAGGTCGAGCAGATAGACGAGGACGCGGGCCCGTTCGATGTGGCGTAGGAACTGGTGGCCGAGGCCGTGGCCATCGGCGGCGCCCTCGATCAGGCCGGGGATGTCGGCGACGACGAACTCGTTCTCGTCGTCGAGCCGGACCACGCCGAGATTGGGTTCGAGGGTGGTGAAGGGGTAGTCGGCGATCTTGGGCTTGGCCCGACTGATCACGCTGATCAGGGTGCTCTTGCCGGCGTTGGGGAAGCCGACGAGGGCCACGTCGGCCATCAGGCGAAGTTCGAGTCGGTACCAGACCTCCTCGCCCCGCTCCCCCTGTTCGGCGAAGGCGGGGGCGCGGCGCGTATTCGACAGGAAGCGGGCGTTCCCCCGGCCGCCCTGTCCACCACGGGCGGCCTGCCAGCGAGCGCCGGCGGCGTTGAGGTCGGCGAGGAGTTCGCCGGTGCCGTGGTCGGTCACGACCGTACCGACGGGCACGGCGACCTCGAGGTCGCCGCCGCCGCGGCCGTGCTGCTTCTTCCCGTGGCCGTGGGTGCCGTTGGGCGCGATGCGATGGGGATGGTCGCGGAACGCGAGGAGGGACGCGATCTGGGGGTCGGCGACGAGCCAGACCGAGCCACCGTCACCGCCGTCGCCGCCGTCAGGCCCGCCCTTGGGGACGTGGGCCTCGCGGCGCATCGAGACGCAACCCGCGCCGCCGTCACCGGCTCGGGTGCACAGGTTGCATTCGTCGACGAAGTTGGACACTGCCACAGGATACGGGCGATGCATCCGTCGGCTGCGGTCGGCGGCTGTGCCTACCCGATGAGCTCGCCTACTCGATCAGTCGCACCGGGTCGCCGATCACCCTCACGTTCCAGGTGGTGACCTCGCCGATCGACCCGTTGTTGTCGACGTACTTCACCTTCCACCAGCAGTCGACCGGGTTGACCCCGTCATCGACACAGCTGTAGTCGTTGGGGAGCTCGACCTGCATCAAGAGGGTGCGGTCCTGCATGAAGTTGTTGCCCTGCGGGTCTCGCAGGCACGGCTCGGTGCCGGTCGGGGTGTTGCACGTCTGGTCGTAGGTCGTCGTCGAGTCGACGAGCGGGTTGAACAGGTCGTTGCCGCCGTTCTGCCCGTAGCCGAAGTCGGAGTTGTCGACCGTGTTCCACTCGAGATCGATCGGGTTGCCGGCCGGATCGAGCACCTGCACGTAGTCGATGCCGTCGGCGGCGTCGAACAGCGTGATCTGCAGCGTCTTGCCTGCGTGCACCTCCTCGATGGCGGCCAGGTAGAGCGTCGCCTCGGTCGTGCCGTTGGGCAACATACTCGAGTCGGTTCTCACCGTCATCCAGTCACGGGCGTAGATCGCCGGACAGGTCGGGGTGACGGTCACCGCGGGCACAGGGTTGGCGATTCTCGAGCACGCCCAGCGGCCGTTGTCGGCGACGCCGGTCGCCTTCACCCGCAGCGAGTAGCGGCCGCGGTTGGCGTTGTTGGTGTCGTTCGACGGATTGCGGAGTCGGATGACGTGGCGGCCCGGTTCGGTGAAGGTGATGACGTCCTGCCATGGAGCGTCGTCGCCAGTGCCGGTCACGGCGTCGCCGGCCGACACGCCGGCCCGCCGCCAGTCGCTCGTCGTGTCGCCGGGATTGCCACCGTTGGTGCAGTTGGTCTGGTTGAACTGCGTCGGTCCCGCCAAGGCCGTGAAGTCCTCGTTGTCGTAGTCGTTCAGCGGGGTGTCGTCGGCCGGGAAGACCGTGACCTCCATGTCGTTCGGCCCGTTGTCGTAGCACGTCATCCGGATCTGGAGTTCCCAGCTCGCAGCCGGGAGGTCGCCGTTCGTCGGGTCGGCGGGCACGTCGACGACGAAGGCATGGCCACTGGCGTCGTACATCGGGTTGAACTCGCCGTTCTGATCGCGCTCGTTGCAGGCTCGCGAGTGCTCCGACGAGATGAAGTCGCCGTTGCGCCGGCGGTCGCAGCGTCCGTTGGACACGAGGTGGAAGTTGTCGACGATGCCGTAGGCGGTGTCGACGCCGGTGCCGAGGGCACTGGTCGGGTTCCCCATCGGCACCGGGAGGATGTACTCCGCCGTCGCGAAGCGCGTGATCGCCGGCGGCTCGAACGACTCGATGACCGAGCCGAAGTAGAGGTCACCCTCGGCCCTGATGTCGACTCGCACGCGCTGCGAACCGACCTGGGTGACCTGCACCTGAGGCAGGTCCGCGGTCGCGTCGTCGAAGTCGCCCGGCTGGTCGACGAACCCGTTGCGGCCCGCCACGTCGACCGCCACCGTGGCGGCGACGGTGTCGTCCGGCATCCACACCACCGCCGCCAACGCCGCTGCATCGGCGGCCCGCTGGATCTCCTGGGCCCGCACGTACCACGCGCCCACGTCGGTCGCGAAGGCCGTGAACACCAACATCGGGATCAACATCAGGGCGGTGACCGCCATGACATAGCCCTTTTCGGCATCGTCGTCGACCGCGTCGCGGTCGTCGTGTGCCGGTGTGGCCGATTCTTGCTGCATCGGGTCCTCCAGGGTTCCGCCGCGATGAAGGTCGTTCAATTGAGTGTCGGCACGATCGTGCGAAACCTGAAGCCTGCGCTCCGACTCGCTCAACTGCCCGCGTCGGGTTCGATCCGCATCACCGTCGTCTCGGTGAGGGTGTAGGTGCCGCCACCGAAGAAGCCGGTCTGGTATTGCTCGACGAACTCGACGCGCACGCCGATGTACACGGCCGTACGCTGCTGGTTGTTGCGAGCCGAGGGGCACCAGTTGTCGGAGTGGTCGCCGCCGGAGCAGCCCCAGAAGGGCGGCCCGGAGTCGTCGGCCCAGGCACTGTCGTCGCCGATGTCGGCGAATTCGCCAGGTCCGTAGACGTTGCACGCCGCACCGGCCGCCGAGCCGGTCAAGCAACCGCTGGGAGCGTCACCGTTGGCGTCGGCCTCGAAGATCACGATCCGCTGCACGTCACCCTGGTCGTTGCCGAAGGTGGCCATGATCGCCTGGACGGCCTGGTGGTCGGCCTGGGAGTGCTGCCCGAGCTGAGAAACCGTACGGGCGCCGCTTCGGGCCGCCTGCACGACCGTCTGGTTCGACTCCCATGCCTTGCCGATCTCGAAGATGCCGAGCACGATGACCATGAACAGCGGGATCACGATCACGAATTCGACCAGGATCGCGCCCCGTTCCCGCTCCTGGGGGCGGCGGCGTCGCAGCATCGGACGGCGCATCATTCGGCCTCCGGCTCGATACGGATCACGGTGGTTTCCTCGAGGGTGGTCTCGTCGCCGATGAACCCCGTCAGATACTCGTGGCGGGTCCGGACGTAGACCCCGACGAGGTCGGGCGGGGCGGAGATGTTGTCCTCCCGGTCGGCCGGGCACCAGTGGCGGTCGAGGGACAGGTCCGGCACACACCCGAAGTTGCCGGTCTCGCCGCCGTAGATGTCGTAGAACGGCGCCTCGAAGTCGGCGGCGGTGTAGTAGTTGCAGACGTCCTCGACGGGCCCATCGTGGCAGCGCACGTCCATCGCGTCGCCGACGTCGGTGATCTTGTAGATGACGACGTACTCCACGGACTGCGCGCCCTGGGCAGCGATGCCATGAGCGACCGTCTGGAGGACGAGGAAGTCGGTCTGACGCCCGGCGCCGTGGACCGAGGCCGCTCGTGCCCCCTCGCGGCTGGCGTTGGTGGTGGTGAGGCTGTTGCGGAACAGGAAGCCGAACTCGAACACGGCGAACAGCATCAGGAAGAAGACCGGGGCGACGAAGGCGGCCTCGACGAGGGCGGCTCCGCGCTCCGAGACGCGACGGCCTCGAGGATGGTCACCGGAGTGGGAAGCCCGCACAGGCCGCCGAACGACGCGCTTTCGCATGGGTTCCTCTTCGACCGGCAGTCAGCGTCCCTTGAGGACAGAGGCGAATTTCCTCAACAGCGACCCAACGACCGCCCATGCCCGGGCGCGACGAACGCACCCTCTCGGGTGCGTTCGTGCAACGGTTTCGTTGGTGAGGCGAGCTCAGTCGGCCTGGACGTCGACCAGCTTGCGGCCCTTGCGGAAGCCGAACTTCACCTTGCCGGCGGCGGTGGCGAAGAGGGTGTCGTCGCCACCCTTCGCAACGTTGACACCAGGGTGGAACTTGGTGCCACGCTGGCGGACGATGATGGCACCGGGCTCGACGGCCGTGCCGTCGTAGACCTTCACGCCGAGGCGCTTGGATTCTGAATCTCGGCCGTTCCGTGTGGAACCGCCACCTTTGGTCTTGGACATCTCAGCCCCTCTTGATTCCGGTGATCTCGATCGTGGCGTAGGTCTGGCGGTGACCGTACCGACGACGTTGATTGGTCTTGGACTTGTAGGTGAACCCGTCGATCTTCTTGCCGCGGGCCTCGCCGATCACCTTCGCCGACACGGAGACACCGGCCAGCTGCTCGGGGGTCGAGAGAACATCGCCGCCGTCGACCAGGAGCACTGGCCGCAGTTCGACATCGGATCCTGCTTCGCCGAGGCGCTCGACCTTGATGGTCTGCCCTTCCTCGACCCGGTACTGCTTGCCACCGGTGGCTACGACTGCGTACATAAGGGTTCGAGTCTATCGGTGGTTCACCGAGACCGCACCGACTCCTCGAGCTGCAACCCGCGTCCGTCGCAGTGAGGGCACGCGGTCGACAGCGACTCGAGCAGCCCCTCCCCGATCCGCTTGCGGGTCATCTCGACCAGGCCGAGCTCGGAGATGTCGAAGACCTGTGTGCGGGTCTTGTCCCGGCTGAGGGCCTTGCGGAACACGCGCACGACCTCGTCTCGGTTCTTGCGGTCCTCCATGTCGACGAAGTCGATCACGATGATGCCCCCGATGTCGCGCAACCGGAGCTGGTGCGCCACCTCCTCGGCGGCCTCGAGGTTGTTGCGGAACACCGTCTCCTCGAGCGACGACGAGCCGACGTTCTTCCCGGTGTTGACGTCGATGACCGTGAGGGCCTCGGTCGCCTCGATGATCAGCGAGCCGCCCGACTTGAGCCAGACCTTGCGGTCGAGGGCCTTGTGGAGCTGTTCGTGCACGTGGTAGCGCTCGAAGGCCGGGATGCGCTCGGCATCGGTGTCGTAGTACTCCACCCGGTCGGCGAGCGCCGGGGTGATGATCCCGACGTACTCCGCCACCTCGTCGTGGAGCTTCTGGTCGTCGATGATGACGCCGCGATAGTCCTTGTTGAACTCCTCGCGGATGACCCGGGTCGACAGGTCCGGCTCGCGGTAGAGCAGCTTGACGCCCTTGGTCTTGGCCGCCATCGACTCGATCTGTCGCCACTGCTGCACGAGGGCGGCGACGTCGCGTTCGATCTCCTCGGCGGTGACGTTTTCGGCCGCCGTGCGCACGATCAGGCCGTGGCCCTTGGGGCGAGCCTTGTCGAGGATCTGGCGGAGACGCTTGCGCTCGTTGTCGGGCAGCCGCTTCGAGATCCCGTAGGTGTCGGAGTTGGGCACGAGCACCACGAACCGCCCGGGCAGCGACACCTCGGTGGTGAGGCGGGCGCCCTTGTGTGCGATCGGGTTCTTCGTGACCTGACACAGCACCATCTGCCGGGCCTTGAGCATCTCCTCGATCTTGGGCTGCCCCTTGGTGTCGGGGAACTCGCTCTTGTCGAAGGTGACGTCGCCCCGGTAGAGAACCGCGTTCTTCGGCGTCCCGATGTCGACGAAGGCTGCCTCCATTCCGGGCAGCACGTTCTGGACCCGGCCGAGGTAGATGTTGCCGTGGATCTGGAACACGTCGTCGCTGGGGCGCGAGACGTAGTACTCGATCAGGTTGCGTCCTTCGAGCACGGCGATGTGGGTGGCGTCGTTCCGCTTCGACACCACCATCGTGTAGCGGCCGACCGGGCGACCCTTCCGGCTGCGACCGCGGCGCCGCTTGAGCTGCTGCTCGTCCAGCTCGACGGGCCCTTCGGCGACGATCTGCTCGACCGGGCCGCGCTTCTTGCGAGAACGGTTGCGGCGGTTGCCGTCGCCACCCTGCTGGTTGCCGTGACCATCCTGCTTGGGCTGGCCGGACGGCTGCTTGTTGGACCGTTGCCGGTCCGACTGCTGGTCGCCACCGGATCGAGCGGCGCCGCCGGAACGGTCCGCGTCACCACCGTCGTCGGCCCGCTCGGCGGTGCCGACCTGTTCGCCGGCCTCGGCTGCACGCTTGCGACGGCGACGACGGCGGCGCTTGGCCGATGCCGAGGTGCCGGAGCCGTCGGCGTCGGCTCCGCCGCCGTTGGTCGAATCGTCCTGCGACCGGTCGGCGTCACCGGGCTTCTTCGAGCGGGGCGGCGGGGTCTTGGGGACCGGTCGGGAGTCGCCGATCTTGGGCTTGGTGGCAGCGGGGCTGTCGGCCGAAGCCGAGGCTTCAGTGGAACGCGCGGGGGGCGGGGCTGCTGCCTCTTCGCCGCCCGTCGATGCCCGATCGTCGGCTTCGTTGCCGGGTTCGGATTGGGCCATGGTGGTCGGTTTCCCTTCTCAAGACGCCTCCCGAAGCGCAGCGTTCGACGCTGCGGTGTCGTCGGGAGACGTCGTCGGCGTCGGCGTTGGCCCGGGCGAGGGCTGCGAGGCGGCCACGGGGGCGGGCTCGGAGCTGCCGGGGGAACCGGTGGCGGCCTCGGGGGCGGCCAGGGGTTCGTCGCTGACGTCGTCGACGGTGATGAACTGGTGGGTGCGGCGGACCCTTCCCTCGGTGACCGCGGGTTCCTCGGCGTCTCCACGCATCTCGCGGTCGATCAGACCGACGAGTTCGCTGGGACGGAGGGACACGGTCTCGGTGGCGAGGTCGGCCACGAGCTGCACGCCGGCGTCTGTCGGCCCCTCGACCCGAAGGTCGACAATGGCGGGGCGGACATCGACGGAGGCGGTCTTGCCCTTGCGGACGCGCTCGATCACGAGCTCGTCGGCGCCGAGGACGTTCGACACTGCAGCCGCCACATCGTCTTGGGCCGCTCCTCGCACCTCGATCTGCCAACGGCAGCTCGTGATGGCTTGTTGGAGCGACGGGGTGCCCGGGCGCAGTTCGGCGGCAGCGACGACCCGGAGGCCGTCGGGCAACGCAGCGGTGAGCGCGGCGGGCAGGGCCTCGAGATCGACCGATGTGGCGAGGTCGATGTCGAGGTATTCGGCGTCCGATTCGTAGCCGACGCTGAGGGCGAGCCCGAAGCTGAGCTTCGGGCGGGGTGAGAAACCCTCGCTGTAGCTGATCGGAAGCCGGAGCTTTCGGAGCGATCGCTCGAGGATCCGGGCGGTGTCGCGATGACTGGTGAAACGGACCTTGCCGTCTCGGGTGTAGCGGAGGCGGGCCTTCATCGGCCGGCGCCTTCGGGCACACGGGTCTGGAGCACGACGGGCACGGCGCCGCCGGACGCGAGGTCCTGGCCGGTGCCCTGCGACCCGCCGGCCGGCGGGGTGGCCGAGGCCACCACGTGCTCGATGCCGTAGCCGGTGCAGGCGCCGCAGTCGTAGCAGGGCGTCCAGCGACAGTCGGGCAGGCCGACCTCGGCGAGCGCGTCCTGCCAGTCGTCCCAGAGGAAGTCCTTGTGGAGGCCGGCGGAGAGATGATCCCACGGAAGCCCTTCGGCCTCGGTGCGGTGACGATGAACCAGATCGTCGATCGACAGTCCGGCCTCTTCGGCAGCGTCGACCCAGCGGTCGAGCTCGAAGAACTCCGACCACTCCTGGAACACGCCGCCTCGGCGCCACACGCCCTCGATGACGGCGCCCATGCGCCGGTCGCCGCGGCTGGCCATTCCCTCGACGAGGGTGGCCTTGGGGTCGTGCCACTTCAGCGACACGCCGCGCATCCTGCGGGTGGCGTCGCGCAGCAGGTTGACCTTGCGCTGGAGCTCTTCGGGCGTGTTCTGCCCGAACCACTGGAAGGGGGTGAACGGCTTGGGCACGAAGCCGCCGACCGACACGGTCACCGACGCCCGCTTGTTGTGGCGCTTGCCGATCTCGACGCAGTTCTTGGCCAGCTCGGCGATGCCGAGGGTGTCTTCGTCGGTCTCGGAGGGGAGGCCGATCAGGAAGTAGAGCTTGACCCGCTTCCAACCCTGGCTGAACGCGGCGTCGACCGCGTCGTAGAGGTCTTCCTCGCGGATCAGCTTGTTGATGATCTGGCGCATGCGCCAGGTGCCGGCCTCGGGGGCGAAGGTGAGGCCCGATCGCTTGGCCCGCTGGAGCTGGGCGGCGATACCGACGCCGAAGGCGTCGACCCGAAGGCTCGGCAGCGACACGCTCAACGGGCTGCAGCCGTCGGCGTCGCTGTCGTCCATGATGCCCGTCACCGTCGGTTCGATACCGCTGAAGTCGGCCGTCGACAGCGAGGTGAGCGAGACCTCGTCGTAGCCGGTGCGTTCGATGCCGTTGCGCACCATCGTGCGGACCTGCTCGGCCGGACGCTCCCGCACCGGGCGGGTGATCATGCCGGCCTGACAGAAGCGGCAACCCCGCGTGCAGCCACGGAACACCTCGACGTTGAGCCGATCGTGGACCACCTCGGTGAGGGGCACGAGCTGCTGCTTGGGGTAGGGCCACTCCCCCAGGTCGGCCAGGGTCCGCTTCTCGATCTCGGTCGGCAGTCCGTCCTCGATCGGCTCGATGCGCTCGAGGAGGCCGTCCTCGCCGTAGACCGGGCGATACAGCGAGGGGACGTAGACCCCTTCGACCTGGGCGAGCCGCCGCAGCACGGCGGGGCGGTCGAGGCCCTCGGCCCGGGCGGAGACGAGCACGTCGGTGATGTCGCCGATCACCTCTTCGCCGTCGCCGAGCACGGCGGCGTCGACGAAATCGGCGAGGGGCTCGGGGTTGTAACTGCAGTGCCCGCCGATGAACACCAGCGGGTCGCGCTCGGTGCGGTCGGCGGCGTGGATCGCCATACCGGCCAGATCGAGGCAGTTGAGGACGTTGGTGTAGGTGAGCTCGGCCGACAGGTTGAACGCGATCGCGTCGAACTCGGCGGCCGGGGTGTGGTGCTCGACCGAGAACCACGGGATGCCCTCGTCACGCATGACCGTCTCGAGGTCGCTCCACGGGGCGTAGGAACGGTCGGCGCGAGCGTCGTCGCGTTCGTTGACGATCTCGTAGAGGATCTGCAGCCCGGCGTTGGGCAACCCGATCTCGTAGGTGTCGGGATAGGCGAACAACCAGCTCACGAGATCGTCGTCGGGGGCCTTGCCCTGGACGCCCTCCTCGCAGCCGATGTAGCGAGCCGGCTTCTGCACGAGAGGCAGATGGGGTTCGAGCGCAGTCCAGACAGACGACATGGTGGGCCCCAGGCTACCGCCGCCGCCCACCTCACCGGTCACTCGTCGGGCGTGCCCCGGTGACGGTGGATCACGACGCTCTGCACGAGGCCGACCGCGACGAGGCTGGTGAGCAGCGACGACCCGCCGTAGGAGACGAACGGGAGCGGGATCCCGGTGATCGGCATGAGCTTGAGGGCCATCCCGACGTTCTGGAACGTCTGGATCAGCAGCATCATGAACACCCCGACGCAGATCAGCGTCCCGAAACCGTCGCGTGAGAGCCGGGAGGCTCGCAGGATCCGCCCCATGATCAAGGCCTGGATGCCGAGGACCGTCACCGCTCCGACGAACCCCGTCTCCTCGGCGATCACCGTGAAGATGAAGTCGGTCTCCTGGGCCGGCACGAAGTCGAGCTGGGTCTGTGGCCCCTCGAAGATCCCGGCCCCGGTCAGACCGCCGGAGCCGACCGCGGTGACCGACTGACGCTGGTTGTAACTCTGCTCCCTGACGACGGGATCGCTCGGGTCGCCGATGAAGGAGGTGAGTCGGGCCTGCTGGTAGTCCTCGAGCATTCCCGAGGTCAGCACGACCGAGAACGCGGCGACCCCGGACACGATCAGGAGGAGCACCCACCGAACCGGCACGCCGGCGATGTAGAAGATGCCGAGGGCGATGAAGCAGTAGACGAGGACCGAGCCGGTCTCGCGCTCGAGCAACACCAGCAGCACGACGGCCGCGAGGATGCTCAACCCTGCGGTGAAGCGGGGGGCCTCGGCGTTGCCGGTGCGGCCGGTGAACACCGCCGCCAGCGACAGGATCAAACCGATCTTGGCGAACTCGGCAGGCTGCAGGGAGATGCCGGCGATCACGAACCACCCACGGGTGCCGCTGCGCTCGACGCCGATCAGCAGCACCAGCACGAGCATCGTGACCGTCGCGAGCTGGATCAGCCCGAGGAAGTGGCGCAGGTGCTGGTAGTCGATGGCGGACACCACGGCGAGGGCGACGAGGCCGACCCCGACGAAGACGATCTGGCGGCTCACCTGGCCGAGGCCGACCTCGCCGCGGGTGGCGCTGTAGATCGCCAGCAGACCGACCGGGATCTGCAACAACACGAACAGGATCAGCGACCAGTCGACGCTGCCCAGCTTCGCCGTCGCCGGTTCGCGCCGCAGTCGGGGCCAGGTCGCGATGGCGGTCACTGGTCGGCTCCCGAGTCGGCACCGGCCCCGGCCGCCTGATCGAGACCGGCCTCGTCGACGGTCTCGCCTGCAGCGGTCTCCTCGGGTTGGGGCTCGGGCTCGAGAGGTGGAGGCTCCTCCCCCGCCAGGGGTGCGGTCGGCGTCTCCCGGACGCCGAGGAGATACTCGAACAGGCGACGGACGGCCGGCGCCGCAGCGTCGCCGCCGAACCCGGCCTCCTCGAGCACCGCCGCCACCGAGTACTGCGGCGTCAGGCCTGGCCCGAACCCGGCGAAGAGGGCGAAGTCGGCCTTGTTGGCCACCTCGGCGGTGCCGGTCTTGCCGGCGATCGGGAACCGGTCGAGGGGGAAGCCAGCGAAGGCATCCTGCCCGGTGCCGGTCCGGGGCACCCGGAACAGGCCGTCGCGGATCGCGTTCAGCGCCGTCGGCTCCAGGGGCTCGTCGTGGGCGACGATCACCCGGAACTCGTTGGTCACCTCGCCCGTCTCCCCGTCGAGGGCGACGTCGACGATCCGCGGCTGGTAGCGGGTGCCCCCGGTCGCCAACATCGCATACAGGTTCGCCAGCTGCAGGGGCGACACCAACAGGTCGCCCTGCCCGATCGAGAGGTTGATGTTGTCGCCGGTGGTCCACGGCCGGGAACCGGTCCCGAACTCCTCGATCCGATTCTCGGCATCGGGCACGCGGCCCACGCCCTCGTCGGGCAGCAGGATGCCCGAGGCCTCCCCGAGGCCGAAGGCTCGGGCGGCGTCCTGGATCGGGGTGTCGCCGTAGGAGCCGGTGTTCTGCCAGAACTCGTCACCGATCGCGAAGTAGTAGGTGTCTGAGGACCGCTCGAGCGACTCGCGCATGTCGACCGGTCCCATCACCGCCGCGCCGGCGTTCTGGAACCGGCAACCGGCCGTACAGTCCTCGATCAGGTAGACGCCTTCGTCCTCCCAGATCTCCCACTCGGTCCGGAGCCCCGAGGTCAGCGCGGCGTAGGCCGTGATCGGCTTGAAGGTCGAGCCCGCCGGATAGAGGCCGCGTATCGACCGGTCGAACAGGGGCTGATCGGGACGGTCGCGCAGGAACGCGAACTGATCCGCGCTGATGCCGAAGATGAAGTCGGACGGGTCGTAGCTCGGCACCGACGCCAGGGCCACGACCGATCCGTCGTTCACATCGAGGGCGACAAGGCTGCCGGCCTCGGCGACGTGGGCGAACTCGCAGGTGTCACACGCCTCGCGGGCGCGGGCGTCGGCCAGCTCCTCGGCCAGGATCTGTTCGGCCGTCCACTGCAGGTCGATGTCGATGCTGAGCACGATGTCCTGACCGGGCTCGCCCTCCTGGAGGATCTCGGCGGTCCGGATGATGCGGTTCTGGGCGTCGATCTCGACCCGTCGCTTCTCCGGGATGCCACGGAGTGTCGACTCGAACAGGCGCTCGATCCCGGTGGCGCCCAGCTCGTCGCCGGGGAGGTAGTACTGCAGCGGGTTGCCGACGTTGAGTTCGTTGGCCAGCTCCTGGCTGGCCACCGTCCGGGTGTAGCCGATGATGTGGGCGCCGATCTCGCCGTAGGGGTAGGTGCGGACCCAGCGACGCTCGACGTCGAACCCCGGGAAGTTCCGCTCCGAGAACGACACCCAGGTCGCCTCGTCGACGTCCTCGGCCACCACGACCGGCTTGAGCGACCCGTCGCTGGCCCGCCCGTAGGTGTCCGCGAGGTCCCCACGCTTCGTCTTGAGCCCAGCCAGGTTGAGCTCGGCCGCCACCGAGCCGAACACCTCGCTCCGCTCCTCGGAGTCGAGATCACGGAGCTGGGTCCAGTCGAGAGTGACGACGAGCGACTCGCGCCGGCCCGCCAGGACCCGCCCCTGGGCGTCGAGGATGCGACCGCGGGGCGATTCGAGGTAGATGTCGCGCGTACGGTTCGCCGTCGCGGTCTGCTGATACTCGGGCGCCGTCATCACCTGGAGGAACCACAGGCGAGACACGAGCACGATCAGCAGGGCGATCGAGACGAACGCCAAGACGCCGGTGCGGCGGCCTGCGACTTCGTTCACGGTCGCCGGTCCTCGATCATCCAGCCGCCGAGACGGGTCGCCGGGTGCACGGCGATGCCGCCGATACAAGCCACCACGAGCAGCACGCCGACGTTGCCGAGATCGAACTTCGGCGGCGACTGGCCGAACACCGCGCCGGCCAACCAGACGACCGCCGTGACGACGGCGGCCGCCACCATGCCCTGAAAGGTGAGGAAGGCACGCCCCGGCTGCAGGGCCCGCAGCTTGGCCTGCGCCAGGGAGTAGGCGACGAGGCAGTAGACGAGGGCGTGGAAGCCGAACGGGCCGAGATGGAAGAGGTCGAGGGTCACGCCGAGCACGAACCCGAGCACGGTGGCCGTCGTCGGTGGCGCTGCGAAGCCGATCCCGATCAATGCCAGCATCGGGAGATCGATGCGCACCTTGTCGGCGAGCAGGATCCGATCGAAGTTCGCCACCTGCACCACGACGACGCCGACGATGGCGGCGAGGGCGTGCGGCCAGGAGATGTGGGGCCTCATCCCTCGCCTCCGCCGTCGGGCTCCGACGTCGTGGTGTCGATCGTCGCGTCGTCGACCGTCGTGAGGAGCACGGTCACGAAGACGAGACGTTCGAGGTCGGCGAGCGGTTCCAAGGTCGCCCCACCGTCGGCGACGACCGCTCGGCCGACCGGGATCCCGCCGGGATAGATCGACCGGTCGAGGCCGCTGGTCTCGAGGCGATCACCCGTGCGCAGCTCGGCGCCCTCCTCGAGGTCGAGGGAGAGGGCCTCGTCGATCCCCTCCCCTGCGGCGATCCCGAGCGCACGGGTCCGCGGTGCCACCACCCCGATCTGCAGGCGCCCATCGGTGATCAGCAACACCTCCGCTCGGCCACCGGCGGCGAGCTCGACGCGGCCGACGAGGCCGTCACCGACCACCACGGGCATGCCGACCTGCACCCCGTCGTCGGTCCCTCGATCGATCTCGATGATGCGTTCGAGCCCGTTGGTGCGGTCGGTGACGACGGTCGCCGCCACCCGTGGCACCTGCTCGAGGTAGTCGACCCCGGTCGCCGCCCGCAGCGCTTCGAGCTCGGCCTCGGTCTCCTCGATCGAGGCGACGCGCCCCTCGAGCGCTGCGAGGTCGCGACGCAGTTCGTCGTTCTCGGCCGCCAGGTCGTCGTAGTGGACGGCCCCCTGCCAGGCGTCAGCGATCGGCCGGACGGCCCAACCGGCGAGGTCGCGCACGGGTGCGGTGACGGTGAGCGCGGCCGAGCGCATCGAAGCGAACGGGCCCGTCGAGCGGGCATCGATCGTCATCAGCGCCACCGCCGTGAGGGCGAGGAGCGCCACGAGACGACGGGCGGAGAGTGCGGGTGCGGCCACAGGTCCTCACAGCTTGCCCCACCACGCCGAGGTGGGGGCCGCGGTCAGTCAGCCTGACCGGGGTAGAGCTCGCGGAGCGAGTCGTAGGCCTCGAGGTACTGCCCCGACCCGACGGCCACCGCCTGGAGCGGGTTGTCGGCCAGCTGGATCGGCATGCCCGTCTCGCTCTCGAGCCGCTGCGGCAGACCGTGGAGCAGGGCGCCGCCGCCAGCGAGGGTGATGCCGTGTTCCATGATGTCGGCGGCGAGCTCGGGCGGCGTCTTGTCGAGGGTGATCTTGACGGCGTCGACGACGGCGCTCACCGGTTCGGCCAACGCCTCGCGCACCTCTTCGGTGGTGGTGACGATCGTCTTGGGCAGGCCGGTGACGAGGTCACGGCCCCGGATCTCGGCCTCGAACTCCTCCGCGAGGCGGTAGGCCGACCCGAGCTGGATCTTGATCTCTTCGGCCGTGCGCTCGCCCAGCGCGAGCGAGTACTCCTTCTTGATGTAGGAGATGATCGACTGATCGAGTTCATCGCCGCCGATGCGGACGCTCTGACTGGCGACGATGCCGCCGAGCGAGATCACGGCCACCTCGGTGGTGCCACCGCCGATGTCGACAATCATGTTGCCGGTCGGGTCCTGGACCGGCAGGCCGGCGCCGATCGCGGCTGCCATCGGCTCCTCGATGATGATCGCCTGACGGGCGCCGGCGAACTCGGCGGCGTCTTTCACCGCCCGCTGCTCGACCCCGGTGATGCCCGACGGCACACAGATCACGATGCGCGGCTTGGCCACCCACCGCCCCGGCGAGACCTTGTGGATGAAGTAGCGGAGCATCTCCTCGCAGATGTCGAAGTCCGCGATGACCCCGTCCTTGAGGGGCCGGATCGCCTGGATGTGGCTCGGGGTGCGCCCGATCATGCGCTTGGCTTCGAGTCCGACGGCGAGGGGTCGACCGGAGTTGACGTTGATGGCGACCACGGACGGCTCGTTGAGCACGATGCCGTGGCCGCGCACGTAGACCAGGGTGTTCGCGGTGCCGAGGTCGACCGCCATGTCGCGGGCTCCCACGGAGCCGAGCACCGATGTGATTCGCTTCGCGGCCATAGCTGCTCCCGTCGGCTTCTGCCCCCGCACGCTCCGTCACCCTACGACCCGGCTTCGGGGCCTCACAAGGGCAAGGCGATTCTACCCACCACCAAAAGTGCGAGGTGCCCGCGGCCAGTGGCCGGGGGCACCTCGATGGCGTCATCGGTTGGTGGGGGCCGGAGACCGGGCCCCGAACACTCGGCTCAGAGACCGGGGAAGAAGATCCCGATCTCGCGCTCGGCCGACTCGTTGGAGTCGGATCCGTGGACCAGGTTTTCGGTCATGACCGTGCCGTAGTCGCCACGGATCGTGCCGGGAGGGGCCTCAGCCGGATTGGTCGGGCCCATCATCGTGCGAACGATGGCGTAGGTGTCGTCCGGGCCCTCGAGCGCGGCCACCAGGGCGGGGCTGCGGCTCATGAAGGCGACGAGATCGGCGTAGAAGGGCTTGCCGACGTGCTCGGCGTAGTGCTCGGCGAGGGTGTCGGCGTCGAGCTGACGGAGCTCGGCCGCCAACAGGGTCAGTCCCTTGCGCTCGAAGCGGGAGAGGATCTCACCGGCGAGGCCACGCTCGACGGCATCGGGCTTGCAGATCACGAAGGTTCGGCTCACCCGGGCGAGGCTACCGGGCCGGTACCCCGGCCCGGCGCCTCCCCCGCTCACTGCTTGACCAGCTCGAGATCGCCGAGCCAGGTGCCGTCCTCACGGAGGAACAGCTCGACGGTGTGCTCGCCCGGCTCGAGGTAGACGGTCACGTCACCACCGGCGTCGTGGTTGTTGAGCGTGTCGGTACCGTCGTGGGTGAACCACTTGTAGCCCACTCCACCCGGCTGGCCGTCGATGTAGGCCCAGAACGAGTCGGCGCTACCGCCGTTGGTGGTGATGTTGCTGCCCTGCACCTGGTAGTTGCCGGCCTCGGTCACCGTGAAGGTGAAGGTCGCCGAACCAGTGGCGTTGTGGGCCCCGTCGTAGTTGTTCCCGATCGAGTTGTTGGCCGTGCCGATCTGACCGTTCTGGAGGGTCATGTTCCCGCTGAGCACGGCGTTCGATGCGTTGACCGACAGCACCGGCGTCGGGGCCGCCGTCGTCGGCGGGGTGGTCGGGGCGGTGTAGACGGTGAACTGGTGGTTGTTGGCCGACGAACTCGTCTTGCACTGGTTGTGCGACGACGACCAGGTGATCAGTTCTGCCCCCGAGTTCGTGGCGTTGCCGCTCACGTCGAGGCACTTCCCGTTGGACTTGTTGAGCAGGTTGTAGGTCTGTGTCCCATCCGGCTTCACATAGGACGGGACGTAGGTCCACAGCTGGGCGTCGTCTTCGGTGCAGGTCTGATTGGTGACGGGGGCCACACCACCGGTCGCGCCGAGGCAGGTGCCGTCGCCAGCCGACAGGGTGACGTAGCCGTCGTCACGCTCGTGGACGTTGAACGGCGGGGCGGTGGTGGGGTCACAACTCTGCTGCCGGACCTTGTTGTCGCCGCCGATCACCAGACAGAGACCATCGGTGATGGGCTGGAGGACGCCGCTGGCGATCAGGTTGCCCGTCGGACCGAGCGGCGGCGCCGTGGTCGAGCTGGACGAAGGCGGGGGCGGCGGCGGAGCCGCCGTCGTGGTCGTCGTCGAGGGTGCCGCGGTGCTGGCGGTGCTGGCGGTGGCCTCGGGAGCGAGGATGGTCGTCTCGAGTTCGTACTGGTCGGGGCGCGCTTCACCGATGTGATTGCCGGTGTCGGTCAGGAACTCACCCGACTGCTCCTCGAGCGCCGCCATCGTACTGAGCCCCGCCGCAGCGAAGGCCGACAGCGTGAGGGCATAGCCGGTCAGGGTTGCGCCCCGTTGCAGGGCACGCTTGGTCTCACGGAAGGTCTTCACGATCGGAGTCAACGACCCTCCAGCGAAGATCCTTGAGCCCGATGGCCCATCCGGACTATCGACCTGGGTGTGGTTCCCGCCGATCCGGATTCGGCTCAGCCACCGGCCGGCCGGTTGTGACGACGGTCGACCGGGAAGTCGTCGGCATCGACAACGCTGCGGGCGACGGGGCGGACCTCCCCGACGAGGTAGAGCGAGCCGGCGACGAGGATCAGGTCGTCATCCGCTGCGACCGCCTTGGCCCGCCCGAACGCCTCGACCGCGTCGGGCACCACCTCCACGGCGATGTCGAGCGAACGAGCGGCGGCTGCCAACTCGGTGGCCGGCACCGAGCGCGACCAGGCGGGCTGGGTGAGGATGACGGCGTCGAAGTCGGCGGCGCCGATCGCCTCGAGCATCTCGGCCGGGTCCTTGCCGTTGAGCAGGCCGAACACGAGCACCCACGAGCCGAGCCGAGCGAACTCGGTGTCGAGGGTGTCCTTGGCCGCGCGAGCGCCGTCGGGGTTGTGGGCGCCGTCGAGGATCACGAGCGGATCGACGCTGGCCACCTCGAACCGACCGGGCAGTTCGATGTCGGCGAGCGCTTCCTCGAGGACCTCGCTCCCCAGCGGTCGCCCGAGCAGGGCCTCGACCGCGGCGATCGCCGTCACCAGGTTGTCGGGCTGAAACGCGCCGTGCACGCCGAGGAAGAGCTGCTCGTAGTCGGCGCCAGGGGTCCGGACGTCGAGGGCTCGCCCGCCGACCGCCATCGCCTGGTTCTCGAGGGCGAAGTCGCGCCCGGCCACCCACAGCTCCCGGTGCGGCTCGGCCTGGGCGGCGGCGAGGAAGACCTCGTCGTCGGTGCCGAGCACCACGTGGCTGTCGGGCTCGATGATGCCGGCCTTCTCCCAGGCGACCTTCGCCTTCCAGCCTTCTGCCCCATCGGTGTGGTCCTTGCCGAGGTTGGTCAACACGGCGACGTCCGCCTCGACGATGTTGGTGGAGTCGAATCGGCCGAGCAGCCCGACCTCGACCACTGCGACGTCGACGCCCTGGTCGGCGAACCACACCAGGGCGAGGGCGGTGAGCAGATCGAAACGACCCGGCGGATGCTCGAGGGTCGGCACGACCGCGGCGAGCAGGCTCATCACCCGGGCGAACTCCTCGTCGGGAATCGGGCGACCGTCCCACACGATGCGTTCGTTGATGCGTTCGAGATCCGGGCTGGTCAGCAGGCCGACCGACAGGCCGGCCGCCGCCAGGATCTCGGCGGCGAATCGCGACGTCGACCCCTTGCCGTTGGTGCCGGTCACGTGGATGACCCGATAGGCGTGCTGGGGGTCGGCCAGGGCCGCCATCAGCTCACGGATCGGCGCGAGGCTCAGCCCTTCGGTCGCCCCCGCCGTCGGGAGCGCCGCGCCGGTTCCGGCCGGGGCGGGCGACCCTTCGAGGTTGGTGTGGGCGTCGAGGAAGGCGAGCGCCTGGCGGTAGTCCACGGGGGTTCCGGGGGGGGACGTGCGGGCCGGCGAGCCGTCAGGAGGCGGCGCGCCGCTGACGCTCGTCGGCAGTGCGGGGCACGAGGGTGGGGTTCACGCGTTCGAGCACGGCGGCCGCATCGATCTCGACCCGTTCGACGTCGTCGCGACCCGGCAGGTCGTACATCACGTCGAGCAGGACCTCTTCGAGGATCGCTCGCAGGCCACGGGCGCCGGTGCCGCGAAGGAGGGCCTGGTCCGCGACGGCGCCGAGCGCCTCGGCGTCGAATTCGAGGTCGACATCCTCCATCTCGAAGAACTTCTGGTACTGCTTGACCAGGGCGTTCTTCGGCTCGACGAGGATCCTGACCAGAGCCTCGCGACTGAGCTCGGCGACGGTGCCGGTGACGGGGAGGCGGCCGACGAACTCGGGGATCAGGCCGAACTTGAGCAGGTCCTCGGGCAGGATCCGGGAGAACACGTGGTCGCCGTCGCTCACGGTCGACGGCACCATGCTGGCCGTGTCCGACACCTCGGGCCGGAAGCCGATCGACTTGCTGCCGAGGCGCCGCTCGACGATGTCCTCGATCCCGGCGAAGGCGCCTCCACAGATGAACAGGATGTTGGTGGTGTCGATCTGGAGGAAGTCCTGGTGCGGATGCTTGCGGCCGCCCTGGGGCGGAACCGAGGCCACCGTGCCCTCGAGGATCTTGAGCAGCGCCTGCTGCACGCCCTCGCCCGACACGTCACGGGTGATCGAGGGGTTCTCGCTCTTGCGAGCGACCTTGTCGACCTCGTCGATGTAGATGATCCCGGTCTCGGCCCGCTTCACGTCGAAGTCGGCCGCCTGGATCAGCTTGAGCAGGATGTTCTCGACGTCCTCGCCCACGTAGCCGGCCTCGGTGAGGGCGGTGGCATCCGCGATGGCGAACGGCACGTTGAGCATGCGGGCCAAGGTCTGGGCCAGGAACGTCTTGCCGCAGCCGGTCGGACCGATCAGCAGGATGTTCGACTTGGCCAGTTCGACGTCGGGGCCGCCAGGCGTCGACGCCTTCTGGGCGCCGTACTGGATCCGCTTGTAGTGGTTGTAGACGGCGACCGAGAGGACCTTCTTGGCCGCCTCCTGTCCGATCACGTACTCGTTCAGGAAGTCGAAGATCTCACGGGGCTTGGGGAGCTCGTCGAAGCCGACCTCGGGGCCCTCGGCCAGCTCCTCTTCGATGATCTCGTTGCACAGATCGATGCACTCGTCGCAGATGTAGACCTGCGGACCGGCGATCAGCTTCTTGACCTGCTTCTGCGATTTCCCGCAGAACGAGCACTTGAGGAGCTCGCCCCCTTCACCGAACTTGGCCACGACCGATTGCCTCCCGTTCCCCGTCTCGCCGCTCGTGTCTCAGGAATCCAGCGCCCGGATGGGGCCCGTCGTGTCGGCTGCGTTGCGGTGACTGATCACGTCGTCGATCACCCCGTAGGCCTTGGCCTCGGCGGCCGTCATCACGAAGTCACGCTCGGTGTCGTTCTTGATCTTCTCGACCGACTGGCCGGTGTGGTGGGCCAGGTTCTCCTCGAGCTGCACCCGCAGGCGCTCGATCTCGGCGGCGGCGATCTCGAGATCCGACACCTGACCCTGGGCGCCCGAGTAGGGCTGGTGGAGCAGGATGCGGGCGCTCGGCAGCGCCATGCGCTGGCCGGGGGCGCCGGCGGCGAGCAGCACGGCGGCGGCCGAGGCGGCCTGACCGAAGCAGATCGTGGCCACGTCGGGCCGGATGAACTGCATCGTGTCGTAGATGGCGAACATGGCGTTCACGTCGCCGCCCGGCGAGTTGATGTAGAGGCTGATGCCGCGGTCGGGGTTCTCCGACTCGAGGTAGAGCAGCTCGGCGCAGATGATGTTGGCGACGTGATCGTCGATCGGCGAACCGAGGAAGATGATGTTGTCGGTGAGCAGCTTCGAGAACAGGTCGGTCGCTCGCTCACCTCCGCCCCTCGTCTGTTCGACGATGCTGGGCATGTAGGTGTTGAGTACGTGGTTCACGCATCGTCTCCTTCGGTGGTGGCGTCGTCGCCAGTCTCGGGCTCGGGGGCCTCGAGAGAAGCTGCATCGATGAGATTGCCTTCCTCATCGACGACCTTGACCCGTTCGATGAGCCAGTCGAGCGCCTTGCTCTTCCGGAGGTCCGAGCGTACCGCCGGCAACTGACCGGCGTCAGCGAACTCGGCGCGAATGTCGGCGACCGGGCGGCCCACCTGCTCGGAGACCTGGGCGAACTCGGCGTCGAGGTCGTCGTCGGACACCTCGATGCTCTCGGCCTCGGCCAGGGCCCGCAGGGCGAGGTCGATCCGGGCCGACGAGCCGGCCTGTTCGCGCAGATCGGCGACGAACTGCTCACGGGGCTGGCCGGTGAACTGCATGAACTGCTCGAGGCTCAGCCCCGAGGCCTGGAGGCGCATCGACATGTCCTGCACCCGGTTCTCGAACTCCATGGTGACGAGGGCCTCGGGCACGTCGTCGTCGGAGACGAGGGCGCCGAGGGCCTCGGCCGCACCGTTGCGACGAGCGGCGATGGCGGCGTCACGGCCGGAGGAACGCTGCTTCTCGCGGAGGTCGTCCTTGAGGGCGTCGAGCGAGTCGAAGTCGGTGTTCTCGGCGGCCCAGGCGTCGTCGGCCTCGGGCAGCACGGTGGTCTGGATCTGCTTCACCTCGATCGAGAACTCGAGGGGGGCCTCTTCGTCCTCGTCGGGGTGGGCGGCGGTGAACTCGAGCGAATCGCCCACCGAGGCGCCCTCGAGCTGCTCGTCGAGCTCGGGGACGAGGCCGCCCATGCCGACCTCGTAGGTGTAGTCGTCCTGGGTGAGCCCTTCGAGCTCTTCGTCCTCGTGGACGACCCGGATGTTCATCGTGACCCGGTCGCCGACCTCGGCGGGGCGATCGGCGTCCTCGAGGGTGCCGTACGGGCCGAGCATGCCCTCGACCTCGGCGTCGATCAGTTCCTCGTCGACCTCGGGGCTCGGGACGGTGACCTCGAGGGCGTCGTAGCCCGAGATCTCGACCGTCGGGCGCACCTCGACGACGGCGTCGAAGGTGATCGGCCCCGACTCCTCACCATCGGTGATGTCGATCTCCGGCGGGGCGATCACGTCGACCTCGTGTTCCTTCACGGCGTCGACGTAGTAGTTGGGCAGGCCGTCCTGCAGGGCCTCCTGCCGGGCGTACTCCGAGCCGATGCGGGCTTCGAGCACCTTGCGGGGCGCCTTGCCGGGCCGGAACCCGGGGAGGCGCACCTCCTTGGCCAGCTTCTTGAACGCTCGGTCCAGATCCTGCTCGAACTCTGCCTCGTAGATGACGACGCCGAGCTTCACCTTGTTGCCCTCGAGGG
>JAWSVN010000227.1:0-1647 GCA_033851875.1 Acidimicrobiales bacterium
GCGTCGGTGTCGGCGAACGTCGGGGCGTCGGTCTTGAGCACGACCGGGATGCCCTTGGTGGTGATCGCCACCCAGCCGTGACCCTCGAGGCGGGTGTTGAACAGGCCGCCCGAGAGCATGCCGGCGCCCTCGACCTTCTTGATGTCCCAGTTGAGCGACGGCTCGAAGGCGAGGATGTTCTTGCCGTTGACGGTGAGCGCCGCGCCCTCGAGGTGGAGGATGTGGATGTCGTCGGCGTCCTTGGCGAAGAAGACCTCGCCCTGGCCGGTGCAGCGCATCAGCGGCACGCCCTCGCCGGTCACCGCCTTCTTGAGGAACTTGCCGACACCGCCGGAGCCCTCGTGATCGAAGTCGACCGCACCCTGGAAGGCGACCATCGAACCCTGGCGGGCGAGGATGTCGTCGCCGAGCGTGACCTTCAGCATCTTGGAGTTCTGCAGGACGACCCGCTGGCCGCTCGCCACCTCGGCGTACTCGTCGTCGAGGAGGTCGGTCTTGATGCCGCCGAGCCCGCCGGCGCCGGCCGGGGCGGTCGCCATCGGTGCGGCCGGTGCGGGAGGCGGCGGGGTCGGATCGGCCGTCGGTGCGGGAGGCGGCGGGGTCGGGTCAGCTGTCGGCGCGGGAGGCGGCGGCGTCGGCTCGGCGGCCGGAGGCGGTGGGGCCGCCTGCGGTTCGGCGGGCTGCACGTGTTCGGTCCACTGGGCGCCATCCCAGTAGCGAAGGAGACTCGGGTCTCCGGCGGGGTCCTGATACCAACCTGCGGGCGTCGTCACCCGGGCGAGCCTATACCCCGCCGCGGGACCGTGTCGGCGCTCGCAGGTCGACCACGAGCGGGGCGTGATCGCTCGGACGTTCGCCGGCCCGTTCGTCGCGATCGATCCACACCCGTTCCACCTGTTCGGCCAGTCGTTCGTCGGCCAACGCCAGGTCGATGCGCAGGCCCCGGTTGAGATCGAATTGGCCGGGCCGATAGCCCCACCAGGTGAACACGCCATCGTCGGGCAGGTGGGCGCGGGTGACGTCGCACAGTCCGAGCTCGAGCAGGGCGGCGATCGCCGCGCGCTCCGGCGGGCTGGCGTGGGTCCGTCGACGCCACCGCTTCGGGTCGTAGATGTCGGCGTCGGCCGGGGCGACGTTGAAGTCGCCGAGGCTGAGGGTCGGGTGCCCGGCGTCGAGGGGCACGGCCAACTCGGCGCGGAGTCGTTCGAGCCAGACGAGCTTGTAGAGGTAGTGGGGGTCGTCGAGCTCGCGGCCGTTGGGCACGTAGACCGACTGGATGCGGATGCCACCGCACGTCGCCGTGATCAGACGAGGCTCGTCGTAGGGCGGCGACGACGGTCCGGCGAACCCTCGCCGCACGTCGTCGAGGCCGACGCGGGACACGATCGCCACCCCGTTGCGATGGTCGACGCCGTGGTGGGCGACCTCGTAGCCGCGCGCGGCGAACGGGTCGGCAGCGTCGTCACACATGCTCACCCCCTGCTCTGATGTCCACTGCGCTGTCCACTGGGCATCGCTGCACTTGGTCTCTTGCAGCGCGAGCACGTCGGGCTCGTGAGCATCGATCCAGTCGAGGACCCGACCGAGTCGGGTCCGGATCGAGTTGACGTTCCAGGTGGCGACGCGCACGGCCGACCACCCTACGGG
>JAWSVN010000228.1:0-10853 GCA_033851875.1 Acidimicrobiales bacterium
TCAGAAGTAGATGACCTCGTCGAGCTTGGCGACGACGTCTTCCATCGGCTCGGTGTAGGCACCGGTCGACAGGTACTTCCACGCACCGTCGCACACGACGAAGAGGATCGTGGCGGTCTCGTCCTCGCCCAGGCGCTCGGCGACCTTGACGGCGCCGGCCAGGGCCGCTCCGGAGCTGATGCCGGCGAAGATGCCGGCGTCGGACACGAGCCGGCGGGTCCACTCGAGCGATTCGGCGGGGCGCACGATGCGCTTGCCGTCGAGGAGGTCCATGCCGCCCCACTTGTCGAACACCGGCGGCACGTAGCCGTCGTCGAGGCTGCGGAGGCCCTCGACCCGCTCGCCGCTCGGCGGCTCGACGGCGTAGATCTTGACGTCGGGCTTGTGTTCCTTGAGGTAGGTGCCGACGCCCATCAGCGTGCCGCTGGTGCCGAGGCCGGCGACGAAGTGGGTGATGTCGGGAACGTCGGCCAGGATCTCGGGGCCAGTGCCCTCGTAGTGGGCTCGGGGGTTGGCCTCGTTGCCGTACTGGTAGAGGAACACCCAGTCGGGGTGCTCCTCGCTCATCTTCAGGGCCCGGCGCACGGCGCCGTTGGAGCCCTCCTCGCCGGGCGACGGGATGATCTCGGCCCCGTAGGCCTCGAGCACCTCACGACGTTCCTTGGTGACGTTCTCGGGGAGGACGATCTTGAGGTGGTAGCCCCGGATCCGGCAGATCATCGCCAGCGCGATGCCGGTGTTGCCCGACGACGGCTCGATCACCGTCTTGCCGGGCACGAGTTCGCCCGACGCCTCGGCCGCCTTCACCATGTTGAGCGCGATGCGGTCCTTCACCGACCCGGCCGGGTTCTGCCCCTCGAGTTTGGCGAGGATTCTGGCATTCGGGTTGGGGCTCAGGTGGCTCACGTCGACCACGGGGGTGTTGCCCACCAGGTCGAGCACCGAGGCGTAGACGGCCATGGGGATCAGCCTCCGGCGACGGCGGGGAGGATGGCCAGCTCGTCGCCGTCGTTGACGGCGGTGTCGAGCTTGTCGAGGAAGCGGATGTCCTCGTCGTTGACGTAGATGTTGACGTACTTGCGCACGCCGCCGTCGTCGTCGATCAGGTTGGGGGCCAGGCCGGGGTGGTCGGCGACGAGGCCGTCGACGACCTCCTTGACCGTGGTGCCCGCCACCTCGACGGTGGCGTTGCCGCCGGCGGCGGTGCGCAGGACGGTGGGGAGGCGAACAGTGATTGCAGACATGGGATCTCCCGGCTCGGTGAGCTGCTGGGGGGCGATTCTCGACAAACCCGACAAGAATCGTAGGGATTCCACTATGCCAACGCCACCGGCTCTTCTGCTATTCCGGCCGGCGCGTGCTGACCGGCGAGCACCGGCACGTCGCCGACGCCAGCGTCGACCCGGAAGCTCCGCAGCTCGGGCTCACCCCATGCGAGCGACACGATCACCCAGTGCCACGAGGGTGGGACCAGGGGTTTCGTGGCCTCGCCGACGTCGGTGGGCGACGGGTAGGCACCGGTGTGGGTGTGGGAGTGCATGACGCCGACGATCTCGAGGCCGCCGTCGTCGGCCGCTCGTTCGGCCTTCATGTAGCCCATCGGGTCGAGCTGGAAGATCCGTGACGACGCCGCCGCGTTCCGCACCGGGAGGAACCCGACGATCGGCGCGTCGGGGCCACCACCGGCCTCGGCGGTGAGCAGGCCGCAGGCCTCCTCGGGGTAGACCCGCCAGGCTTCGGCCAGGATCTCGTGCCACACCGTCGTGTCGAGTCGGAGCATCGGGGGCCAGGCTAGCTAGCCTCGGGCACGATGGCCGTGAAGATGGTGGCGACCAACAAGACCGCTCGACGCGACTTCGAGATCCTCGAGACCTTCGAGGCCGGCATCGTGTTGCGCGGGGTGGAGGTCAAGGCGCTGCGCGAGGCCAACGTCACGCTCAACGACGCCTATGCCCGCTTCGAGGACGGCGAGCTGTTCCTGGTCGGCCTCCACCTCGCCCCCTACAGCCGCGGTGGCGTCCAGGGCCGGTTCGAGGCGGCCCGCAAGCGCAAGCTGCTGCTCCACCGCTACGAGCTCGACCGCCTCAACTCCAAGGTCAACCAGGATCGACTGTCGCTGGTGCCGATGGCGATCTACTTCAAGGACGGTCGGGCCAAGCTCGAGTTCGGGCTCGCCCGAGGTCGCAAGACGGTCGACAAGCGGCAGATGATCGCCAAACGAGACGCGGATCGCGAAGCTCGCCGCGAGCTGGCCGACCGCACTCGCCGCTAGTCGGCGGGGTCGCCAGCCTCGTCCAGGCGGCGGCGCAGGTCGGCCTCGTAGGCGTCGAGCGCTTCCTGCCAGCCGGGGATCTCGGTCGGGCGGCCCTCGGCGCGGAGTTCGTCGCGCACCATCGCGGTGCGTTCGAAGGCGGCGAGGGTCGGCTCGTCGAGGAGGTCGGTGATCTGTCGCCGCAACCAGCTCGCCATGGCCGGGCTGCGGCCACCGGTCGAGATCGACACCGTGATCCCGCCGGCCCGCACCACCGCGGGCAGGATCGTCGAGCAGTGCTGGGGGTCGTCGGCGGCGTTGCACCAGATGCGGCGCTCCTCGGCGGCGCGGAACACCGCTCCGTCGACCTCCGGGATCCCGGTGGCGGTGACGGCGAACCAGGCGCCGTCGAGGTCGGCCGGTTCGAAGGCTCGCTCCCGGACCTCGGCCACGCCGAGCTCGCGCATGTCGTCGCTCACCTCGGGAGCGACCACGACCACCTCGGCGTCACGGTCGTGGTAGGCGGCGGCCTTGCGGGCCGCGATTCGTCCGGCGCCGACGACGATGACGCGGCGCCCCTCCACGCGGAGCCCGACGGGCACGATCTCGATCCCGCTGGCACTCATCCGCTCAGCGTATTGCTTCGTCGGGCACCCGACCTGCCAGGCCCTCGGGGCACCGCGCTATCCCACACGTCGACGCTCGAGCAGACCGGCGACGGCAAGAGCGACCTCATCGTGGCCTCGACGGGCAACGACCTGGACGTTGATCGGCAGCCCGCTGTCGCTCCGACCGAACGGTACCGATACCGCTGGGTGACCGGTCAGGTTGAACGAGGCGGTCGCTCGCATCACCCCAGGTGCCGACACAGAAGTGTCGTCGATGTCGAGGTGAGCCTGACCATGGGGTGGGGCTACCGATGGGCAAACCGGACACAACAGGACATCGTGAGACACGAAGAACTCGTCGAGCGTTGCGCTCAGCATCATCAAGGAATTCTGTGCCTCCTGGAGCTGCACCGCGGTCGGCGGATCGGCAAGGGCCAGCGAGCGAATCCGTGGTGAGAGCTCTGTCACGACGTCGCGAAACCCCCTCACGAGGGGGGCAATCGCCTCCCTCAGAAGCGTGGTGCTGACCCAAGCTGCGTCGAGGTCCGAGAGGCGGTCGAGCTGGGAGGCCAACTCGACCGAAGCGCCTTCGGCGAGCACCTCGGCAGCCCGCTCGACCTCACGTACGACCTCCTGTGAGACCGGGCCGAATGCAGGAGACGTCGCCCACCCGATCCGCAGCGGCGTCGTGACCGCCCCACTCCGACGACCAGCCCGTGGCGTCGTCGCGACGGGGTCGACCTCGTCGCGTCCTTGCAGCAGGTCGAACATGACCACGAGGTCGCGCACACTCCGTGCCATTGGACCGATGTGCCATGACTTCGCAGGGACTGCGGGCCAGTGGCCGGTGAGCGGGCTGCGGGACCGCGTGGGCTTGAGGGCGGCGATCCCGGTGCAATGGGCGGGGCCTCGCACCGAGATGGCCACATCGCTGCCAAGGCCCATCGGCGACATCCCCGACGCGATCGCTGCGGATTCCCCGCCGCTCGAGCCACCCGGCGTCCGCGTGAGGTCGAGCGGGTTGTTGGTGCGGCCGACCAGGTCGTTGTCCGTCTCGGTCCAGAGCGAGAATTCGGGCACATTGGTCTTACCGAGGAGCACACCCCCGCCCTCGATCAGTCGTCGAACGGCGGTGGCGTCGACCTCCGGGACCCGGGAAGCGAATACTCGAGAGCCGCGACTCGTTCGCCAGCCAGCGGTGTCGAGGGAGTCCTTCACGGTGAAGGGCACCCCGTGGACCGGGCTGCGACGCACCCCTCGACGCAGCTCGTCGTCCATCTCGCGTGCCCGCATGAGTGATTCACCTGGCCGACGGAGTGCGAACGCGTTGATCGCTGGATTCCGCTCTTCGATGAGTTCGAGGTGGGCGGCAACAAGTTCCTCGGATCGCAGATCGCGAGCGACCAGACGAAGCCCCATTTCGGTCGCATCCATCGCCTCGAGGTCCGCAGAGTTCAACATGGCGACCAACTCTGCGGGCCTCGCCAGCCAGACATCACCGCGTGTGTCGAATCGTTCGCGCCGACGACAGCGTCGGTCGCGTCGACCACACCGCCGGGTCGCCCGGCTCTGGGATGAACCCCTAGGGTCGTGTGGTGCCTGCCGATCGAACCCGCTCACCTTCGCTCGGGCTCATCTCATGGACCGACGGGGTACGCCGAGCCCACGGTCACCTCGAGACCGAGTGCGATCGGCAGTTCAGAGGCTCGATCTGGACTCGTTCCTCACGCGAGTTCTCGGTGACCCGCTGCGCCAGTTCTCCGGTGCGGATCACTCGGACTGCCGCTCAAGCGGCGTCAGGCGATCAAGGCACGTTCGAGCTGAAGGTCATCCGAAGTGGTTCATGCACCGCCGAGACGGCACGTGGTCGATCGACCTTCGCGACCGGGTCGATGCTTCTCTACCCCACCCACGAACCCGCCGTCGTCGAACATTCCTTTGGCTTCGAAGCTGCGTACCTGACGATTCATCAGCCCGTCGAGGGAGCCTTGCGCCCAAGGGCTTGGCGGGACCCGGCTGGAGCCGCAGCGATGGCCGCTCGGTCGCTCGAGGCGCTTGCTGATCACGCCGCGGAGCTGTCCGGCCCTGCGTTCCACGTTGCGTGCACACATGTCACGGCGCTGATCCACAACCGACACCTCGATGCCCAGTCGCGAACCGAGCTCACACAACTCATCGTCGACTACGTCACCGTGAACATCGCCGACCCGCTGTTGTCGACGTCCACGATTGCACGAGCGCTCGGCTGGTCACCTCGTCGAATCCAGCTCGAGATGCAGAAGAGCGACACAACGGTGTCTGCCCTCATCCGATCCGAACGACTCGCGCGAGCCCACGCCGCGCTGGCGGACCCTTCATCGAGCGAGCGATCCGTGGCTCGCATCGGCATCGAACACGGATTCACCAACCCGAGCGCGTTCACGGCTTCTTTCCGCCGGGCCTTCGGACTCACGCCGAGCGAAGCACGGGCGATCGCCCGCGAGGCCGCGGGCGGGTGAAGGCCCCGCCGAGGCGCAGCCGGTCCGTGAGCCGCTCAGAGGTGGATGCCGCACTCCGACTTGCCGGAGCCGGCCCAGCGACCGTCGCGGCCGCTGGTGGAGGGTGACGTGCAGGGCTTGCACCCGATCGACGGGTAGCCCTTGGCCCGCAGCGGGTTGATGATGATGTCCTGGCTCACCTCGAAGGCGACGACGTCGTCGTCGTCCCAGTCGACGATCGGGTTGAGCTTGGCCAGGCCGCGTCGATCGGTCTCGCGGAGCGACGCGTCGGCCCGGGCCTCACCGTCGGCCCGGCGAATGCCGCTCATCCAGGCCGTGCGGCCCTCGAGGGCGAGGTCGAGCTGCTCGACCTTGTGGTCCGAACAGCAGAAGCCGGGCTTGCCCACGCCGGTGAGGTGCCGCCAGGGGTTGACCACCCGCAGCTTGGGCCGGTAGCGCTCGACGATCGAGAGCATCGTCTCGATCGTCTCGGGAAAGTGGTAGCCGGTGTCGATGAAGGTGACCTCGAGCTTCGGCGCGACGCCGAGCACCAGGTCGACCATCACGGCGTCCTGTCCGCTGCACAGCAGCGTGGCCCCGGCGCCGTGCGCCGACACGAACGACGCGATCTCCTCCTCCGACGCCGCGACCTTGGCGGCGGTGGCCGCCGGCAGATTGCGGCGGGCCGAGGGGGCTCCGATGGCGTCGATCGCAGTCATGATCAGTCCTTCTTGCCCGGCACCCGGAAGGTGGGCGCATCGGCGATGGCTGTGTCGACGCCGACCCGGTCGACCCAGTCGCCGAACGCCTCGTCGGCCGAGCGGTCGGCGGCGAAGCGGTCGAGGATCGGCCCGAGGGCGTCGCCGAGCTTGCGGAACGGCACGGCCTCGATGGCCTGGGTGGCGAGCCGGGTACCCACCGGGTCGCCGCCGAGCCACAGGTCGTAGCTGGTCTTCGTGCGGCCGACCACACCGAGCTCGGCCACATACGGGCGAGCGCAACCGTTGGGGCAGCCGGTCATCCGGGTTTCGATCCGCACCTCGGCGAGGTTGCGTTGTTCGAGGAGTTCGTCGAGCAGATCGGTGAGCTCGGGCAGCACCCGTTCGGCCTCACCGAGGGCCTGGCCACAGGTCGGCAGTGCCGGGCACGCCATCGACGACAGCACCGTCAGCTTCAGCTGGGAGGCCATCGGCACGTTGTGCTCAGCGAGGATCGCCTCGACGGCGTCCTTGTCGGCGGTGGAGATGCCGCACAGCAACAGGTCCTGGTGCGGGGTGAGCCGGATCTCATCCGCGTAGGTGTCGAGGATCGAGCGCACGGCGGTGCGGCGACGGATCCCCTCCGCGTCGGCGAGACGACCGGTGGGGACGGCGACGCCCAGGAACCACTGCTCGGCGCCGTCGGAGCCCGGGGTCTGGGCATGCCAGCCGAGATGATCGCGGGGCGAGCCCCACGACGGCAGCTCGGGCACCGCGTCGAGTTCGATGCCGGCCCGCTGCTCGATCTCGGAGCGGAGCCACTCGACGCCGCGGTCTTCGATCACATACTTGAGGCGGGCGTGCTTGCGGTCGTCGCGATTGCCGAAGTCGCGGTGGACGGTGATGATCGCCTCGACCACGTCGGCCACCCGATCGTCGGGGACCCACGCCACCGGATCGGCGAGGCGAGGGAACGTGGTGGGGTCGTTGTGACTGCGGCCGAGGCCGCCGCCGGCGAGGATCACCGCCCCCTCCCCCAGCGGCACGATGCCGACATCATGGGAGAAGATGTCGACCGAGTTGTCGCCGGGCAGGGCGATGCCGATCTTGAACTTCCGGGGCAGGTAGGTGGTGCCGTAGAGCGGCTCGACGTCGTCGCCGCCCTCGGTGACCGGCGCAGGCGTGGCGCTGACGGCGCGCTCGCCGTCGACCCACAGCTCCCAGTAGGCGTTCGACTGAGGGGCGAAGCGGGTGTCGAGCGCCCGCGCCAGCGAGCGGACCCGCTCGTGGTCGCGCTCGAGATAGGGGGCGGTGGTGGCCATCACGTTGCGGACCACGTCGCCGCACGCGGCGTAGGTCGAGACGAGGCGACGGTTGAGCCCGGCGATCAGTGCCCGCAGCTCACCCTTGTGGACGAAGTGGTACTGGACGCCCTGGCGGGTGGTGAGCCGGAGCGCACCGTCGGCGAACTCGTCGGCCAGGTCGTCGATGCCGGCCCACTGGGCGGCGGTGAGCACCCCGCCGGGGACCGACGCCCGCACCATGCACGAGTAGGCGAGCTCCTGCTTGGCCTGGGTCAGCTCACGGCGACGATCGCGATCGTCCTGCTGGTAGACGCCATGGAACTTCAACAGCTGCAGGGCTTCGGCACCGAAGGCGTTGGTCTCTTCGGCGAGTTCGTCACCGATCGTGCCCCGCAGGTGCTGGCTGGAGCGCTTGAGATCGTCGGCGGCGACGGAGGACATCCCGACACCCTAGGTCGAAAGCCGACAAAGTCAATCGGCTTTGTCGAAAAACCAGACAAATTTGTCGCTTTGTCGGTGCTCTCGAGCGTAGCGCGACGGGCAGGAGTTCCCGGAACTCGGGGACCCTAGACCCATGTATGTGGCGCTGACCTGGGCGTACGGTCGACGCAACATGTCGAAGATCGGGACGCTCACCGGTGAGCGCGCAGCCAGGCGGCGACCGTTCCAAGGTGCGGGCGCCGTCGCGCTCGCCCTCGCCCTCTTCCTGTCGCTGGCGGCGACCCTCTCGCCGACGACCGCGGCGCCAGCGGTGGCGCAAGCAGCCCCGGGCGTCGGTGACCTGCCCGACGGCTGGGAGGTCTCGCCCGAACCGGTGACCGACTGGGGCGTGGCAACGCTGCTCGAGTCGCAAACGGTCGAGTTCAACTCCCTCGTGTTCGACTTCGCCGAACTCGACGGCGTGGTCTACGTCGCCGGCCGCTTCGGTCACGTCACCGACGGCTGGGGCCGCCCGCAGCACGACCAGCCCTACCTGGCCGCGTTCGATGCCGACACCGGCGAGTACCTGCCCGGCTTCGCTCCCCAACTGGACGGACCGGCGTTCGCGCTCGCATCCGACGGCAACCGACTCTTCGTCGGCGGTGAGTTCGCCTCCGTCGGCGGCGTGGCGACCGGCCCGCTCGCAGCGGTCGACCCGGCAACCGGTGCGCTGCGCACCGGCTGGCTGCCCGACCTCCGGTGGGACGACGGCGACGCCGTCGTGATGGACATCGAGCTCGCCCACGACAGCGTCTACGTCGGCGGCAACTTCCTCTACGCCGGCGACCAACTCGCTCCCCGCCTCGCCAAGCTGTCGCTCACCGACGCATCCCACGACCCGACCTTCGGCGCCGTCGTGTCGGGGGCTCGGGTGTGGACCATCGAGCACTCCCCCGACCGGTCCCGTCTCTACGTCGGCGGCTACTTCGAGGTGATCAACGGCGCGGCGCACCGCTGGTTCGCCACCCTCGACGCCTTCACCGGAGAGCTGACCCCGGGCGTGGCCCAGGGCACGCCGGCCGGCATGCCGAACTGCTGCAAGCAGAACGTGTTCGACATCGCGACCTACGGCGACCGGGTCTACGTCGCCCGCGAGTCGCACCTCCTCGAGGTGCTCGACGCCACCGACCTCGGCCGCATCGGCTTCTACATCACGTCGTTCGGCGGCGGTGACTTCCAGGCCGCCGAGATCGTCGGCGACCGCCTCTACGCCGGCGGCCACTACTGGTCGAACCACGCCTACGACACCCGCTCGATCACCACCAACCCCGGCAACGAGTGGCGGGCCTACAACGTCGAGGCCCTCGGGCTCGACACCCAACGACCGGCGATCTGGGCGTCCGCCTTCGACGCCGCCACCGGCGCCGACCTCCCGGACTTCCTGCTCGACATGGGAGCCTCGGCCGGGGTGTGGGCGATCCACGGGTCGGAGAACGGCCGCCTGTGGCTGGGCGGCGACCTGAGCCGCGCCGGATCGGGCTGGGTCGGCGGGTTCGCCGTGTTCGAAGCGGCCCCGGCACCCGAGCTCGGCCCGGACCTCGCGGCGGGCGCCGCTACCGCGGCGTCGTCGACCCGGGCGTCGTTCGGCCCGGAGTACGCCATCGACGGCCACCTCGCCGGCCACACCCACCACGACGGGGTGCGGGCCCAGTTCGCCGAGACCCTGCTCGAGGACGACCCGTGGCTCGAGATCGACCTGGGGGCGGTGCGCGACATCGACACGATCCGGCTGTTCGAACGGGCGGTCGGCAACTACAACGGTCTGAGCGACGGTGTGGTGTTCGTGTCCGACTCGCCCTTCACCTCGACCGACCCCGACACGACGCGGGCGCAGCCTGGGGTCACCAGCTTCGACACCCCAACGATCGGCCGCTGGAGCGACCTCGAGATCGATCGCACCGGCCGCTACGTACGGATCCAGCTCCCCGGCGAGCTGCGCCGCCTCACCGCCGATTCGATCCGGATCTACGAGGCGGTCGACCTCAGGCCCACCCTGGATGCCCCGAGTTTCCTCCGCTCGACCCGTCAGGAACGGCGTCGGGTCGTCCTCAACTGGGACGAGGTCGCGGGCGCCGAACGTTACGAGGTCCGTCGCGACGGCGCGGTGATCACCCTCGACGACAACGGCTGGTTCACCGATACGGGCCTCGCCGAGGCGACGAGCTACGCCTACGAGGTCCGGGCGGTCGGGGCCGACGGCCGCCTCGGCGCCCCGGCGCAGTTGACGGTGTCGACCGTCGGCGACGTGGCCGCCCCCACCGTGCGGATCACCCGCGTCGAACGCCGCAAGATCGTCGTGAACTACGACGTCGTCGACGGCGCCAACGGCTACCGCATCCTCGTCGACGACGAGGTGGTCACGATCGACGACAACCGCTGGCACGTGATCACCGGCCTCGAACCGGGCACCACCTACGAAGTGGCGGTCCAGGCCGTCGCCGGCACCGCCACCGGCCCGGCGACGACGATCGAGGTCACGACGCTGCCCTGACCCCCCTTGTCACAGCACTGCCGCACGGTTGGATGCGCACGTCCTGCCCGCCGGTAGGCTCGTGGGCAGCTATTTGACAGAGGAAACGTCTTCACACGAGACGTCTCCTCGACCTCGGGGCTGACCGGTTTCGACGTCGAGACGAGAAGTCGTTCGTGCGACCCGAGTTGCTCAGACTCGTTAATCGGGGCATCCAAGAAGCGCCAACAAGGCTGACTTCGCTCTCGCCGCCTGATTTTCAGGTAGCTAGAGGAACACAGCGAGCCGCGAGGCCACGCGGGGCCTGATCATTACAGCCCGGCAACAGAAGTAGTGATGGACGGCGGGAGAGACCGCTGACGGGAGGGAAAGACCCCTGACGCCGAGGAAAGACTCGGTGGTAGTGGCCGCAAGGCCCAACTGACCCGGCAGTCCGGTGGCCATGAGGCCGGAGTCTCGGGAATGGTCGTAGCACGGTCGGTGACTCCTCGGCGGACGGGGGTTCGATTCCCCCCAGCTCCAAGAGTGCTCAGGACTCGTTCTGAGCATTGTTGGAGCTGCCCGG
>JAWSVN010000229.1:0-6568 GCA_033851875.1 Acidimicrobiales bacterium
TCGCTGAAGAGCTGGCACCACACCTCTTCGCCGGTGAACAGGGGGCGGAGGTAGCGCTGCTTCTGCTCCTCGGAGCCGTGGGTGAGCACCGTCGGCGCGCCCATCCCGTAGCCGATCGGGTTCCGCAGGTACGCCGAGGGGGCTCCGGCCGCGGCCAGGGTGTGGTTGACGACCGCCTGCAGGCGCGGGCTGGCGTCGAGGCCGCCGTAGCCGACGGGGAAATGGATCCAGGCGAGACCGGCGTCGTACTGGGCGCCGAGGAACTCGACGGTGGTGGTGTCCGCCGGCGGGTGGTCGGCGAGAAGCTTCCGGCAACGCTCGAGGACATCTGCCTCGGCGGATTCAACGGTGGTCGGCTCGGCGAGATCGCTCATGGTCTGCATCGTACGGATGCACGCCGACAGAGGCGAATCGTGCTCGCAAGTTCACTGGGGGTGGTCGACCGATCAGTCCTCGTCGTCGAGTTCGGCGACCCGCGCCAACAGTTCGTCGCGGACCGAACGCCCCTTCTCCCGAGCGTTGTCACCGGTCGTCCGCCAGCCGTGGCGGGCCGAGTAGAGGAGGGGCGGTGCCTCGAGGCGGCCCTCCCGCACCCGGGTCACCCGCGCCAGGAAGAGATCGTGGTCGAAGCGCTCGATGCGGTCGAACGTCTCGCAGAACAGATAGGCGATCGAGTCGGGCACGATCGGCATCCCCTCGTCCATCTCGATCAGCTCGGAGGCGACGAATTTGAACTTGTGGGCCGGGTAGGAGAAGTACTGGCCGGCGACGATCTGGTCGGCGGCCAGGAGGGAGACGGCGAAGCGGCCGGCTCCGACCATCAGGGGGTGGGTGTCGTGTTTGGGACTGATCGACGCCATCACGATCGGTTCCTCGAACGAGATCTGGGTCACCCAGTGCGATGTGTAGGCCCGCGTCACACCCTCGTGGCTGGCGCCGACGACCTGCACCCCCTTGATCATCTGGCCGAGGGAACGCTTGAGTTCGCGAGGGATCATGGATGCTCCGTGTGCATGGGCCGAGGGGGCGGTGGGCGTTCAGTTGCGGTGGGCCCGCAGCCGAACAGCCTCCGCCTCGTGGTGGTGGGATCGCGACGGTTGCAGCGCCGCGAGTTCGTCGCGGAGGCTGGCTGCGGCGTCGTAGCGGCCGAGGGCGGCCAGCGTCTTCGAGAGCTCGACCCGGAACTCGAACGGAGCACCTGGCAACGAGGCGCGCAACTCGAGCACGCCGGCGAGCTGGCTGACGTCACCCGACCGGAGGCAGGCCACCCGCAGGTTCTCGAGCGTGCGAGCCACGATGTCGATCGACGACATCACCTCGAGGTGCTGGGGCAGCAACCTCGACGCGGGACGGACCCGCTGCAGGATCGTCTCGCACTCGGCTCGTTCGAGGCGCCGCCCCCGGTCGAACGGGTCGAACCACTCGTGGCTCACCGTCTCGCCGGGGTGATGGCTGGTGAGCACGACATGGCCGGGCAGGCCGACGGCGGCGAGTCCGACGCCGGCTCGCCGAGCGATCTCGATCGCCACGACCGACAGCGACAGCGGGATGCCGATCCGACGATCGAGGACCCGGTGGATCAGCGAGTTCGACGACGAGTAGTAGTGGGTCGACGCGCCGCGAAAGCCCAGGTCGCCGAAGACGTAGGCGAGCACTTCCTCTACGCCGGCACCGGCGGGGAGACAGCTGGCGAGGTCGTCGAACGCATTGACGATCGCCGCCTCCTGGGGTGGGCGCGCGTCGACGGCGGCCACCACCGCCATCAGGCGGTCGAGACCGGTGTCCTCGCTCTTGGCGAGGAACTCGAGACGGCGTCCGACGCTCACCTCGGAAACGCTAGGCCAAGACCGCGGTCGAAGGGGTATCGGGGCGACCGGTCGGGTCCGTCAGCCCAGCCGGATCGCCAAGAGGCTCTGGGTGGCCCGGCCCACCGGACCGGTCTCGTCGCCGATTTCGCTGCGGCCGAGGCCGACACCGTCGGGGCCGACATGGGTCTCCGAGGCGAGCCGGACCCACTCGCCCTGGAGCGGTCGATGGAGGGCGACGGTGAGGTCGGCGTTGATCAGCCCGATCCCGGCGCCGGCGCCATAAACGGCCCCGATGCCCGAGCCGAAGTCGGCGGCCGCCATCACTCTCGACAGGGGCGACGGCGCCTCGCCCTCGACCAGCGGCACGGCCAGCCGGATCCAGGCGATCGCCGACCCCGGGTCTCCGAAGGTTCCGTCCTCCATACGGAGCTCGGCGCCGTCTCGGTGGTAGACGAAGCTGGCACCGTCGGTCAGCCAGGCCGGGCGCGACCGAGGCAGCGACAGCGGGTCGACGCTCGGCTCGACCGGCGGTCGCCAGCCGGGTTCGGGCACGGAGGTGGTGGCGAGTGCCAGGGCGGTCGCCGTGGCGACGATCCGTCCGTCGGCGACGATGCGGGCGTGGAGGTGGTCGACCCGGCGAGAGATCCTGTCGGCCCAGGCCGCCACGGTCAGCGACCCGAGCGGCACCGGGCGCACGAGCTCGACGCTGAGGCGGGCGATCGCTCGTCCGTCCGGCAGCACGCTCTCGACGGCGCGGGCCAAGAGCGCGGAGGGTGGCCCGCCGTGCTGGGCATCGCCCCGCCACGGTCCCGTGGTCAGCGCCGTGGCCTCGACGGCGTCGAGCGCTGCGTGTCTCGAGATGCCTGCGTCGCTCGGGATGTCGGCGTCGTCGACGTCTCGGCGGATCCGGTACAGGGCGGGCGGGGGTGCGACCATCCGGGCATCGTCGCACACACCGGCGAGGCGACCGCTTTTCGTCTCTCGAAGGACCTTTGCTACCTTCCCCGCGCATGTACCCAGGGATTCATGCTGCAACCAATCCTGACAAGCCCGCCGTGATCATGGCGGGCTCGGGAGAGGTGATGACCTACGCCCAGCTCGACGCCGAGGCCAACCGCGTCAGCCATGTGCTGCGCAACGCCGGGTTCGAGCCCGGCGACCACATCGCCCTGTGCATGGAGAACCATCCCCGCTACCTCGCCGTGCTGTGGGGTTGCCACTACGCCGGCTTGATCTACACGGCGATGTCGTCCCGTCTCACCACCGAGGAGATGGCGTACATCATCGAGAACTGCGAGGCGAAGGGCTTCATCACCTCGACCTACAAGGCCGACCAGGCCGGCGAGCTGCGCGACCTGATGCCCGGCGTCGACCTTCGTCTGATGCTGGATGGCACGATCGATGGCTACGACGCCTACGAGGCCGCCGTCGAGGCCCAGCCCGACACCCCGCTCGAGGGTCGCGTCGCCGGCTTCGACATGCTCTATTCGAGCGGCACCACCGGCAAGCCCAAGGGCGTGAAGCCGGCGATCGAGCTGGTGCCGATCGACGAGTCGCAGCACTCGGTCGCCGGGATGCTCGGCCTGTTGTTCGGCCACACCGCCGAGAGCGTCTATCTCTCCCCCGCCCCGCTCTACCACGCCGCTCCCCTGCGCTTCTGCATGGCCAACCACGTCAACGGCGCCACCGTCGTCGTGATGGAGAAGTTCGACCCGGAGGCGTTCCTCGCCGCGGTGGCCACCCACAAGGTCACCCACACGCAGGTCGTGCCGACGATGTTCGTCCGCATGCTCAAGCTCGACGAGGCGGTGCGGGCGAGCTACGACGTGTCGTCGCTCGAGACGGTCATCCACGCCGCCGCTCCGTGCCCGATCCCGGTCAAGGAGCAGATGATCGAGTGGTGGGGTCCGGTCATCCACGAGTACTACGCCGGCACCGAGGGCAACGGCTTCGTCTACTGCAACTCCGAGATGTGGCTCGGTCACAAGGGCACGGTCGGCATGCCGATCAACTGCACGATCCACATCGTCGGCGAGGACGGCGAGGAGGTCGCCGACGTGGGCGACGAGGGCACGATCTACTTCGAGGGTGGTGGCAGCTTCGAGTACCACGGCGACCCCGAGAAGACCGCCGGCTCGCGCCACCCGCTCGGCTGGTCGACGCTCGGCGACGTCGGCAAGCTCGACTCCGACGGCTTCCTCTACCTCACCGACCGCAAGGCCTACATGATCATCTCGGGTGGTGTGAACATCTATCCGCAGGAGGCGGAGAACGTGCTCACGATGCACCCGAAGGTCTTCGACGTGGCCGTGATCGGCGTGCCCAACGCCGACTTCGGCGAAGAGGTGAAGGCGGTCGTGCAGACCGCCGAAGGCGTCGAGGGCTCCGACGAGCTGGCCCGCGAGCTGATCGCCTACTGCCGTGATCACCTGGCCGACGTGAAGTGCCCCCGCTCGATCGACTTCCGCGACGAGCTGCCCCGTCACCCCACCGGCAAGCTCTACAAGCGCCTGCTCAAGGACGAGTACTGGGCCGGCCACCAGAGCCGCATCATCTGAGGCCCGCCAGCGTCACGAGCCCGTGAATCGGGGTGGCCGCTTCTCCAGGAAGGCGGCCACCCCTTCCGCGTAGTCGGCGCTCGTGAAGCACTGATCGATCACGGTTTCGGCCTCGGGGTCGTCGGCGATCGCGAGCTTCGCGGCGCGCTGGCTCAGCGGGGCCCGTTCGGCCATCAGGGCGGCTCGGGCCATCACGTGGTCGTCGAGCTCGGCCTTGGGCAGCACGTGGTTGACCAGGCCCCAGCGCAGTGCCGTCGGGGCGTCGTACAGGTCGGCGGTGTAGACGAGTTCCTTGGCCACCGCCGGGCCGACCAGGGTGGCGAGCTGGCGGATCCCGGCTGCGTTGTAGCCGATGCCGAGTTTGGCCGGCGGCAGGGCGAAGCGGGCGTCGTCGGCGGCGTAGCGCACGTCGGCCTGGAGCGAGATCGCCAGGCCGCCGCCGACACAGAAGCCGTGCACACACGCCAGCACCGGCTTCGAGAGGTGCTCGATTGCGCCATAGGCGGCGGCGGTCGCCTCGTCGTAGCGGCCAGCGCCCTCGCCCGAGCGCTGCTCGGTGAACTGGCTGATGTCGGCGCCGGCGACGAAGGCCCGCTCCCCCGCGCCCCGGAGCACGACGACCCGGATCGTCGGGTCGGCCTCGATCTCGGCGCAGAGCTCGGGCACGGTCTGCCACATCTCGAGGGTCATCGCGTTGCGGCGAGCCTCGTGGTCGAACACCATCACGGCGATCGCCCGCTCGGGGCCGCCGTCGTCGCCGGCCGGGAGGTCGACCCGCTCGAGGCGGACCTCGGCACGCGGTTCGTCGGGGCTGGCGGCGTCGGTGTCAGGGGTGCTCACGGGCCGGGAGCGTAGTGCCGGCGACCGGCCGTCTCCCAGCTGCCGGCCGACGCTGCAGGCCCGAACAACCAAGTACCGTGCGCACGTGGCCGTCGAACCTCGCTACGCCTACCTCGATCTCCCCCGCCCCCACGTGTTCGCCCACCGCGGCGGCAACGAGGCGGCGCCGGAGAACACCCTGGCCGCGTTCACCCACGCCTACGAGCTCGGCGTCCGCTATCTCGAGACCGACGTCCACCTCACCCGAGACGGTGTGCTGGTCGCCTTCCACGACGTCGACCTGCAACGGGTCGCCGGCCTCGGCGGCACGATCGCGGATCACACCTGGGACGAACTGGCCGACATCGAGCTGCCGGATGGCACCGAAGGGTCGGTCGCTGGCACCCACCGCATCCCGACGCTCGACGCCCTGCTCGACGCGTTCGGCGACGCTCGGTTCAACATCGATCCCAAGGCCGACGACACCGTCGGGCCGCTCGCCGACACGATTCGCGACCGAGGGCTCGTCGACCGGGTCTGTGTCGGGTCGTTCAGCGACGCCCGCATCGCCGAGATCCGAGACCTCGTCGGCCCGGACCTGTGCACGTCGCCGGGGCCGTGGGGCGTCGCCCGCATCGGGAGCCTCGCGCTCGTGCCGCCGCTCCGGCGCCTCGTCGACGGCCACCCTCACGGGTGCGTCCAGGTGCCCTACAACTTCAAGGGACTGCCCCTGACTCGGCCTGTCGTCGACGCCTTCCACCGGCTCGGCCTCCTGGTGCACGTGTGGACGGTCAACGACGCCGATCGCATGGTCGACCTGCTCGACATGGGCGTCGACGGATTGATGAGCGACCGGGTCGAGCTGTTGACCTCGGTCGTCGACGAGTGGGCGGCCCGATGAGCGGAGGATCACCCGTGCGTACCGACTCCCCCCTGCGTCACGCCACCGGCGGCATGGTGTCGACCGTCGACCACCTGGCCTCGAGCGCCGGTGTCGGCGTGCTGGCCGCCGGCGGCAACGCGGCCGACGCGGCCGTCGCCGCCTCGGCGGCCCTTGCCGTCACCACCCAGCACATGTGCGGCATGGGTGGCGACCTGTGGGCGCTCGTCCACGACGGTTCCGGGGCGCCGGCGACCCTCAACTCGTCTGGCCGTGCCCCGTCGGGGGCGTCGGCGGCCGAGCTCCGAGCCGAAGGGCATGCCGACATGCCGTTCCGGGGCGACGCTCGGTCGGCGACCGTGCCGGGGTGCGTCGACGGCTGGCTCGCCCTGCACGAGCGCTGCGGTCGGCTCCCCCTCGCCGACGTGCTGGCGCCGGCGATCCGGTTGGCCCGTGGCGGCTTCCCGTGCGGGGCCTCGCTGGCCGCCAGCCTCGAACGCATC
>JAWSVN010000230.1:0-1834 GCA_033851875.1 Acidimicrobiales bacterium
GTCGGGTGGAACTGCGACCACGCGAACCAGAACGCCTGGTGGCCGGCGAGATCGTTGCCGTCGTCGTCGACCGCGCGCACCCCGCCGCCGTCGAGGATCACGTCGATGCCTCGCTGGCTGACCTCCTCCCCGCGTTCGAGGGCATCGATCGCGGTGCCCACGTGGAACGCGACCGGGGTGCCGTCGGCGGCGATCAGCCCGAGCACGTCCTCCTGGAGCGCCAGGCGACCGTCGACCCCGCCGATCGGGAAGATCGGACCGTCGGCGTCGCGAGTGTTGCGGAGGTCGCTGTCCGGGCGACCGAGCGCCTCGTCGATCGACACGACGGTCGTCGTCGGGTGTTCCGCCTTCCACTCGCCCCACGTCGTGGTGATCACGCTGTGTTGGGGGAGCACGACGCCGGCCTCCCACAGGGGTCCAGTGACCGCGGCGCCGAGGAAGGTGTCGAACACCGACATCGTCTCGACGTCGTACATGACCTTGTTGGAGCGTGACAGCAGCCCCGACGTGCGCAGGATCGGCCGGTCGAACCCTTCGACGCCGTCGGTGAAGAACACCTGGGCCGCTCCACACAGCGTGCAGTAGGGCATGGCGAAGTCGCGGCCGCCGAGGGTGTCGTTGACCATCTCGCGCACCTCCATCACCGAGCGTGGATAGGCGCGAGCGTCGCCGTCGATCTCGACGCCGAACACGATCGTGTCGTCGTCGAGCCAGGCGTCGCCGCCGGCGATGTCGGTCGTCGCGGGGTTGTCAGCAGCCGGGATGCATCGGCACGGCCCGTCGGTCTGGTCATAGGGGCGATCGTCGATCAGCACCCCACCCCACGACACGAACCGCCAGTCGACGTCGTTGTCATCGGCGAACAGCGGCTCCCACCGCTCCTCGACCGCGAGGTAGATCGGACGCTTGTAGCGCAGGTAGTCGGGCGGCGCTGGGAGATCCCATGCCATCAGGTGGTCGACCGCCTCGGTCCAGTCCCGGAACGGATCGATCTCGACGCCGGTGAGCTGCTGGTAGGCGTCGCCGATCGCCGACGCGACGTCCCGGCTGGCCGTCACCCGCAGGTTGTCGGTCAGCCACCAGGCGGCACGGGGGTCGCCCGACTCTCCGATCGTGGCGAACGCCTCGCGGGCTTCCGCGGTGAAGTTCACGTCAGCGATGTAGGGGTCGTAGAGCGTGTCGAGGGCGGCCACCACCTCGGGCGAGAGATCGCCGCCCGGCACATCCGGCGCCGGGCCGAAGTCGCGGCCGGTTCCCGTTGGCGGCTCGGCCGCCGGGGTCGTGTCTGCCGACGACGAGGTCTCGCCGGTCGCCGACGTCGTCACGGTCGGATCGGCGCCGCCGTCCGCATCCGAGTCGGCCGAGCTGGTGCAGGCGGCGCCGACCAGCAGCACGGCGACCAGGACGGCGAGCGGACGGGGCAGCGTGAGACGCATGGGTCGAGTTCAGCACGGGCCGGCGTCGCGGTCCGAGCGCGATGGGCGAGGTTCACGACTTGTTCAGGAACACCGGGTGATCGTGCGGCGTTGGGGAAGGAGCGGCGACACTGGGCCCGGTGGGCCCTGCCCTCCCTCTCCCTCCGCAAAGGTTCGCGCATGTCCGCCCTCATTCTCCTGTTGCTCCAGATGGTCACGCTGCTGCTGATCGCTCGGGCGATCCTCAGCTGGTTCCGGCCGGACTTCGGCACCGGCCTCCACCGTCTCCAGGAGACCGTCGACCGGGTGAGCGACCCGATCGTGCTGCCGGTCCGTCGGGTCATGCCCAACACCGGTCCGCTCGACCTCTCGATCATCGCCATCCTGATCGGCATCAACTTCGTCCTCGTCCCGATCGT
>JAWSVN010000230.1:1868-18884 GCA_033851875.1 Acidimicrobiales bacterium
CCGCACAGCCCTCCACCGCCCGGCGGGGTGCTGACCCCACCCCCTCCGCCTCCCGCGCCGGCGAACTGGCCCCATCACCTGCCGCCTCCTGCGCCGGGTGCGCCGATGGTCGCACCGACGCCGCAGCGTTCGAAGGGGACCAACGTCCTGGTCGTGCTGGCGATCGGCCTGGCGGCCGTGCTCGGCGTCTTCGTCGTGCTCGTCGCCGCGGTGACGATGCTCGGCCGCTCGGCAGCGACCTGGGATCCGGCGGTCGCTCCCTATGTCGAGTTCGTCGAGGACACCCGCGGCCTCGAGTTCGAGCGACCGGTCGACGTCCGGTGGATGACCGTCGAAGAGGCGGTCGCCAGCGGCGAGTTCGCCGCCGAGGACCTGTCGTGGGCGGAGCCGTTCCAGATCATCGGGCTGCTCCCCGACGAGCTCGACGCCGACGCCCAGGGCGAGATGCTCGCCGAGCACGCGGCGGCCTACTACGACCCGATCGAGCAAGAGATCGTCCTCCCGCCCGGCGACGTCAGCCTGCTCGGTGCCTCGACGATCGTCCACGAACTCACCCATGCCCTCCAGGACCAACACGGCCTCCTCGGGCCCGACTGGGTCGACACCGACAACGAGTTCGCCGGCGGCATCGCCTTGGTCGAGGGGGACGCCGAGCGGATCGAGGCGGCGTGGTACGAGTCGTTGTCGGTCGCCGACCGGCGTCGCTTCGACCGGGAGCTCGAAGCCCAGTTCGCCGAGTTCGGCGACCTCGACGAGATCGAGTCCGACGCGCCCTGGCTGGAGGCGAGCTTCTACGAGCGCTACGCCCTCGGCTCTCCAGCCGTCCAGGCGATCCTGTGGCAGTGGGGCGAGGCGGAACTGGACGACCAGCTGCGCCGTGGCGTGCCGTCGACCGAACTCCTGCTCGACCCGCTGGCGCCGCTCGACACGAGCCGCTTCGACGCCGACGGTCTGCCGGAGCGCGACCTGGACGTCGACTACTGGGGGTCGCTCGGCCCCGTCACCTGGTACCAGGTGCTGGCGCCGACCATCGGACCCGACGCCGCCCTCGACGCCGTGCTCGGCTACGGGTGGGACGAATACCAGCGCTTCGAGCAGGACGGAGAGGCCTGCCTCGACGTGGCGTTCTGGGCCGACACCACCGCCGATCGACGCGAGCTGATCGCCGCCTTCGACGGAGTGCGAGACACCTATCCCGGGATCGGCCCGATCGTCGAAGGCGCCGACGAACTGTCGTTCCAGTTCGACGTCTGCGGCCCGATCACCGACCCGGCCGCCCAGGGTCCACACCTGCTCGAGCCGTTGGTGACCCTGGCGTGGGTCAACGTCGAACTGATCGCCAGCGGTCGCTCGGTCGACGAGGTTCGGTGCATCGCCCCGGGGGTCGCCACCGAGTTCGAACCCTCCGACGACCCCACCGTCGATCCCTGGATCGAGCTCGGCGCCCTGATCCAGCGGTTCAGCGCCCGCTGCCGCTGAGTTCCCAGACCTGGAGCTCCGAGCGGTAGGGATAGTCGAACGAGTCGCCCAACGGTTCGGCCACGGCCCGCACCTCGTCGACCACGGCGGCCTGGGCCGCCGGCTCGAGCGCCGCGATGAAGCTCGTCGACAGCGACCGGTCGACCACGGTCTGCGGAGTGGCGGGCACCGGGTTGTCGACGACGGTCTCATGGTCGAAGACGAAGCGAGGGTCGTCGTCGATCGCCCGTCGCCAGGCCATCGTCCGATGTCGGGGTGTGTTGCCGGCGTGGCGGTCGAGGATCTCGGTGACCGCGGCGACCCACGGCACCGAGGTGTCCCGCACGTTCCACACGCACACCAGTGCCCCGCCGGGGCGCAGGAGCCGCGCCACCTCGTCGAGGGCGGCGGCGTGGTCGAACCAGTGGAAGGCCTGCGCCGCAACGACCGTGTCGGCGCAGGCGTCCGGCAGTCCGGTCGCCTCGGCCGTGCCGTCGACGGCGGAGATCGCCGGGAGGGCGTCGCCCAGCCTCGTTCGCATCTCGGCCACCGGTTCCACCACGAGCGGCCGCACACCTCGCTGCACCAGCTGGGCGGTGAAGATCCCGGTGCCGGCCCCGAGTTCGACGACGTCGCCCTCGCCGTGCTCGGCGACGAGCCGGTCGACGATCGTCGGGTGATAGGTCGGCCTCGCCCGCGCATAGGTGTCGGATCGAGATCGATAGCCGGCCGCCGCCGCGTCGTGGACCATGGGCCGAGTCTTGCAGGTGACGCGAACCGGGACCCGCCGAGGCAAGCTGGGCGGGATGGGCGACCTCCCCGAGATCTTCCTCGACATCCTCGGGCCCGTCGCCGTGCTCGTGGCGATCGGCGTGGTCGTCGGCCGCCGCCTGGGCATCCCGCCGGAACCGCTGGCGAAGCTCGCCTACTGGGTGATCGGCCCGGCGTTCATGTTCGACGCCCTCGCCAACGCCGGGCTGTCGACCGACGCCCTGGCCCGGATCGCGCTGGCGTCGGCGATCGCCCTCGTGGTCGCCGGGGCCGCCGGGCTCGTGGCGATGACGGGCGCCGGTCGCGAACGGCGAGCGACCGTGCTCACCGCCTCGGTCTACGGCAACACCGGCAACTTCGGGCTGGCGATCGTGATCTTCACCTTCGACGAGTCGGCGCTGCCCTACGCAGCGGTGGCCCTCGTGGTGGTCAACACCCTCGGCCTGATGGTCGGGGTGGCGTCGGCCACGGGGGGAGTTGGCGGGGTGGCGCGCGCCCTGGCGGCGCCGATGACCCTCGTCGTGCCGCCTGCGTTGCTGGTCAACGGGACCGACGCGACCCTGCCGCCGATCCTCGACCGGTCGATCGGGCTGATGGCCGACGCCATCATCCCGCTGATGTTGCTGACCCTGGGGATCCAGCTCGAGCGCATGGGTTGGCCCCGCATCGACGGCGACGTGGTGAAGGCACTCGGCGCCAAGCTGCTCGTGCAGCCCTTGGCGGCCATCGCCGCGGTGAACGTGCTCGGGCTCGAGGACGAGGCGGCGGGAGCAATCGTGTTGCAGGCGGCGATGCCGGCCGCGGTCTTCACCGCCGTGCTCGCGATCGAACACGACACCCGACCGAAGGAGGCGGCGACGATCGTGCTCGCCGGCTCGCTCGCGTCGATGCTGACCCTCCCGTGGTTCATCCTCTTCGTGCGCGGCTGATCAGGGCTGTCTGGATCAGGCGGCCTGGGCGGTGCGCATCGGTGACGCGATCACGGCGGTGAGCAGGCCGCCGAGGGCGATCAGCCACCAGAGCTGATCGAAGGCGGCGAGCGGGTCGCCGGTGGCAGCGCCCGCCAGCACGGCGATCGTGATCGCCACCCCGAACGTGCCGCCGAACTGGCGACCGGCCTGCAGGGTCGCACCGCCCACGCCCCGGCGATTCGGCGGCAGCGCCTGGGCCACGGCACTCGACAGCTGGGGGAAGATGCACGCCACGCCGATGCCGCTGAGCACCATCGACGGGAAGTAGTCGATGAGGTAGGCCGACGTCGGCGTGAGGAACACCAGGCGCCACAAACCGCTGGCGGCGTAGAGGATTCCGCCCACGATCAGGATCGGCCGTTGGCCCACCCGTGTGGCGAGGCGACCGAGCCACGGCGTGAGCACCCCGACCATCGCCGGGCCCGGAGCCACGCCGAGTCCGGCCTCGAGGATCGACCACCCCCACACCTGGGTCAGGAACAGGATCGACCCGAAGAACAGGGCCGAGAACGCCGTGCCGAACACCAGAATCGTCAACGTGCCGAGGGCGACGTTGCGGATGGCGAACAGCTCGAGGTCGAGCGCCGGCGCCGCGGTGCGGCGCTGGTGGACGACGAAAACCACGGTGAGCGCGAGGCCAGCGGCGATCGTGCCGATCGTCGTGGGGTCGGACCAGCCCCGCTCCTCGGTGCCGACCACGCCGTAGGACACGAGTCCGGCCGCCGCCGCCACCAGCGCGACGCCCACGAGCGACGGCACCTTGGTGTCGTGATCGGTGGTCTCCCGCAGGTGTCGGCGGCCGTCGAGGATCGTGTAGAGCCCGACCGGCAGGTTGATGAAGAACGCCCACCGCCAACTCGTCGCCTCGACGATCGCCGCGCCCAACGTCGGGCCGAGCGCGCCGGCGATCGCACCCGCCACACCCCAGATGGCGACGGCTCTGGGTAGCTCGGCGTGGCTGAACGCGTTCATCACGAGCGCCAGCGACGCCGGGATCAGGGCCGCCCCGCCGGCCGCCTGCACTGCTCGGGCCACGATGAGCAGCTCGATGTTGGGCGCCAGACCGCACACCATCGATGCCGTCGTGAACAGCGCCGAGCCGGCGAGGAACACCCGTCGATCGCCGATGCGGTCCGCCAACTTGCCGGCCGGGATGAGGAGGGCGGCGAACACGATCGTGTAGGCGTTGAGCACCCACGACAGGGTCGACGGCGACGAGTCGGCGAACGTGGCCGAGACGTCGGGGAAGGCGACGAACAGGATCGTGGTGTCGAGGAAGGTCGCGAGCGTCGCCAGCGACGAGATCACGAGCGTTCGGCGAGCGGGGGTGGATGGCGTCATGAGGGGAACGTAGAGCCCAGAGTTTCATGAAGCAACTCAGACCCTGGACGAGGAAAGCTGATCGATCGATAAGGTCCAGGGATGGGGGATCGGATCGATGTGCACGCTCACTACCTGCCGCCGGCGTACCGCCAGGCGCTGATCGACACGGGCCACGAACAGCCCGACGGGTTCCCGATCCTCCCGGAATGGTCGCCAGCCGAGCACGTCGCTGCCATGGATCGACTCGGCATCGACAGGTCGCTGCTGTCGGTCTCGTCGCCCGGTGTCCACCTCGACGGCGGCGTTGCCGAAACGGTCGACCGTTGCCGCGCCGTCAACCTCGAAGGCCGGGCCGCCGTCGCCGACCACCCCGACCGATTCGGTCTCCTCGCCTCGCTGCCCCTACCCGACATCGACGCTGCGTTGGCGGAGGTGGCCGTCGCCGACGACGACCTCGACGCCGACGGCTTCGTGTTGATGACCAACGTCGGTGGGCGCTACCTCGCGGATGAGGCGTTCGCTCCGCTGTGGCGGGCTCTCGACGACCGGGCGGCGCTCGTGCTGCTCCACCCGACGTCCCCGGTCTGTTGGCACCAGACCTCGCTGGGACGTCCTCGCCCGATGCTCGAGTTCCTCTTCGACACCACCCGGGCGGTGGTCGACCTCGTCCTCGGCGGGGTGCTGCGACGCCACGCCGGCGTGCGGGTGGTCGTGCCCCACGCCGGCGCCGTGCTCCCGATCGTGGCCGAGCGGGTGGCGGCGTTCGCCCGGTTCCTGGCCCCCGACGAGGACGTCGCCCGCACCCTCGGTCGACTCCACTACGACCTGGCCGGTCACGTGACGCCCGAGAGTCTGGCGGCGCTCCGCTCGATTGCCGACGTCGGTCATCTCCACTACGGCAGCGACTATCCCTTCACACCCGAGCCGGTGGCCGCGGCGGCCCGCGAGCGGCTCGACGCGGTCGATCCCGACCTGCTCGCCTCACTGGGCGCGAACACGCGGCGCCTCCTGGAGCCCTGACTCGTCGTCGGCCGTAGCGGGTCCCGGTTTCACGCGCTCGAAACGGTCCGTTCGCGAGCGTTGCCTACCGTCGACCGGGCAATCGACCCGAAGGCGCCGCCGGTCATGGAACGGCCGCCGGCCACGGAGGCAGGACGATGACGATCAGCGACCCGACGATGACCGACGACCAGGCGGAGGTGGTCGTCGTCGACGGCTACGTGCCCGTGCTCGACATCAGCGGCGCCCGCAGCGGAGACCCCGCGATCCGTCAGGCCGTGGCGGCGGCGATCGACACCACGTGTCGGTCGTCGGGGTTCCTCGTCATCACCGGTCACGGCGTCGACCCCGAGCTGGTCGACCACATGCACGAGGTGTCGCTGCGCTACTTCGAACAGCCGAAGGAGGTGAAGCAGCGCGACGCCGCTGCCGTCGGTTCGCCGACGCTCCGCGGCTACTACGACGCTCCGAGCTACGTGTCGACCTCCGAGGGGATCGAGACCCCGCCCGACATCTGCGAGCTCTACACGATGTGTCGGCTCGGTGAGCCCGACGTCGCCGCCGGGGCCGGCCTCGGCGAACACCTCGACGTCTACGGCGACCCCAACGTCTGGCCGGCCGACCACCCCGAGTTCGCCGAGGTGTGGCACGAGTACTACGCCGCCCTCGAGCAGCTGTCCGCCGACCTGATGCAGCTCTTCGCCCTCGGCCTCGGTCTCGACGAGCACTTCTTCGACGACCTGATCGACGAACACATCACCAACCTGGTGGCCAACTACTACCCGGCGATCGACACCGACCCGCTGCCCGGCCAGTACCGCAAGGGTCCCCACAGCGACTGGGGCACGCTCACCGTGCTCTACCAGGACGACGTCGGCGGGCTCGAGGTGCTCGACCGCGACGCCGACGAGTGGCTCCCGGTGCCGGTCGTGCCGGGCGCGTTCGTGGTCAACATCGGCGACCTGATGTCGATCTGGACCAACGACCAGTGGCGCTCGACCAAGCACCGGGTCCTCGTGCCGGAGGGCGCCGATCGGGCCAAGGCGCGGGTGTCGATCCCGTTCTTCCACCAGCCCAACTGGGGCGCCCGCATCGAGTGCCTGCCGTCGTGCACCAGCGCCGACGACCCACCCCACCACGACCCGGTCGAATCCGGCGCCTACCTCCTGGCCAAGGTGCAGGCCGCCTACAACTGAGCGCAGGGCGCGGCGGTGGCGGCCGGTCGCCGCGGGTGGGAGAGTGCCGTATGGCTCCGACCCGGCGACCCAACGTGGTGCTGATCAACTGCGACGACCTCGGCTACGGCGACCTCGGTTGCTACGGGTCGACCCGCAACGACACCCCGGCCCTCGATCGTCTGGCCGACGAGGGCGTCCGGTTCACCGACTTCTACATGGCGTCGCCGGTCTGCTCGCCGTCTCGGGCCGCGCTGCTCACCGGCAACTATCCACCCCGCGTGGGGTTCGCCGAATTCGACGGCCTCCCGGTGCTGTTCCCCGGCCAGCCCCTCGGGCTCGACCCGGCCGAGGTCACGATCTCCTCGATGTTGTCGGCGGCGGGGTACGCCACCGCCCACGTTGGCAAGTGGCACTGCGGCGACCAGCGCGAGTTCCTGCCCACCAGTCACGGCTTCGACACGTCGTTCGGCATCCCCTACAGCAACGACATGGGTCGGCAGGCGCCGATGGAGAACGGCTTCGACGTGATGCGCTACCTGCGCGAGCACGGTCATGACGTGGCCGAGGAGTACCCGCCGCTGCCGCTCCTGCTCGACGACGAGGTGCTCGAGCAGCAGCCCGACCAGGCATCGCTCACCGCACGCTTCGTCTCGGAGTCGGTCCGCTTCATCCGGGCCAACCACGACCGGCCCTTCTTCCTCTACTTCGCCCACATCTACGTTCACCTCCCGATCTACGTGCAGGAGCGGTTCGCTGCGGCGTCGCGCAACGGCTCCTACGGCGCCGCGGTGGCGAGCATCGACTGGGCCGCCGACGTCCTGTTGGCCGAGCTCCGACGGCTCGGCCTCGACGACGACACGATCGTGATCTTCACCAGCGACAACGGTTCGCGCGCCCGTGGCGAAGGCGGCAGCAACGACCCGCTGCGCGGTACCAAGGGCGAGACGTGGGAGGGCGGGATGCGGGTGCCGTGCATCGTGCGCTGGCCGGGCATGGCCACTCCGGGCCACACCTGCGACGACGTCGCGTCGGCCCTCGACCTGTTGCCGACCCTGGCGGCCGCCGCTGGGGCGTCGCCGACGGCCGCGGTCGATGGACGCGACCTCACCCCGCTGCTCGGCGGCAGCGAGCGAGGCGCCGAGCCCTTCTTCTACTACCGAGGACCGCACCTCGAAGCGGTGCGGGACGGTCGTTGGAAGCTCCATGTGGCCCGCGGCGGTGAGCCCGTCGTCGAGCTCTATGACCTCGTCGTCGACGTCGGTGAGACGGCCGACGTCGCCGCCGAACATCCCGATGTGGTGACCCGGTTGCGGACCGTCGTCGATGAGATGGTCGCCGAGCTCGGTGACGCTCGGCTCGAGGTCGACGGGAATGGCGTGCGGGCATGCGGGCAGGTGGCGGACGGGGTGCCGCTGACCGAGTTCGACCCGACCCATCCGTACTATGCGAGCGAGTACGATCTCGCCGATCGCGGTTGAAAGCGACGCATTGCGCATCGTGGCTCGGCTTTGACCAGGAACTTCGGGACGCTTTAGCGCGAAGGGGTTCCGCCGATAGACAATGGGACCGCTTCAACGGTCATCGTTCTTTCCATCGCCCCGCCGCTGAGAGCCACCCCGTCACCCCGATGCTCGCTTGCTCCTCACAACCGACGCGACCATTCACGATTGCGGTCGCCAACGCGAAGGGCGGCGTGGGAAAGACGAGCTTGGTCGCGAACCTCGCCGGTCTGTTGGCGCAGTCGGGGCACCGGGTTCTGGCCATCGATCTCGACCCGCAGGGCAACCTGGCCCACGACCTCGGCTACCTCGACCGCACCGACGAGGGTCGCCAGCTGCTCGAGCTCCTCCACGGCGCGGGGCCCCCGCTCACGGTGGAGGACGTTCGCCCCGGCCTCGATGTGTGGCCCGGCGGACCGCAGCTGATCCGTTCGGTCGGCTCGCTCATCCCGCTCACCGACCACCCTCTGGGCCAGGCGTTGGCCGAGGTGCACGGTCGCTACGACGTGGTGCTGATCGATTGTCCGCCGTCGCTCGGCGCCCTCGTCGACGCGGCCCTGCTCACGTCCGACCGGTTGATCGTGCCCATCCGAGCCGATCACGCGTCGCTCCACGGGCTGGAGATGATCGGCGCCAAGTTCCGTGAGGTGCAGACCGTCAACCCGAGCCTCGAGTTGCTCGGGGTGACGATCTTCGACGTGTCCCGTGCGGCCACTGCCCTCGCCAACGAGGTGGCCCGAGCGGTGCTCAGCGGGTTCGAGGGCGAGCAGCTCCGGATCCTGCCGGCCGTTCGGCGCTCGGAGCGGGCCGCCTATGAGATGCGAGCCAGCGGTCGATTGGCCCACGAGTACGCCGCCGCCCGCGCCAGCTCGGAAGCGGCGGCCAACCTGGCGGCCGACTACGAGGCGCTGGCGGCGCAGACGATGGCGCTGATCAGCGCCGTCCCCGCTCCCTGACACATTCACGAGCGCCGCGGGGTGACGCGGCAACCTCCTGCGCAGTGCCTGTGAGGTTCATGTGAGTCTCGCAGGGAGTTCGGGGGGCGTTCTCAGGCAACTCACAACCCGGGGGGTCACGCTGAGTCCACCGTCCGTTCACTTCCGGAGCCAGCGCACCATGCCCACCTCACTCCCGTTCGCCCTCGACCTGGTGGCGATCAGCATCCTCACCTTCGGCCTCTACTTCCCCCGCCATCGGCGTCGCGACCTGGTCGTCTCCTACCTCGCCGTCAACATCGGCGTGCTGGCGGTCGCCGAGGCCTTCACGTCGAGCGACGTCACCGCCGGTCTCGGCCTCGGCCTGTTCGGCGTGCTGTCGATCATCCGACTCCGGTCCTCTGAGCTCGACCAGCAGGAGGTCGCCTACTACTTCGTGGCCCTCGCCCTCGGCGTGCTCGGTGGCGTGCCGATCAGCCCGTCGTGGCTGGCGCCGGCCCTGATGGCCGCCCTGCTCGGCGCCCTGTTCATCGGCGATCACCCCCGACTCCACGCCGCCTACCGGGCCGAACGCATCAACCTCGACCGGGCCTTCACCGACGAGGACGAGATGATCGCCCACCTGGAGCGGCTCCTGACCGCCAGGGTCCACAGTGTGAGCGTTCGCAAGGTCGACCTCGTGCACGACACGACCGACGTCGATGTCCGGTTCGAGCGACTCGCTGTCCCTGCCAGCACTGTCCCAGCCAGCANNGCGATGGGCACGAGGCGCTGTCGTGACCGTGCTCGACCGACCTGCCGTCACCGTGACCCCGTCCGCCGATCTGGCGGCAGCGCTCGACGCGTTGCCGAGTGTCGAGCTGGCCGACCTGGTCGGCACCGCCGAACTGCTCACCCGCCGAGACCGCAAGTACCTGGTGCCGGCCGCCGACCTCGCCACGGTGCTCCACCGATTGCCGGTGGCGGCCCGAGTGCTCACCATCGACGATCGTCGCCTGTTCGCCTACCGCTCGGTCTACTTCGACACCCCGGACCTCGAGTCGTACCTCGGCGCCGCCCGCCGCCGACCCGACCGGTTCAAGGTTCGCACCCGCCGCTACCTCGACACCGACACCTGCATGCTCGAAGTGAAGACCCGTGACCGCCGGGGCCGGACCGTCAAGCGGCGGATCGCCTGCGATCCCGCCGAGGAAGAGGGCCTCAGCAACGCCGGACGGTCGTTCGTGGCCACGATCGCTCGCACGGCGACGGTGGTCGATGGTCTGCGTCCGACCCTGACCACCAGCTACCGACGGGCCACGGTGCTCCTCGATGTCGATCCGCCGGCCCGGGTCACGATCGACACGGGGTTGGCGTGGGCCGAACCGTCGGGCGAGCGGCTCGAAGCGGGCCGGTTCGCGATCGTCGAGACCAAGACGACCGGCCGCCCGTGTGCGATGGACCAAGTGCTCTGGTCGCTCGGGCATCGGCCGGTGAAGATCTCGAAGTACTGCACCGGCCTCGCGGCGCTCGAGCCCCACCTCCCGGCCAACAAGTGGCATCGGGTGCTCGGTCGGCTCAGTGGAAGCAGTTGATCCGGAAGACGTTGTCGTCGGGGTCGGCGAGGACGCACTGCCAGGCGTGGTAGTAGGTCGTGAACGGGCCCTTGATCACGGTGGCGCCGAGCGCCTCGGCCGCCTTCACCCGCTCGTTGACGGCCTCGTCGTCGGGCATCTCGAACGTCAGGTACTGCCCGGTGCCGGTCGGGTCGCGTCGGTCGCCGATGTCGAGCAGGTCGTAGGCCTCGAGCGCCGAGAACCCGAGCATCACGTCGCCGAGACGCAGGCCGCGGAACACCTCGGACCGGAACTCCTCCACCTCCTCGAGGTCGAACAACTCGGCGTAGAAGTTGGACAGACCGACGATGTCGGCGGTCAGGTAGGTGGTCTGCGACAGGCGGACCGGTGGCACGGGGGCCGCAGCGTCGTCGCTCATGCCGCCCCCAGCGAGGTCTGCTTCACGAACTTGCTGGTGAGGTGATCACCGCTGGTGATGGGCTCGTACTTCGGTGCCTCGCCCTCGCCCAGCACCGTCGGGAGACACTCGATCACGGCGTCGTAGTTGGGCTGGTGGAAGAACACGAGCGAGATGCGGCGGGAGTCGTGGGCCACGTCGCGCCCAGGGTTGATCACCCGGTGCATCGTCGACACCCACCGATCGTTGGTCCACTCCGCCATCAGGTCGCCGATGTTGACGACGAACGCCCCCTCGACGGCGACGACGTCGTGCCAGTCGCCGTCGAGGCCGAGCACCTGCAACCCACCGGGCCGGTCCTCCTGCTGCACGATCGTGAGCGAGCCGTAGTCGGAGTGGGCGCCGGCACGGAGCTGACCGGGCAGCGGTTCGTCGGGCTGGTCCGGATAGTTGAGCGCCCGGAACATCGAGATGTGGCGGTCGATCTTGTCGGCGAAGAACGTAGGCGGCAGCCCGAGGGCGACCGCGAAGATCTCCATCAGCGTCGCCGACAGGTCGGCCATGTCGTCGAAGTGGCGCTCCCACATCGGCTGCATGTCGGGCAGCGTCGACGGCCAGAGGTTGGGGGCGAAGTGGGGGCCGGCGAGCTCCGGGCCGAAGTAGGGGTCGTCACGGTCGACGCCGACCGGGCCCATGTCCATCTTCTCCTTGAGGTCGCCCGGCGCCTCCTCGTCGAGGGAGTACGACAGGCCTTCCTTGCCGACGCCGGACCAGCCGCGCACCTGGTCGGGCGCCGGCTGGGCGACCTCGGCCTTGGTGTCGTCGGGTTGGTCGAAGAAGGCCTTCGCCAGGTCGTAGACCGCCTGGGTCTGGGCGGGCTCGATGCCGTGACCGGTGATCTGGAAGAAGCCGATGTGCTCGCACGCGTGTGCCACCTGCGCCGCCACTTCGGCCCGACCCGCAGGGGTGCCCCCGAGGAACGGGCCGATGTCGATCACGGCGACATCGGTGGTCGTTGGCGGTGGTTCGGCGGCGGTCATGGCGACGACTCTGGACCACCGGCGGCGGCGCTGTGGCCCGGCAATCAGGTGTTGTCGGGTGCGACACGACGACGAAACGATCTGACGGAGATCTGACGTCTCGGCGTGCGGTCCAGGTCGCGAATTCAACATTCCGTCGAAACGATCCGGAAACGCGGCCGCTCTACGTTTCGCCCCGACCGTGCCGCCGACGCACGGTGCAACCCCTGTGGAGAGGTGAGAAGTCGTGAAGCGACGTTTGATGTCCCTGCTCGGTCTCCTGTTGGCCTTCGCCCTCGTGGCGGCGGCCTGCGGAGGATCCGATGCCGAAGAGAGCACCGACGACAGTGCGGAGGAGACGACGACCGAGGCGTCGAGCGACGACGCGTCGGCCGATGCCGACGACGCTGGCGACGACGCCATGAGCGGCGACATGCCGACCGCTGCCGACATCGCCCTGGTGCTCGAAGGCACGATCGAGGAAGGCTGGAACACCGCGATGATCCAGGCCCTCGACCGGCTCACCGCCGACGCTCCCCACGACCTCGAGCTCTCGGTGACGATCGTCGAGAACGTCGACTACGCCGACGGCGAGCGCATCGCCCGTGACCTCGCCGGCTCCGGCGACTACGAGATCATCATCATGCACTCGGCCTTCGTCGACGGCACGAACGCCGTGGCCCCGGACTTCCCCGACATCGCCTTCGGCCTGTCGGGCTCGGGCAACGACGCCGCCATCGGCGGCAACGTGTTCTGGATCGACGTCTTCATCCACGAACCCGCCTACCTGATGGGCATGATCGCCGGTTCGATGACCGAGACCAATCAGCTGTCGGCCGTGGCCGGCTTCCCGTTCCCGAACGTGAACGCCCCGGTCCACGCCTTCATCGACGGCGCCGAGTCGGTCAATCCCGACGTCGAGTTCAGCGTGACCTACATCGAGAGCTGGTTCGATGCCGTGACCGCCAACGAGTCGGCCAACGCCCAGATCGCGGCGGGCTCCGACATGATCTACGCCGAGCGCTTCGGCCCGGTGGAGGCGGCCGCCGCCAACGACGGCGTCTATGCCTTCGGCCACTTCACCGACCAGTCGTCGCTCAACCCCGACCTGGTGTTGGCGAGCGCCCTGGCCCTGTGGGACCCGACGGTCACCGACATCATCGACGCCTGGTACGCCCACGTCACCGAGGGCGCGCCCTACGAGGCCCCGGTCGAGGAGCGGATCGTCTACACCTCGATGGTCGACGGCGGTTCCGACATCACCGAGCTGTCGGCGTCGGTGCCCGAGGACGTGGCCGCCCTGGTCGCCGAGACCCGTGAGGCCATCCTGGCCGGCGAGTTCGAGGTGCCCTTCGACGACACCCCGTTCGAGTAGGTCCCCGCCCAGCCACGCTCCCGACCGACCAGGCCCCCGATCCGAGGACCACGATGGATGACGCTCCCCTCCTGGGCGTGCACGGTGTGACCAACCGCTTCCCCGGTGTGGTCGCCAACGACGACGTGTCGTTGGCGATCCACCGGGGGTCGGTCCACTGCCTGCTCGGCGAGAACGGTGCCGGCAAATCGACGCTGGCCGAGACGATCTACGGTGTGCACTCGCCCGACGAGGGCCATCTGTCGATGCGCGGCAAGCGCGTCGACTTCCGGTCGCCTCGTGACGCCATCAGCAACGGGATCGGCATGGTCCACCAGCACTTCGAGTTGGTGGAACCCCTGTCGGCGATCGACAACGTGGCCCTCGGAACCACGGGGACGTGGAGCCTCGACCTCAAGGGTGTTCGGGCCAACCTGACCGAACTGTGCGAGGTCTACGAGGTCGAGCTCGACCTCGACGCCCCGGTCGGCTCGTTGCCGGTCGGGCTCCAGCAGTGGGTCGAGATCCTGAAGGCGATGTACCTCGGGCTCGACCTGTTGATCCTCGACGAACCGACCGCCGCCCTCACCCCCGACGGGGTCGAGCGGTTGTTCGCCTCGATCCGGACGATGCAGGCCAACGGCCTCGCCGTGATCCTGATCAGTCACAAGATGCACGAGGTCACCGGGGTGTCGGATCAGGTGACCGTGTTGCGCAAGGGGAAGGTGGTGGGCACGGTCGAGACGGCCTCGACCGACGCCGCCACCCTCACCCGCATGATGGTCGGCCGCTCGGTCGAACTCTCGAAGGCCGTCGACCACCCCGAGCCGGCCCAGCCGGTGCTCGAGGTCGAGGGCCTCCACGCCGGCCGGCCCGACGAGCGCGGCTCGCTGCGAGGCGTCGACCTGACCGTGCGGGCCGGCGAGATCTACGGAATCGCCGGCGTGTCGGGCAACGGTCAGAGCTTCCTCTACGACGTGTTGGTCGGGGCCCGAGAACTCACCGACGGCATCGTGACGATCAACGGCCACAGCGTCGCCGGTCTCGGCCCGCGGCGGGTGGCCCGCATCGGCGTGGGTTCGGTGCCCGAGGACCGCATCAACCAGGCCCTCCTGATGGACTTCCGGATCGACGAGAACCTGGCGCTCGGCCGGCACTGGGACGCGCCGAACGCCAGCAAGGGCGTGCTGCGCCGCAAGGCGATGGTCGGTCAGGCCGAGGGCGCCGTCGAGGCCTACGACATCGCCTGCCCGTCGCCGACCCACGTCACCCGGACCTTGTCGGGCGGCAACCTGCAGAAGGTCGTCCTCGCCCGCGAACTCGAGGACCAACCGGATCTGATCGTGGTCCACCAACCGACCCGGGGCCTCGACATCTCCGCCGCCGACAACGTGCGGCGTCGACTGATCGCGGAGCGCGACCGGGGCGCGGCGGTCGTGTTGCTCAGCGACGATCTCGACGAGGTCCTCAGCCTGTCGACCACGGTCGGCGTCATGTTCGAGGGAACGATCCTCGGAGAGATGCCCCACACCGCGATCGACATCGAACGCATCGGCCTGCTGATGGCGGGGGTGGCCGCGTGACGGAGACCTCGACCACCGACGACGAGGTGACCGTGAGCGACGACGCCCCGACGATCCTCACCGACGGCAGCGACGATGTGGACGTCAGCGGCGGTCGCCGCTGGAAGCTCGAGCGGCGGCTCGAGGTGACCGCCTGGCAGGAGGTCGGCAGCGTGCTGGCGGGGGTGATCGTCGCCGTGTTGTTGTGCTCGGCCCTGATCGCCCTCGCCGGCTCCCCGGTGCTCGCCTCCTATCGGGCGTTGCTGAAGGGAGCGTTCGGCACCGAGAACGCGATCGTCGAGACCCTCGTCCAGGCCACCCCCTTGATCTTCACCGGCCTGGCCGCAGCGTTCGCCTTCCGGGCCAAGATCTGGAACATCGGTGGTGAGGGTCAGCTCTGGGCCGGCGCGATCGGCTGCTACTTCGTCTACGACCTGCTCGGCTCGGCCCCGCGAGCGGTCGCATTGGTGGCGATGATGATCGGCGGCATGGTGTTCGGCGCCGCCTGGGCCGGCATCGCCGTGCTGCTGCGGAACCGCTTCGGCGTGAGCGAAGTGATCTCGACGGTGATGTTGAACTTCATCATCATCAACATCACCAGCTACCTGTTGAGCGATCTGTGGCGGGACCCGGCGTCGTTCTACTACCAGTCGGCACTGATGACCGAGACGGGCACCCTGCCGGGCATCTGGGGCACCAGTCGACTCCACCTCGGTTTCGTGCTCGCGCTCGTGATGGCGGCCCTGGTGTGGTTCGTGCTCGAACGCACCTCGTTCGGCTACGAGATTCGAGCGGTCGGCGTCAACTCCCGGGTCGCCTCCTACGGCGGCATCAACGGCGCCCGGATCCTCGCCTTCGTGATGCTGGCGAGTGGTGCCATCGCCGGTCTGGCCGGGGCCTCGGAACTGTCGGGCATCCACCAACGCCTCCAGCTCGGCCTGTCGGCCAGCCTCGGGTTCACCGGCATCATCATCGCCCTCGTCGCCCGCCTGCGGCCCGGGCCGATCATCATCGCCGCCATCGCGGCCGGCGCCCTCACCAACGGCGCCACCACGATGCAGCTCACCACCGGCGTGCCCGCCGCCCTGGCCGACGTGATCAAGGGCATGGCGCTCGTGTGCGTGCTGATCGCGGCGGTCGCTGTCAACTATCGCCTCCGAAGGGTCGACCACGGTGAATGAGTATCTCGACACCGCGATCAGCGTCACCGTCTTCGCCGGCGCCATCCGGATCGGCACCCCGATGCTGCTGGCCGCCATCGGCGAGAAGGTCGTGGAGCGGGCCGGCATTCTCAACCTCGGGATCGAGGGCACGCTGACGGTCGGCGCGTTCGCCTCGTTCGTCACCGCCGACCGCACCGGCAGCCTGTGGGCCGCGGTGGTGGTCGCCGCCCTCGCCGGGCTCGCCACCTCGATGGTGATGGGCTTCCTGACCGTCACCGTCAAGGTCGAGCAGGTCGTCGCCGGCCTGGCGATCAACCTGCTCGGTATCGGCTTCAGTTTCTACCTGTTGCGGGCGCTGTTCGCCGACGGCGGCAGCGGTGTGCAATCGGTCGGCACCTTCGACCGTGTGGAGGTGCCGCTGCTGTCGTCGATCCCGCTGCTCGGCGAGGTGCTGTTCCGCCAGCACTGGCTCTCCTATCTGGCCGTGCTGTCGATCCCGGTGGTCTGGTACGTGCTCGAGCGCACCGGCGCCGGCCTCCAGCTGCGGAGCGTCGGACACAACCCGAAGGCGAGCGACCTGCGAGGCGTCCACATCGAGCGGGTGCAGTACGCGGCGCTCGCGTTCGGCGGGGTGATGGCCGGCCTGGCCGGGGCGTTCCTGTCGATCTTCTCGACCGGGCTCTTCTTCCCCGAGATCGCTGCCGGCCGTGGTTGGATCGCCCTGGCGCTGGTGATCTTCGGCAACTGGCGGCTGTGGCTGATCACGGTCGGGGCCCTGTTCTTCGGCTACATCGAGGCGTTCCAGCTCACCATCCAGGGCCAGGGCACCGA
>JAWSVN010000231.1:0-11171 GCA_033851875.1 Acidimicrobiales bacterium
GCCGCCGTCGATCGGCCGACGGACGACGTCCTCGTAGCGGCGCTCGGGCATGCGGCCGATCAGCCAGCGGAGGGTCCGCAGGTTCTGCTCGACGGTCTGTTCGATCTGGTCGTAGTTGTGCCAGATACGAGCGTCGGGGTGATAGGCCGCGGCGGCAGCCTCGGTGTCGCCGGCGGCGATCGCGGCGATCAGGCGGTCGATCGCCGCCTCGGCCAGGGCGGAGCGGTCGGTCACGACGCCGACTCCATGTCGCGCAGCACCCGTTCGAGGCGGGCATCGAGCACGCCGTAGACCTCGAGCTTGGTGACCGGCTCCACGTCGACGGTGTGGTCGAAGCGGATCCACTGCGGGTCGGTCGGGGTGTAGTCCGGCCACTTCGGGCCGCCGGTGTCGGCCCCCTCGTTGGGGTTGCCCGAGCGGGCCATCGCCGTCCAGTGCTGCCGCATCGTGGCGCCGAGGGCCTTGTCGTCGTCGCTCATCGGCAGGATCGGCACGCTCGATCCGTGGACGAAGGTCAGCTCGGCGGCGTGGAACGCGCCGACGGTCTGCTTCTTCGACGGCGGCGTGCGAGCGAAGTGATAGAGCCAGGTCGGATGGCCGGCTGTGGCGTGATGGCGGGCGTACCAGTGGGCCGGGGCGCCGAACATGTGGTCGCCGAGGAAGTCGATCTGGGCGCCGGGCTCGCCGACATCGAGACCCGGGTAGTGGGGGAGGAGCCGGGCCAGGTCGTCGCCGAACGCCTGCTGCATCTCGACGGGAACCGCGTCGTCGGGCACCGGTCGGTAGCGGTACTCGATCATGGGCGCCTCGAAGAGGGGTTGGATCAGGGTGCCCTCGTTGGCGTTCGAGCCGACCACGAACGGCACGTCGGCCTGTTGCCCGTTGGCGAACGCGGCGAACGGCGACGTCGGGATCACGTGACCGTCGATCGTCGGGTAGTGATCGCCAAGTCGGGTCGCGGCCCGTACGAGGTCGTAGAGCTCGGCCGGCGGGCGTTCGCGAAGCCGTCGGAGCTGGTCGGGGCCGGTGATGCCGAGGGCATCGGCGAAGGCGACGCCTCGGGCCTCGGCCCCCGGGTGGTCGAGGAACGGGGTGCGCAGCAGATTGTGCTGGCCGCCGTTGGCGGGGCTCTGGGCGATCGCCCGGTGGAACAGGCCTCGTGCCAGTGGCGACACCATGAGGTGGAGGACGGATTCACCGCCGGCCGATTCGCCGAAGATCGTGACGTTGTCGGGGTCGCCGCCGAAGTTGGCGATGTTGTCGCGGACCCACTCCAGGGCGGCGATCTGGTCGAGCGTGCCGTAGTTGCCCGAGACCCCGTCGATCGATTCGGCCGACAGTTCCGGGTGGGCGAGGTAGCCGAGGAGGCCGAGGCGATAGTTGATGGCGACGCTGACGACGCCCGACTCGGCCAAGGCGTTGGAGGCATAGAACACCTCGTTGCTCGACCCATCCTGGTGGTCGCCGCCGTGGATCCACACCATCACCGGTAGCTTCGCCTCGGGCGAGGGGTCCGGGGTCCGGACGGTGAGGTGGAGGCAATCCTCGTCCTGCTTGGGTTTCGGGGCCCGCTTCAGCCCGGCGATCGTGGCGGCCGAGCGGACTCGGTTCCACCCCTGCCCCTCGACGAGGAGCGTCAGGAACTCCTCGAACCCGGAGGCCCGCTGCCACGCTGCCGGGCCATCCTTGGTCGCCTTGCGTACGCCCTTCCATGGTTCGACCGGCGCCGGCGGCCGCCAACGGCGATCCCCGACGGGCGGCGCCGCGTAGGGCACGGCCTTGAAGACGGCGACGCCGCCCTCCTCCTTGCGTGAGCCCTGGACCTCGCCGGCGGTGGTGGCGACGATCGGTCCGTCGTTGTTGAACATCACGGCGTTCTCTTCAGCTCGAGGCCGGCGAGATCGCCGGTCGACAGCCAGGCTTCCACATGATCGAAGAACGCGAGGGCGCCACCGGGGAATCCGGCCCCGAAGCCGATGCCGCTGCCGGTGTCGTAGCCCTGGCCCTCGTTGTTGTAGTAGCCGGGGGTGCAGTCGGTGGAGCCGATGATCGACAGCCGGGTGTTCGACGCCAACACATCGAGCCACTCGGCTTCGGCCTGCTCGGTGCACTCGATCGCCGCCACGTTCGAGTCGAGGGCATGGCGGATGATCCGCGCTGCGGTGCGGCCGGCTTCGGTGAGGTTGTGGGGGTAGTTGGAGATGAGGGCCGCGCCCTGGGCGGCCCCGATCACGAACAGGTTCGGGAAGCCGTGCACGAACATGCCGTGCATCGTCCGCATGCCTTCGGCCCAGTGATCGTCGAGAGTCTTGCCGTCGCGACCGACCGGATCGAAGCCCGAGCGGCGACCCTGCGGGGTGCCCACCTCGAAGCCGGTGGCGTAGACGATGCAGTCGAGCTCGAAGTGCTCGCCGTTCACCCACACGCCGGTCTCGTCGATCCGCTCGACGCCCTGACCGTCGGTGTCGACCAACGTCACGCCCGGCTCGTTGAAGGCCAGCAGGTACTGGTCGTGGAAGCACGGCCGCTTGCACAGTTGGCGGTACCACGGCTTGAGGGCGGCGGCGGTCGCCGGGTCGTTCACGACCTCGTCGCATCGGTCGCGGATCTCGTCCATCTTCTCGTCGTCGGAGTCGAGGAACGCTTGCAGCATGCCCTCGGGGGTGAGGTCGGGGTTCGGCGACGACAGCAGCTTGTTGCGGATGCGGAGGGTGAGGTCGGTCCAGCCGTCCATCACCAGGTCCTCTTCGGCGTACTGGCCGGTCTGGTTGGCGGTGAAGTTGCGGATCCACTTCTCCTGCCAACCGTCCTCGAGGACCTCGTTCTGGAACCAGTCGGGGTCGGTGGGCGCGTTGTTGCGGATGTCGATCGAGCTCGGGGTGCGCTGGAAGACGAACAGCTCGTCGGCTGCGGTGGCGAGGTGGGGGATGCACTGGACCGATGTGGCGCCGGTCCCGATGATGCCGACCTTCTTGTCGGCGAGCCCGGTGAGGGGCGCCCCGTCGGGGTCGCCGCCGGTGTAGTCGTAGTCCCAGCGGCTGGTGTGGAAGCTGTGGCCGCCGAAGGTCTCGATGCCGGGGATGCCGGGCAACTTCGGGCGATGCAGCGGTCCGGTGCTCATCAACACGAACTGGGCCCGGATCTCGTCGCCCCGGTTCGTGCGCACGATCCAGCGATCGGCGCCGTCGTCCCACGCGACGTCGGTCACCTCGGTGGAGAGCAGGGCGTTGTCGTAGAGGCCGAAGTGGCGGGCGATGCGGCGCGAATGCTCCAGGATCTCGGGGCCGTGGGCGTACTTCTCGCTCGGCATGTGGCCGGTCTCCTCCAGGAGGGGGAGGTAGACGAAGCTGTGGGTGTCGCACTGGGCGCCGGGGTAGCGGTTCCAGTACCAGGTGCCGCCGACGTCGCCGCCCTTCTCGATGATGCGCACGTCGATGCCGGCCTCGACGAGGCGGGCGCCGGTGACGAGGCCACCGAAGCCGCCGCCGATGAACACCGCGGTCACCTCGTCGTCGACCGGGTCACGAGGTTGCGCCGTGACGTAGGGGTCCTCGGCGTAGCGGGCGAAGTCGCCCGTCATCTCCACGTACTGCTCGTTGCCGTCGCGCCGGACTCGCTTGTCGCGCTCGGCGGCGTAGCGCTCGTGGACCTGGTCCAGATCGGTGCGGCTTGCAGCGTCGGTTGTCGCGGTGTCGTCGGTCACAGCCATGCCGCATGGTGACACGTCGCAACTGGCGACGTGAAGTTCGGTCAGGTGCGGCCGAGGTTGAGGGCGACGTCGAGGCCGAGGCGGTAGCGGAGATCGGGGGAGCAGGTGGCCTGGACCTCGGGCCGCAGGGCCACGGCGTGGTTCCACTGGGGGCGCACGAACGGCTTGGTGTAGTAGCCGAACAACAGGGGCCGGTCCTCATCCGCGGTGACGTTGGCGCCCGACGTGTGCCAGACGCGGCCTTCCATCGCCACGATCGAACCGGCTGGCGCCTCGAACGCCACGAGCCGGTCGGCGATGTCGTCGGGCACCTCGTCGGCGGTGGTGAAACGATGGCTGCCGGGCAGGAATCGGGTGGCGCCGTTCTCGGCCCGGACGTCGCTGAGGCACCAGATCACGTTGATCGACCACGGCTCGAGCCACGGCTCGGGCACGACGATGCCCTGGTCGGAGTGGATCATCATCGACCCGCTACCGGGCCGGGCGATGTTGGCCGTGAAGTTCGAGACGATGTACTCGTTGCCGAGCACGCCGGCGGCCAGCGCCGCGGCGGTCGGATGGTCGATCAGTCGGAGGAACACCTCGTCGAGGTCGAGCAGGTTGAACACCCGCACGTTGGCCGCGTTGGGGTCGAGGGCCTCGATGCGGGTCGGCATGCCCCGACGCTCGCTCTCCTCGGCGGCCGCCCACAGGCGAGCGGTGATGTCGTCGACCTCGGCGGCGCTCAGCACGTCGGGGATCACGGCGTACCCGTCGGCGGCGATCGACGCGAGCGCGTCGGTCATCGGGGCGACCGCCCGTCGACGAGGCCGAGGCCCTGGGTGCGGTAGCCGAGCAACACGAGCAGCTCGTCGGACGCCGACTCGGCGACGCTCGGGTCGAGGGCGAGAAACCAGTTCTCCTGGGTCCGGTAGATCGGTCGGGTGTACCAGCCGAACACTGCGGCCCGTTGCCGGTCGCCAGTGGTTTCGGTGCCGGTCGTGTTGGCGCCGGTGCGATGCCACAGGCGGCTGTCGAACACCACGAGCGACCCGGCAGGGGCCTCGTAGGGCACGGCCCCGGTGTCGTCGCCGGGTTCAGGCAGCCGGTTGCGCAGATGGCTGCCGGGCACGAAACAGGTGGCACCGTTCGCGGCGGTGAAGTCGTCGATGCACCACGCCGCGTTGGCGCCTTGGGGTTCGGCGGGCCACGGCTGGGGCACGAAGATCTGGTCGGCGTGGAGGGTGCCGGCGGCGCCGCCCGGTCCGGTGATGTTGCCAGACAGGTTGCCGAGCAGCATCGGCCAACCGAGCACCGAGCGCAGCAGCCGCAGGGCCGTGGGGTGCTCCGCCAGTTCGACGAAGGTGGGGGAGCGGCCCGGCAGGTTCCACACCCGCTGGTTGGAGTCGTCGGGGTCGAGCCCGAAGCTCGGCCGGTCCTCGTCGGAGGTCTGATCGGCCTCGACCGCGGCGTCGAGCTCGAGCCGGATCGCGGCGACCTGCTCGGCATCGAGCACGTCGGGGACACAACAGATCCCGTGCGCCGCCAGGTCGCGCTCGGCCCGGTCGAGGTCGGTGGTGGGTGCGGGCAGCACCCGGGTGTCGACGGTCATCGGGTCCCCTTCCTCGGCCTCACGTCAGGTGCGGCCGCCGATGGGCCGCAGGCTACGGACCGTCGGCCGCTCGATCCAGCCGAGCGGGCCGCCGCACTTTGGTCGAGACGGGTGTTCGTGTCAGGCTCCCGGCGTGGACGCACATCTCGCATCGTTGTACGAAGCCGTCGCCGACGCCGTGCCAGACCGGCCGGCCCTGGTCCACGGTGACCTCGTCCGCTCATGGGGCGACGTCGACGATCGGGCGGCCAGGTTCGGCGGTGCGTTGCGGGCGGCTGGTCTCGGCGTGCAGTCGAAGGTCGCGCTGTACCTCTTCAATGGGCCCGAGTACCTCGAGGCCCAGCTCGGTGCGCTCAAGGCCCGGGCCGTGCCCGTCAACGTCAACTACCGCTACCTCGACGCCGAGTTGGTCTACCTCCTCGAGAACTCCGACGCCGAGGCCCTCGTCTTCCACGCGTCACTCGCCGACCGGGTCGAGCGGGTCGCCGCGCAGCTCGACGGGGTCAAGCTCTTCATCCAGGTCCCCGACGACGAGACCGCCCTGTTGGAGGTGGCCTCGGACTACGAGACGGTGATCGCGTCCCACGAGCCGATGGAACGCATCGCGCGATCTCCTGAGGATCTGTTCCTGCTCTACACCGGGGGCACCACGGGCATGCCCAAGGGAGTGATGTTCCGCAACGGTGGCTGGGCCACTGGGTTCGCCGCCGGCGCCCTGCTTCAGGTCGGCCTCGACCCCCTCACGCCGCTCGACGACGTGCCGAGGATCGCGGCGTCGCTCGAACCCGAACGGCGTCTCGTCACTGCGCCCTGCGCGCCGCTGATGCACGGCACCGGACTGACCCTCGGGGCCCTGATCCCCCAGGCGCTCGGCGCCACGGTGGTGACGTTGACGTCGCGCAGCTTCGACGCCGACGAACTGCTCGCCGCCGTGCAGCGCCACCGCATCACCAATCTCGCGCTCGTCGGCGACGTCTTCTCCAAGCCGATCCTGCGGGCGATCGACGCCGCCGCCGATCGAGGGGTTCCCTACGATCTCGGCTCGCTCCGACGCATCTACTCATCCGGTGCGATGTGGTCGGCCGAGGTGAAGCAAGCCCTGGTCGATCGGCTCGCCGAGGTCGAGTGCCACGACATCATGAACTCGAGCGAGGGGGCGATGGCGACGCAGGTGACCCGGCGAGGAGCGTCGGCGGCCACGGCGACCTTCGTCCTCAACCCGACGACCAAGGTGTTCACCGAGGACGACCGCGAGGTCACCCCCGGCAGCGGCGAGGTCGGCTACCTCGCCGCCGGCGGCAACATCCCCGTCGGCTATTACAAGGACACGGCCAAGACCGAGGTGGTGTTCCGCGAGATCGACGGCGAGCGTTATTCGTTCCCCGGCGACATGGCGACGATCGCCGCCGACGGCTCGATCGTGTTGCTCGGTCGGGGCAGCCAGGTGATCAACACCGGGGGAGAGAAGGTGTTCCCCGAGGAGGTCGAGGAGGCCGTCAAGCGCGTGCCCGGCGTGGTCGACTGTCTCGTCGTCGGGGTCGACGACGACCGGTTCGGGCAAGCGGTCGCTGCGGTGATCTCCTGCGAACCCGGGGTGCACGTCGACGACGCCGCCGTCGTCGCCTCGGTCAAGGCCGATCTCGCCGGCTACAAGGCACCGAAGCATGTCGTGGTCGTCGACGACGTGCCGCGCGCCCCCAACGGCAAGGCCGACCACCGCACGGCGCGCGACCTGGCGATGGCGGCGCTCGCCGCGACCTGAGGCCGGCGTTCAGCCGGCGAGGTGGGCGAAGCGGTTGCGGAGGTCGCGCTTGAGGATCTTGTTGGAACCGGTCTTGGGGATCTCGTCCATGAACTCCACCAACCGAGGCAGCTTGTAGCCGGCCAGCTTCTCCCGGGAGAAGCGCTCGATCTCGGCCGGGTCGCGGCTGGCGTCGAGGGGGCTGCCGGGCTGGGGGACGACGACGGCCAACACCGACTCGCCCCACTGCTCCGACTCGATGCCGAGCACCGCCACCTCGTAGATGTCGGGGTGCTGCTCGAGCGCTGCCTCGATCTCGGCGGGATAGATGTTCATGCCGCCGGAGATGATCATGTCCTTCTTGCGATCGCAGATGAACAGGAAGCCTTCGTCGTCGCGGTACGCGATGTCGCCGACGGTGTGCCAGCCCTCGCGGTCGTCCTCGTCGTACTTCTCGTCGGCCTTGTAGTAGGTGTCGAACACCGACGACGCCCGCACGAACAACTCGCCCGGTTCGCCGACCTCGGTCACCTCGTCGCCCATCGGGTCGAGGAGTCGCACCTCGACGAGCGGCGCCGGCTTGCCGCACGAGCCCGGCTTGCGCATCTGGTCCTCGGGGGCGAGCACACAGTTCACGCCCATCTCGGTCGAGCCGTAGACCTCCCACAGCGACTCGGGCGGGAAGTCCTGGACGTAGGCCTCCTTGAGGGCGAAGGGCCACGGCGCAGCGTTGGCGACCATGATCCGCATCGACGACGTGTCGTACTTGGCCTTGGTCTCCGCCGGCAGATTGACCACCATGCGGATCGGGGTCGGCGCCGAGAACGTCGACGAGCACGAGTAGGTGTCGATGAGCCGGAGCCAGTCCTCGGGGTCGAACTTGTGCTGCAGCACCACGGTGTTGCCGAGCGTGTGGGCGATCGCCGCGAACCCGCCGGGCCCGGAGTGGTAGAGCGGGCCGCAGGTGACGTAGGTGTCGCCAGGGCCGTAGCCCATCAGTTCGAGGAGGGCGCCGCCCTGTTCTGGTGACGACGTCCGGTGTCGCACCGCGCCCTTCGGGTTGCCGGTGGTGCCCGAGGTGTAGATCATCGTGCCCGACGTCGCCTGGTCGCGCTGCGGTGCCTCTTCCGAGCCGAGGAAGTCCTCCGCCGCCACCTGACCCTCCAGCGGGTCGCCGGCGAAGATCACGACCGTGTGGACCTTGGCCAATCGCGGTCGGAGTCGGGCGAGGGTCTCGGCGTAGGCGACATCGGCCCACACGATCTTCGCGTCGCTGTTGTCGATGACGTAGACGCTCTCGTCGTCGGTCAGTCGATAGTTGAGCGGCACGGAGATGAGACCGGCCTTGCGGGCCGCGTGGGTGAACGACAGCACCTCGAGCGAGTTCTGCCCGAGCCACATCACCTTGTCGCCGGCATCGATCTCGGCGGCCAGCAGGCCGTTGGCGATGCGGTTGGTGTAGCGGTCGAGCTCGGCGAAGGTGAGTTGACGGACGGGCTGCCCGGGACGGTCGTCGATCACGGCGACCTTGTCGGGCTGGGCCTGGGCGTGCAGCGTGATCAGGTCGGCTGTGACGTCGGTCATAGCCGATGGTCTAACGCGCCCCGCCGTCGCGGTCCACTCGCTCCCGCACGACGAGGTCGCAGCGGCTCCGNNGCCGGGGTCATGACGATGATGTGGTCGGCGCCCGCCGCGATCAGGTCGTCGACCCAGGCCGCCTGCTCGGCCGAGCTGTCGATGGCGACGGTTCGCTCGATCTCGGCCGGGTCGCGCTCGACCTTCTCGCACCACTCGTCGAGCACCTGCATCTTGCGGGCGAAGTGGTCGGGCGGGCCGAAGGTGTTGTGGGCGTCGGCGAACTGCGCCGTGTACTTCAACGTGCGCTTCTCGCCGCCACCACCGATCAGGATCGGCAGGTCGCCGGCCGGACCCGGCACGAGCGCGTCGAGACGGGCCTTGATGCGGGGCAGGGCGTCGCGCAGATCGCTGAGCCGGTCGCCGGCGGTGCCGAAGGTGTAGCCGTACTCGTCGTAGTCCCGTTCGAACCAGCCGGCGCCGATGCCGAAGTAGGTGCGGCCACCGGAGATCTGGTCGATCGTGCGGGTCATGTCGGCGGCCATCTCGGGGTTGCGATAGCTGTTGCACGACACGAGCAGGCCGATCTTGGCGTCGGTCGTGTCGGCCGCCATCGCCGCCAGCAGCGACCACCCTTCGAAGTGGTTGCCGTCGGGCTCGCCGAAGAGCGGGAAGAAGTGGTCCCACGTCCAGATCGAGTCGAGCCCGGCCGCGTCGGCCGCCTTCCACGCGGCCCGGAGGTCGTCGATCGAGCAGTGCTGGGGCTGGAGTTGTACACCGACAAGCGTCATGCCGGGAGGCTACTTCGCCCTCAGGCCGGCGGGCGGCTCGGACGCTTCCGGAGGCGTCGACGCCACGGCGTGTTGAGTTCGGCCAGACGGGTCTGGCCGGCTTCGTCGCCGATCAGGATGAGGTCGGCCTCGGGGTGCAGGACCGCGTCGCCGCTCGGGTTGCCCACCAGCGCATCGCCGTGTTCGATCGCCACGACGTTGCAGCCGGTGCGACGCCGCAGGTCCGACTCGGCGAGCGTGCGACCGTGCATCTCGGGCGGCACCCGGGCCCGGAAGACGTCGAGGCCTTCGGCGATCACGAGGGTGTCGTTGCCGCGCAGGTGATTCCAGATGGCGGCGGCGCCGGTCGACGCGTAGGAGAGGACGCTGTCGGCCCCAGCTCGATAGAGGGTCGACACGTTCCGGGAGAGGTTGGCCCGGGCGACGATGCGGATGTCGGGGCGGAGGCGACGGATGTAGATCGCCAGATAGATGTTGATGTCGTCGTCGTGGGTGGTGATCAACACGCCGGTGGCACCGTCGATCCCCGCGGTGGCGAGCACCTCGAGGTCGGCGGCGTTGCCGATGATGTAGCGGTCGTCGCGTCGCCGCTCGGCGTCGCGCTCGACGATCCGCAGCGACGTGCCGGCCTCGTCGAGCCGACGGGCGGCCGCCCGCCCCACCCGCCCGGCGCCGATGATCACGACGTCGCCCTCGCGGTCGGCGCCGGTGTCGAACGCCTCGTCGTAGGCGGCGAGCTGCTCGGCCGAGCCGGCGAGGATGAGCACCGCCGACGGGGAGAGGACCGAGTCGGGCGTCGCCAGCGCGAACACACCGTGGTCCCAGACGCCGATGACGCCGACACCGAAGCGCTCCCGAAGGGCGACCTCTGCGAGGCGGGCGCCGGCCAACGAGGTGCCGGCCACCCGGGCCTCGGCGATCAGCACACCGGCGTAGTGACCGATCTCGTGGGAACGGCCGTCGGGGGCGAGGGTCCGATCGGCCATCGCCGCGCCGAGCAGCTCGCCGAGGCGGAGCACCTCGTCGGCGCCGGCGAGTTCGAGGATGTCGATCGACGCCGCCTCCGACGCCGTCGCCACGACCGGCACGCTCGGCGACGCCTCTCGAGCGGTGAAGATCACGTTGGCGTTGGTCGTGTCGGGCAGGGTCGTCGCCAACAGCGCCGCCTGGTCGACGCGGGCCGCCCGGTGGGTGGCGGGGTCGTCACGGTCGCCGACCATCACCCGGTACCCCTCGTCGTGGAGACGCAGCGCTTCCTCGAGTTCACCGACGAGGACGACGTAGTCGAGGCCGGCCTGGTCGGCTCGACGGATCAGGTCGTCCTCGATCGGGCCGAGGCGGGTGAGCACGATGTGGCCGGCGGTCGAGTCGGGGAGCGAGCGAGGGGCGCGGGTGGCGTCGCGGCGGGCCATCCAGGGCACGAACACGAATTGGATGAACGCGAACGGCAACAGGATGAGGAGGAACGCGGTGCCGGTGAGGAGCACGACGACCGAGAAGACCCGGCCGAGGTCGGAGGTGAAGGTGATGTCGCCGAACCCGAGGGTCGTCATCGTCACCAGCGTCCAGTAGAAGCCAGTGGCCCAGCTGTGGTTCTGGCCCTCCCGAGCCATCAGCTCGTGGAAGATCACCGTGAACGCGACGACGAGCACGACGAACGTCGAGAGCAGCACGAGCACCATGCGGATGTCGCGGCGCCGCAACGGGCCGGCCAGGTAACTCAGGACGAACGCAAGGCTCTTCACGACCCACCATCCTCGCATG
>JAWSVN010000232.1:0-15479 GCA_033851875.1 Acidimicrobiales bacterium
CGTCATCGGCGAGCCGATCGATCCGCCGGAACGGGCCGACGGCGAACGGGTGAAACGAAGCGTGATCCGCTCACTCACCGCCGATCTGCAGGATCGCCTGCAGACCCTGTTCGACGAGGCGCAGTCGATCGCCTCGTAGCCGACGGCTCCGCCCGTCGAGGATCGCTACCGCGTGAGCGCCGCTACAGCGTCACGAGGACGTCGGACGCGCCGATCTGGCGATCGCCGAGGTCGGGACGGCCGGGGAGCGAACCGCCGAGACCCAGGGTCGCGACCGTGTCGAAGGCTCCGAGCAGCTCGCGGAGGTTGCGTGGCGGCGGGAAGTACTCGTCCTCGTCGGTGATCGTGATCTCCTCGACGCCCTCGCTGGGCGCCAGCACGTCGATCACGGCCTGGACGACGTCCTCGGGGGCCGAGGCGCCGGCGGTGACAGCAACGGTGCCGTCGAGGTCGCGGGGCAGTTCGTCGGGCCCGTTGATCCGGTAGACGCGGTCGCAGCCGGCCTCGCTGGCCAGCTTGGCGAGCGCATTGGTGTTCGAGGAATTGGCCGACCCGATCACGACGACCGCATCGCACCGCTCCGCGACGGCCATCAAGGCGCTCTGTCGGTTGGTCGTGGCGAAGCACAGGTCGGACCGGCCCGGCTGCCACAGGTCGGGGAAGCGTTCCTTGGCGGCGTCGGCGACGACGCTCCAGTCCCGATGGGAGAGGGTGGTCTGGGCCAACAGGGCGGTCGGTTCGTCGAAGTCGGGCAGGGCGTCGACCTCCTCGATCGACTCGACCCGGCTGATCGACTCGGGGGCGACGGCCATCGTGCCGACCGCCTCCTCGTGGCCGTCGTGGCCGACGTAGATGATGCGGTAGCCCTTCTTGGCCCGGGTCTTCACCTCGTGATGCACCTTGGTGACCAGGGGGCAGACGGCGTCGACGACATAGGAGCCGCGCTCCCGGGCGGCGGCGACGACCTCGGGGGCCGAGCCGTGGGCCGACAGCATGATCGGGCGCCCCTCGGGCACCTCGGCGATGTCGTCGACGAACACCACGCCCTTGTCGCGGAAGCGGTCGACGACGAGCTTGTTGTGGACGATCTCGTGGTAGCAGTAGACGGGCGCCTCGAAGCTGCGCACCATCCAGCTCAGCGCCTTGATCGCCATCTCGACGCCGGCGCAGAAGCCGCGGGGAGCGCACAGCAGGACCTTGTCGACCATGGGCCCCACGCTACCGCGCAGGGCCCGCCGCGCTCTGACCCGCGCGTCGGAGTCAGACGTCGTCGAGCGCGGCGTCGACCGCCTGCATGGCGGCGTGGTGGAGCCAGCTGCCGGTCGACACCCGGCGGACGCCGAGTTCGAACAGGTCGCCGGATCGAGGTCCGCCCGGCATCGTCAGGACGTTGACGGCGGCATCGCCGGCGGCGTCGACGATCGCTCGGATCGCATCGCTGTCGGTCGGTCCGGGTGCGTAGAGGCAGCGGGCGCCGGCCTCGCGATACGCGACGAGACGCTCGAGCGTGTCATCGAGGTCGTCGACGCCGTAGAGGAAGTTCTCGGCTCGGGCGGTGAGGGTGATGCCGTGGCGAGCGCACGCCTCTGCCGCTTCGCCGACCGCCTCGGTGGCGGCCCCTCGGTCGACGATCGACGACGACACCGGGTCGTAGTCCTCGATCGAGACGCCGGAGGCGCCGGCATCGGCCAGGGCGTCGACCGTGCCGGTGATCCCGCCCGGGCCGTCGGGGAAGAGCCGCTCGGAGTCGACATTGATCGGCACGGTCGCCACCGCGGCCAGGTCGGCGACGTGGGCCACCAGCTCGTCGAGGGTCACCTCCTGGTCGTCCTTGCCGATCGAGCGGCCGTAGCCGGCGCTGGTGGTGGCGACCGCCGGGTAGCCCCGTTCGGTGAAGCGCAGCAGCGTGCCGCGATCCCAGGCGTTCGGCAGGACGAAGCCGCCGGCGGCGTGCAGCTCGGCGAAGCCGGCTCGGAGGTCAGCGGGGCTGGGGGAGGTCATGGTGTGCATCCTGATCGGTGCCGGATCGGTCGTCCGGCGGATTTCGGTCGGGCTGGTGGAGGGGGCGCTCGGCGGCGACCCCATAGGCGTCGGCGAACCCGACGGCCCCCGCCGGGGTCAGACGGAGGTGGCGCCGCTGGGCCGGGTCACGCCGTAACCAACCGGCGGCGACGGCGTGGTCGAGGACCCGAGCCGGGACGAGTCCGGCCAGGTGGTGACGGCGTTCGGACCAGTCGAGGCACGGCCGCACGAGAGGTCGCCGGGTCGCGCCCCGAGCGAGGTCGACGCCGACGGCCGTCAGGCCTCGCCGACCCTCGTCGGTGAGGGCGTCGTCGACGACCCACCCCCGAGCGTGCAGGCCGTCACGCAGCCCCACTCCGAGCCGGCCGGCGAGATGGTCATAGCAGGACCGGCACGCTCGCAGCTTGGCCGGCACGCTCGGCAGGGGAGCGGGTGACGTCGAGGGGACGGCGATCAACGACTCGATCGCAGCGGCGACGTCCAACCCGGCCAGCCGGTGATAGCGATGGCGTCCCTGCGGCACGGTCTCGACCAGCCCTGCGTCGACCAACACCCCGATGTGTTCGCTGGCCGTGGAGACAGCGACGCCGACGTGGCGAGCCAACTCGGAGGTCGTGTGGGCCGTGCCGGCGAGCAGGGCGCACACGATGTCGGCCCGCGCCGGGGCCGCGAGCGCAGCGCCGAGCGAGGCGAGGCGGGCCGAGTCGGCCGAGGCACCGGGGCGGGGGATCGTCACCTGGCCGACCCTACGACCCGACGTTTCGGCGCGCGCCGAAACGTCGGCTGGTGAGCTGTGGGCATGTCCCGAATCCTCCTCGACCCGGCCGCCCGAATCGGCTTCACCCCGACCCCAGACGACCCGCTCGGCGCCGTGCAGGCGCTGATGGCTCGATTCAGCGACGGCGATGACCACGAGCGTCGTCGCCGCATCGCGGTCGACCTGCTCGAGCGGGTCGATCCCACCGAGGCCGGTACCGATGCTCGAACGATGACCGGCGCGTGGCTCGACGGCTGTGGGCCCGGGGTCGTCGACGCGATGGATGGGGCCCGTCGGATCCCGCTCGAGGTGGTGGCCCGTTCGATCGGGCTCGACCCCGAGCCGGCCTTGCTCGAGGGCATCGCGGCCCTCTGCGGCGCGCTGGCGCCGCGCCGCGAACCGCTCGATGCGACGGCACGGGCGACGCTGGGTGCCACCTCGCTCGCTCGGTTGCAGCGCTGCCTCGGCGACGCCGACGGCGGTGGGTTCGACGAGGGCGCCGTGAACCGCCTTGCGCTGCTGTTCCAGACCCATGACGCCACGGCGGCGATGGTCGGCATCAGCTTGGCGGCCAGACTCGGGCTCGACCGAGCTCGCCCGCCGGTTCGCTCGACGACACGGGTGGTCGATGCCGAGCGGGTGACGGTCGAACTCGATGACGCGCTGGCGTTCGGGGCCGGCGTGCACCGTTGTCCGGGTCACGAGATCGCCTTCGCGATCGCCGATGCGGTGGCCGCGACGATCGCCGCGCGCGTTGTCGAGGTGCTCGACCTCGGCCCGTTCGAGGCTCGGCCGAACCTGTGGCTTCGCTCGCGCTTCGTCGTGCAGGTCGCCTGAGGCCGGCCTCAGGTGGCGCGGAGCTCGAGTCCGTCGGGGCGCCAGTGGCGGCCGGCGATCACGAACTGGTTGACCGTGCAATGGCGCTCGAGGAAGCCAGCCTCGCAATACGCGAGGTAGAAGCGCCACAGTCGGCAGAAGCGCTCGTCGAGACCGAGAGCGTGGACCTCGTCGATGCGCTCGTCGAACCGCTCTCGCCAGCGGCGCAGCGTCTCGGCGTAGTGGGCCGAGAAGTCCTCGACGTCGATCACCTGCATGCGGGTCGCCCGTGACACCGAGCGGGTCACCGCCCCGATCGAGGGCAGGAACCCTCCCGGGAAGATGAACCGGCGGATGAAGTCCTCGGTGTTCTTGGTTCGCTCGTAGCGTCGGTCAGGCACACAGATCGCCTGGATCGCGGCGAGCCCCGTCGGTTCCATGCAGCGCTCGATCGTGGCGAAGTACCGGTCGTAGTCCCGCCAGTCGACGGCCTCGATCATCTCGATCGACACGACCCGATCGAAACGACCCTCGAGATCACGCCAGTCCTCCGAGAGCAGGGTGACGTCGTCGTGACGTCCGGCCCGGTGGACCCGGTGTCGGGCCTCGGCGAGCTGTTCGGAGGAGATCGTCGTCGTGGTCACCTTGGCGCCGGTCGTGTCGACCGTGCGCAGCGCCATGCCGCCCCAGCCGGTGCCGATCTCGAGGACGCGGTGGTCGGCGGTCACGCCGAGCTTGGCCAGGAGGCGGTCGTATTTGTGGTGCGACGCCTCGGCCAGTGCCGCCTCGGCCGACGGGAACACGGCGCTCGAGTAGGTGAGGGTCTCGTCGAGGAAGATCCGGAAGAAGTCGTTGCCGAGGTCGTAGTGACTGGCGATGTCCTCGCGGTTGCGTCGACGACCACGGCGGGGGAGCACCCGACGCACCCGGTCGGTGAGCCAACCGGTGTTCTGGGCCAGACGATTGCGGAACTCGTCGACCGGCTCGAGATTGTGGATGATCATGCGCACGACGGCGACCGGGTCGTCGCTGTCCCACCAGCTCTCGAGGTAGCCCCGGCCGAGGCCGACCGACCCCTCCAAGGCCACCGCCCGGTAGGCCCGGCCGTCGGTGACGGTGATCGTCGCCTCGAGGTGGTCGAGGTCCGACCGGTCATCGGCTGCGTCGGGGCCGAACGACAGCCGCTCGGCCGGCTGACCTGCGAGCCGTTCGTCGATGACGAGCTTCGAGGAGGTCATCTTCGACAGGAGGCCGTGCACGGTCGCGCGGGCGGCCCGGTCGGTCATCGAACCGACCGGCGAGGCGCCGTGGCGGCCGCGGCTCCGGGCGAGGTCGAGCAGGCCCTCCGGTCGGATGGTGGTCTCACGCTCATCGAGGGAGTCGGCCAGGTCGAGTTGGTCGGGGCGGGACTGGAAGGTGGTCATCGGGAACTCCCGGAGGTGAGGGCGGATCGGTCAGTTGTGGCCGTCGGGTCAGGGGCGGCGGGGTCGGAGTGAGCGCCGGCAGGGGCGGTCGAGCGGCGCCGGGGGTGCGGGACGAAGGGCACACGCTTCCAGGCGAGCCGGGCGGCCTCGACGTGGATCCCGATCGACACCCGATGGGTGGGCACGAAGGCGGCGAACAGGTCGTGGGCCAGCGTCTCGGCGGTAGCCCGCCGCCGCTCGGTGCGTAGCTCGGTCTCGACGATCGGCGTCGGCGGGGCGGCCCCACTCGACACGTCCCGCTGGACCACGTCGAGGCGGAGCGCGAGCCGGTCGTCGTCGCCGTCGAGCCAGAGGTCGTAGCGATGGTCCTCGTCGAGGAACGGGCTGACGTGGAGGGCCTTGTCGAAGCGGGCGCGGAACCCTCCGCCGGGGTCGGCCTGGAGAGCCACGGCGTAGTGGTGGCGCTCCTTCCACGGGGTGTTGGTCACCTCGAGCACGGCGCCGATCGGGTCGGCGTCGGCGTCGTCCCACACGACGAACACCGAGATCGGGTTGAACAACCAGCCCCAGCGGCGGGGTTGGGTCAGGAGCCGGACCGGGCCGGCGGGGCGGCGCCCGAGCGCCTCGGCCAGGCGGTCCCGGGCCTGGTCGCCCAACGGCATGGCCGAGCCGTCGCCGTAGTCGCCGTCGATGCTGTCGGTCCGGAGCTGCACGGGCCGCCAGCGGGCGGTCGACCAGGTGGCGTGGTGTCGACACAGCTCGTCGGGGCGGTCGGGATCGAACCACACGTAGTGGACGGTCCGCCGGAACTCGTGGTGGGTCGGTCGGTGACGGCGGTGCAGCACGACGCCAGCGCACATGGCCGGAGCGCCAGGTCTCACGCCGCCACCCCGGCCGGTTCGAGGTCGGCGATGCGCCGGCAGCTCTCGAGTGCCGATGCGATCCCATCCTCGTGGAAGCCGTAGCGCCAGTAGGCGCCGCAGTAGCTCACGCGGTCGACGCCGTCGATCTCGGCGTGTCGGGCCTGAGCGGCGACGGCGGGGCCGTCGAACACCGGGTGGGCGTACTCGAACGAGGCCAGCACCGTGTCAGGGGCGATCGCGTCGGCGGAGTTCAGACTGACCAGGTAGCGGGTCGACCCCGGCAAGCCCTGGAGCACCGTCATGTCGTAGGTGAGCGTCGCTTGGCGCTGGTCGGTCGAACGCCGCTCGTAGTTCCACGCGGCCCACGCCTTGCGCTGGTCGGGGAGGAGCGAGGTGTCGGTGTGGAGGGTGGCGGTGTTGGGCTGGTAGCCGATCGCGCCGAGGATCTCGCGCTCGGGTTCGGTCGGGTCGGCGAGCATGCGTAGCGCCTGGTCGGAGTGGCAGGCGAGCACGACGTGATCGAAGGTCTCGGTGCCGGTCGGGGTCGTGATCGAGACCCCGCCGTCGGGGCGACGCTCGACCCGTTGGACGGGGCTGCCGGTGCGGATCTCGCCGCCGACCGTCGGGCTGGTGAACCGTTCGGCCAGGAGGTCGACGTAGACACGACTGCCGCCGACCACCGTGCGCCACTGGGGCCGGTCGCCGATGCCCAGCAGACCGTGGTTCTGCAGGAAGCGGAGGAGCGACGCGGCGGGGAACTCGTCGAAGGTGTTCGGGTCGGCCGACCAGACGGCCGCGCCCATCGGGAGAAGATGGAGCTGGACGAAGTCGCGGGAGTAGCCGTGGTGGGCGAGGAACTCTGCCAGCGAGAGGACGGGGTCGGGGTCGCCGTCGAGGAAGCGGTTGGCGTGGCGGTAGAAGCGCACGACGTCGGCCAGCATCCGCCACATCGAGCGGTTCCACAGGTTCCGGCGGTCGGCGAAGACCGTGTCGAGGTTGGTCGCCCGGTAGCTGAACCCCTCGGTCGGCGAGCCCGGGCCGCGATCGACCACGCCGAAGCTCATCTCGGTGTCACGCACCGGCACGTCGAGCTCGTCGAAGAGGCGGACGAGATTCGGGTAGTTGCGGTCGTTGTGGACGATGAAGCCGGTGTCGACGCCGATCGGACCGACCTCGGGGTCGTCGACGGTGACGGTGTTGGCGTGGCCGCCGAGCCGATCGGCGGCTTCGAACACGACCACCTCGTGATCGGGGCCGAGGGTGTGGGCGGCAGCGAGGCCGGCGATGCCGGAGCCGACGACGGCGATGCGCATTTGAGGAAGGGCCTTTCGTGGCTCGGGTGAGTGACAGCGAGTCTGACGGCGTGGTGCCGCCGGTGACGGATCGGGCGGCGAAGTCGCCGGCGAGCGGGTCACGGCAACGGGGCGTGCGTGGGTACGTTCGGAGCGAAGGGCCAGGCGGATGGGGCCTCTACACTCGGTGGGTGGCCCTACCCCTGGTGATCGCCGTGCAAACCGACTCCCCGGCCGATCGGGCCGGGGTGCTCGTCGGCGATGCCCTGGTGACCATCAACGGTCAGCAGCCGCGCGACGTGATCCAGTACCAGCTGCTGATCGACGAGCCGGTGGTCGAGCTCGAGATCGACCGGGGCGGGCTCGACCGGCGCGTCGAGGTCGACCGCACCGGCGGCGGGACGCTCGGGATCGAGGTGCAGTCGTCGCTGTTCGACCAGGTGCGCACCTGCGACAACCACTGCTCGTTCTGCTTCATCTACCAGCTCCCGCCGGGGATGCGGAAGAGTCTCTACCTGAAGGACGACGACTTCCGGCTGTCATTCCTCTACGGCAACTTCACCACCCTCACCCGCTTCACCGAGCTCGACCTCGAGCGCGTCGTGACCGAAGGGCTGTCGCCGCTGTACGTGTCGATCCACGCCACCGACCCCGAGCTCCGGTCGCACCTTCTGCGCAACAAGCGGGGCGGCACCAGCCTGCGGTGGCTGCGGGCGCTGCTCGATCACGGCGTGGAGGTCCACGGCCAGGTGGTGGTGTGCCCCGGCGTCAACGACGGCGCCGCCCTCGAACAGACGATGGTCGGGATCCTCGACGAGTTCCCCGAGCTGACGACGGTCGCCGTCGTCCCCCTCGGCATCTCCGACCACTCCAACGAGCCCGAGATGCGGGCCCACACGCTCGCCGAGGCCGCCGCCGTCGTCGATCTGGTCGAAGCCTGGCAGGAGCGGTTCAACCGCCTTCTCGGCCGCCCCGTGGTGTTCGCCGCCGACGAGTACTACCTGCTGGCCGAGCGACCGTTCCCCGATTCGTCGACCTACGAGGGCTTCCCGATGCACGAGGACGGCATCGGCATGGCCCGCACCTTCGAGCTCGAGTTCACCGGCCTCACCGACTCGGCGACCGGCCCCCAGGCCGGGTTCTTCGCCTCGGTCGACGGTGCCCCCGCCGAGGGCTACCGGGCGCCCCGCACCATCGAGGCCACCGAACCGACCTCGAGCGGGGGCTGTGGTCCGGCGGCGACCCCGGCCGGCGGCGCGCTGGTGCAGCTGCGGCCCCGGGCCGACGCCCCGATCGGGCTGTTGACCGGCCGGTACGGCGCACAGGTGCTGCGTCCACTCGTCGAGGCCTACCGCGGCGTTCGCGTCATCGAGGTGGCCAACGAGTTCTTCGGCGGCAACATCGGCGTGACGGGCCTGATGGTCGGCGAGGACCTCGAACGGGTGCTCGACGCCGAGCCCGCGGGTCACCGCTACTTGCTCCCGGATGTCTGCCTGTCGAGCGGGGTCTTCCTCGACGGTCGACGACCCGACGATCTTCCCCGCCCGGTGGAGGTGGTGGCCACCGACGGGGTGGCCCTGCGCTCGATCCTGGCCAACCGGGCCCCTGCGCCCCCCACTGGAGTGTCATGACTGGAACCGCCGGCTCCACCCGCCCGTCGGGGCTGCCCACCGTCGTCATCGTCGGCCGACCCAACGTCGGCAAGTCGACGTTGCTCAACCGGATCATCGGCCGCCGCGAGGCGATCGTCGAGGAGCGGCCCGGGGTCACCCGAGACCGCAAGGAGGTCGAGGCCGAGTGGCAGGGCCGGCACTTCCGGTTGATCGACACCGGCGGCTGGATGGCCGGCGGCACCGCGATCGACAAGAAGGTGTCGGACCAGGCCGAGAAGGCGATGGTCGGTGCCGACGTGATCCTCTTCGTGGTCGATGCCTCGATCGGGGTCACCGAGGAGGACGACCAGGTCGTACGCAACGTGCGTCGGGTCGGCGCGCCGGTGGTGCTCGTGGCCAACAAGGTCGACGACGCCGCCCACGAGGCGGCGGTGTGGGAGCTGGTCGGCCTCGGGCTCGGCGAGGCCCACCCGGTGTCGTCGCTCCACGGCCGCGGGGTCGGCGACCTCCTCGACGCGGTCGTCGAGCATTTCCCGCCGGAGGACGCACTTGGCGACGGTGTCGACGACGACGCCGAGGACGAGCCCCACATCTTCTCGATCGCGCTGGTCGGCCGACCCAACGTCGGCAAGTCGACCCTGTTCAACCGGCTGATCGGCGAAGACCGTTCGATCACCCACGACATGCCGGGCACGACCCGCGACACGGTCGACACCGTCGTCGACACCGGCCAGGGGCCGATCCGATTCCTCGACACCGCCGGCATGCGGCGCAAGGCCCGGATCGACGAGGACACCGAGTACTACTCGGTCGTGCGGGCGCTCAAGGCCGTCGACGGCGCCGACGTCGCCCTCCTCGTCATCGACTCGACCGAGGGCATCACCCAACAGGATCAGCGACTCGCGGAACGCGTCGACGCGTCGGGCTGCCCGATCGTGTTGGTGCTCAACAAGTGGGAGCTGCTCGACACCGAGGCGCGAGAGGTGTTCCCGTCGCAGATTCAGCGCAAGCTCGGCTTCTTGCCCGACGTGCCCGTTCACCGGGTGTCGGCGCTCACCGGCTCGAAGGTCGAACGGCTCCTGCCGTCGATGACGACGGCGATCGACGCCTATCAGCAGCGAGTGCCGACTCGGAAGGTGAACGAGGTGATCCGCCAGGCGCAGCAGGCCACGCCGGCCCCCGGCGGGGCACGGGTGCTCTACGCCACCCAGGGCGCCGTCCATCCGCCGACGTTCACCCTGTTCACCAACCGTGATCTTCCCGATCACTACATGCGGTACCTCGAGCGGAGCCTGCGGGAGGCGTTCGATATGGGTCCGACCCCGATCAAGCTGCGGGTTCGCCGCCGGAGCGAGTAGTCGTCGGTCACGTTCGGTGAGATGCGAGCGGCGGGCCCCGTGTCCGCCGTGTGAACATCGATCGGCCTCCGGTCCACGACGACTACCCTGACCCCATGGAACGGTTCGTCCCCCTGCTCGCCGCTGTGGCGTGTGCCGCAGCCGCGGCGGTCTGGATCCGCTCCGCGATCTCCCGCCACCAGGTGGCGCGCCGGCTCTCGACCGAGCAGATCGACCCCGATCTGTGGCGCCTCGCCGACGCCGAGTACCGGCGAGACTTCCAGGCTGCGGTCGGCGCGGTCCTCACGGTCGTCGCCCTCGTGGCGGTCGTGATCACCGAGCCGCCGGCGCTGGTGTCGTGGGCATCGGGCGTGCTGGCCATCCCCGCCATCTTCACCCTCGTCGGCCGCCAGGAGCTGGCCGAGGTCCAGCGCATCGCCGCCGCCCGCAGCGAGATCGAGAAGAAGGCCCGCGAGGTGCTGACCCAGGACGAGCTGGCTCCGCTGCAGTGGGCGGCCCGGTTGGCGCCCGCCAGCCTGCCAGACCTGAAGGGGTTCGAGATCGGTTCGGCCTACCAGCCCGGCTCGGGCGCGATGGCCGGTGACTTCTACGACGTGTTCAAGGTCGACGACGACCGGGTGGGGGCCGTGATCGGTGACGTGACCGGCCACGGCATCGAGCCGTCGATCACGGCGCTCCAGGCCAAGTACCTGCTCCGCGCCTTCCTGCTCCAGTTCCGGGATCCCGGCCAAGCCCTCGAGCACCTCAACGCACAGATGTCCGAGCTCGAGCGGGGCGACGAGTTCATCTCCTTGTGCGTGCTGGTGTTCGACTCCGACGCCGAGACGCTCCGCTACGCCTCGGCCGGCCACCCGGCCGCCTTCGTGTGGCACGGCCGTGAGGTCCGCCCCCTGGGCGCGACCGGCCCGCTGCTGATGCTCGACCCCAAGGGCCGCTACCACTCGCGCGAGCTGGCGTGGGACCCCGACGACGTCGCCGTGCTCTACACCGACGGACTCGCGGAGGCCCGCAACGGCGACGCCCTCTTCGGCGAGGACGGCGTGGCCAGCATGATCCGGCGTGACCCGACGGCGTCGCCCGACGTGCTGACCAAGGTGCTGGTCGAAGCAGCCCGAGACTTTGCCGCCGGCCCGATCGATGACGACGTCGCGGTCCTCGTCCTGCGACGGGTCTGAGCCGTCCCGCCCTACGATCGTGGCGTGCCCTGGTGCGACACGTGCGATCGATACCTCGCCCCGAACGCGATGACCGCCGAGGGCACGTGTCCGACCTGTGACGAGGAGGTCGACACCCAGGACCTCGCCGTGCCGCCGACCACGAAGGCGCCATGGCATTTCTGGGTGATGGTGGTCGCTCTCGTCGCCTACCTCGGTTGGAGGGTGATCGAGGCCGCCATCTACCTGATCGAGCGGCTCTGAGCCGCCCCGACCCCGTGGTCAAGGAGCTCCCTATGACGTCGCATCCCCGGCATCGTGCGCTCGGCTGGGGTCGCCATCAGCTGGCGATCCCTGGCCCGTCGGTGATGCCCGACCGGGTGTTGGCCGCCATGGCCACCCCGATGCCCAACATCTACGCCGGCGACCTGGTCGAGGTGTCGAACCGGTGCCTCGAACGGCTGCCGCCGATCGCCCGCACCGACGGTCACGTGTTCGTCACCGTCGGCAACGGCCACGGCGGCTGGCAGATGGCGCTGGCCAACACCCTCAGCCGTGGCGACACGGTGCTCGTCGCCGAGTCGGGGCGGTTCGCCGCGGCGTGGGGGCAGATGGCCGCTATCGGCGGGCTCGAGATCGAGACGCTGCCCGGCACCGACCGCGACCCGGTCGACCCCGACGCCCTTCGCGACCGGCTGGCGGCCGACACCGGCGGTCGCATCCGGGCGGTGCTCGCCGTCCAGACCGACACCGCGTCGTCGGTCCGCAACGATGTGGCGGCCCTGCGAGCCGCCCTCGACGACGCCGGCCACGACGCACTCCTGATGATCGACTGCATCGCCTCGATGGGCTGCGACCCCTACGAGATGGACGCCTGGGGCGTCGACGTCACCGTCGCGGCGTCGCAGAAGGGGCTGATGACGCCACCGGGCCTGGCGTTCGTGTGGGCCGGTCCCAAGGCGATGGCCGCTCACGAGTCGGCCGAACTGCGCGACGGCTACACCGACTGGACGAGCCGGATCAACTCCCAGGCGCACTACCAGCTCTACGCCGGCACGCCGCCGGTGTCGCACCTCTACGCCCTGCACGAAGCGCTCGAGCTGATCGCCGAGGAGGGCGGCCTCGATGCGGTGTGGGAACGGCACCGGGTGCACGCCGAAGCCGTGTGGGCAGCGGTCGACGCGTGGGGGAGCGACGGCGGACGTCTGACCCCCAACATCGCGGAGCCGGCCCAGCGGTCGTGGGCGGTCACCACCGTGCGATGCGAGGGCGTCGACCCTGACGAGATCCGGGCCAGGGCCGAAGGTCTCGGCCTCACCCTCGGGCTCGGCATCGCGGCGGGTGGCGGACCGTTCGGTACCAGCGGCACGTTCCGGATCGGACACATGGGCCACCTCAACCCACCCATGCTGCTCGGGGCCCTCGCCACCCTCGACGCCGTCCTGGGGGGAATGGGGGTGGCCGAGGCCGGGGTCGGGATCGCCGCCGCCAGCGCGTCGCTCGCCGCCCACCTCTCGAGCGACTGAGCGCGGCACCCGACACGGCCCGTGCGGGACCACCAGCAGCGCCCCCGGGAACGCCAAGAGCGAGGCGCCGACAGCGTCGACGCCTCGCTCGTTCGATCGGTGATGTGACCCATGTCGTTCCCTCTCGGTCGACACGGGGGAGAGCACATCACCGTCGTCGCGGCCGGTACCGCCGCACGGCCGGCCGTCGAACAGTGTCAGGCGGTCACTCGCCGAACACGCAGCTCGTGATCGAGCTGCCGGTGATCGTGCACCAAGTGCTGCCGGTCGGGAAGGGGAGGAAGGCGAAGGTGGAACCGTCGAGCTGGATCGAGCTGACGCCGTAGTCGTCGCCGTGGTCGTAGGGGCCGGGCCCGAAGTTGGCGGCCAGCTCGGGGCTCGACAGCTGGATCAGCGTGGCTTCGTCGCCGTCCATCACGGCGGTGACGAAGGCCCGGGCCAGCGCACCCTCGGGCGACATGTTGAAGCCCTGCAGGGTGTCGCAGGCGTCGGCCGTACCGTCGAGGCATGCCTGGGCGGTGTCGGCGAGGGGCGCAGCATCCCAGCCGCCGGCGTCGCCATCGCAGATGGCACCGACGTAGCCGGCGATCGTGTCGTACTCGTCGCCCGAGGTCGTGCCGTTGAGGAGGTCACCGATCGCCCCCGACACGCCGGTCGGGTGGAAGTCGAGCTCGGCGTCGAGCTGCATCAGCGCCTGGACCGGGAAGGCGTCGGTCTCCCGGGTCGACATCACGATGTCGTAGCTGTCGCACAGAGCCTGGCTGGTGCCGACGGCGGTCGCGACGCCGGTCGCCGGGTACTTGCCCAGATAGGCGCTGTTGACCCAGTAGGCGCCGCCCTCGTCGAAGGCCTGCCACCAGACCGAGCCGTCGAGCACGACGCAGTCGTCGCTGCTTGCGCCGGGGAAGACGCCCGAGAGCTCGGGGAGGACGAACAGCGACGACGAGCTGGAGCCGGCGCCCGAACGGGCGACGAGCCCGCCATCGGGATCGTTGGCCGGGATGTTGGTCACGAGGTACCCGCCGGTTGGGAGTTGAGAGGAGCTGCAGGTGCTGGTCGACGAGGTCGAACCGCCGGAGTTGTCGGTCCCGGCACCCTCCGCTGCGGTGCCGTCCTCGGCGGCACCGTCCTCGGCGTCGTCGCTCGTCGTGCCGTCGGCGTCCGATCCGTCCGCCGGGGCCGCGTCGTTGCCGGTCTCGGTCGTCTCCTCGGCGGTGGCGTCGACCGCGGCGTCGGCGTCTGCGGCGTCGGAGCCCGACGACCCGCACGCCGAGGCGGCCATCGCGACGGCGGCGAGCAGCACGAGCGCCCGGCCGGGGCGACGAAGTGTCGGGCGGGTTGCGTTGGGAGCGACGGCGTGGGGAGTCGTGGAGTGGAGGCTGAGAGGGGAGCGGCGGCGCATCGGAGCGTCCTTTCGTGGTGGTGTGCTCCTCACGATGACGGCCTCCGTGGCTTCGTTCTGTGAAGAAGTACCACAACGCCGAAGTTTCTGGAACCTTCGAGCTGCACGGCGAGAACTTCCAGTTCAGGAGGCTGCCGAGCTGGCCGATGCACTTGCACATGACGTCATCGACCGAAACTCGGGCCGTGGGTACGGCGACGCCCACATTCGCTCGTCGAGCAACAGATCGCCCCCAGGGCGCGCTCGCCGGCGACCCGCTGCGGTCGACGACGGTGCTCGCCCCCGACCGTCTCGAGGACCAGCCGGTGTTCGTGGTCGGGCTGCCCCGATCGGGTTCGTCCTATCTCGCCCATCTCCTCCAGGAGATCGATGGGCTCTACGTGTTCGACGACTACTACGCGCTCCAGAAGGCGGAGGCGATCGCCCTCGATCGTGGGCTCGACGACGCCGAGCTCGAACGGTTCGTCGATCGGCTGGCGTGGGAGACCCGGGCCAGGGTGAAGTTCGAGGAGGACTTCCGTCGCCCGGACCTCGAGCTCGGCGACGTCGACGAGGCCGAGCAGGCGATCCTGGCGACCTTCGAAGGCGTCGAACCGATGTGGCACGACGTGGCCGCCGAGTGGCTGGTCCGTCTCGCCCGCCACCACGGCTCCGACCAGTGGGGCTGGAAGACCCCGCAGGACTTTCTCCACCTCGACCGCCTCATCCGGATCTGGCCGAACGCTCGGATCATCCACCTCGCCCGTGATCCCCGGGCGATCATGACGTCGCTCAAGAACCTGACCTGGTTCCACGGCAGCGACGGCGACCCTCGCCAGTACCACCCGATCGCCTACTCCCTCTACTGGCGGATGTCGGAGCGCGTCACCGCGGACTTCGTCGCTCGTTCGGACGCCGACCTCTTGCGGGTTCGGTTCGAGACGCTGCGCGACGACCCCGCGACCGTCGCCGCCGAGATGGCCGAGTTCTGCGGTCGATCGGTCGGTCGCGTCGAGCGTCCACAGACGGTCAATTCGACCAGTGGGGCGAAGGGCCGTCGGCTCACGCCGACCGAGCTGTGGATCGTGCAGCGGCTCGCGGGAGCCGAGATGGCGTCCGCCGGCTACGACCTCCAGCTGGCCCGCCCCCGACTGCGAGACGCCCTCGAGATCGGTCGGGTGTCGGCCGGGTTCGCCGGCTACCAGGTCGGCCGCGTGGTCTCCGATCCCGAGAAACGGGCCTCGGTCCGGCGCGTCGTCGCCGGGTCGCTCGG
>JAWSVN010000048.1:0-8922 GCA_033851875.1 Acidimicrobiales bacterium
TCCGGCTTGGAATCTCTTCGGGAGGGCCCTGCATTGCGGCTGTTCCGCCGCCGGGAGCGACACGAGCGACCCGGTGCGGCTTCCGCCTTCCTTCGGCGGGGTCCTGCCTTGCGGCGAGAAGATCGGCGCGGACGTCTCGAGCCTGGCCGAGGAGCTCTTGAGAGGGGTCCCGGGACACCGGTCGAGCGGATCTCGTCGACGTGGAGACGGTCGGTCCTCCGCCACCGACCAACGCTTGGCCGGTGCCCCCGGAATCACCCGCCGGGTCGAGGTATTCCGACGGTAGGACCGGCCGATCCCGCCGATCAGCCGACCGTCGTGAAGGCAGCCGACTCGTCGGCGGCCGCCAACTCGCTCCGAGCATCCCGGATGACATCGGCGGCGGTGCGCAGGAACAGCGCAGCGATGGCCACGCCGACGACGACGTCGGGCCAGACGCTGTCGAGCCGCCAGACCAGCGCCGCTGCGACGAGCACCGCCGAGTTGGCGATCAGGTCGTTGCGCGAACACAGCCACGTCGAGGTCATGTTGATGTCGTCCGAGCGATGCCGCCACAGGAGTACGAACGCCCATGTGTTACCGGCGAGGGCGACGAGGCCCATCAGCGCCATCGCGTCGGCGACCGGGGGTGTGCCGTCGACGGCACGCCAGGCGGCCTGGGTCAGCACGACGAGGCCGAACACGAGCTGCACGGTCCCCTTCGAGAGCGCGGCCCGAGCACGCCACCGGGTCCCACGGTGGAGCACCCACAGGCTGAAGGCGTAGACGAACACGTCGCCGAGCATGTCGAGCGAGTCGGCGAGGAGCGCTGTCGAACGGGCCCACCAGCCGACACCGAACTCGACGAAGAAGAGCACGGCGTTGATGGCGAGCACCGTCCACAGCACCTTCCGTTGGCGTTCGCGTAGGGCGACGAGCAGGTCGTCGTCGGCATCGCAGCACCCGGCGCTCATGGCGCCATTCTCTCACCCGCCGAGACGCGTGCCGCCCCGCGCCGCCCTCAGTCGAAGCCGGTGCACTCGACGCGGCCGTCGGCGTCGATCCTCGCCGAGATGAGTGCCTCGGTCGCGCCGGCCGTCGGGGCGACGACGACGTGGAACGTCGACGCGTTCTCCTGGTGGATCGACTCGACCTCGAACCCGTCGAGGTCGCTCTGCAGCGCGGTGATCATCTCGTTCACCGCGTCCGGGCCGAGCACCTCGAGGTACTCCGAGCCGACTGCTTCCTCGATGAACTCCGCCAGCTCCGCCTCGTTGCCGGGCCCGTCGAGCGAGAGGAGGGTGTCGATCCACTCGCTCATGGCGTCGCCGGCCGGGGTCTCGGGAAGCTCGTCGATCGGCTCGGCGTCGTCGGCGACGCCGGCCAGCGTCGTGGTGAGCTCACACAGTTCTTCGTCACCGCCGTCGTCGGTGCCGCTGTCATCGGCGTCGAGGACACCCTCGATGACGGTCCACCCAGCGTCGTCGACCGAGGCGGCGACGTTCGTCGCCAGCACGACCGTGAGGTCTTCCTCGACCAGGTGGAGGAAGTCGGCGTAGAAGATGCCGTTGCCGCCGTTGTGGGTGATCAACGTCTGGTCGTCCGCGACCGGGACGATCAGCCATCCGTAGCCGGAGAAGTACTCGCCGCCGTCGATCGGGACATGGGGCGTGAACAGTTTCTCGGCGGCCTCGGCATCGAGCACGCTGCCGTCGAGGAGTGCGGCCTCCCACCGCATCAGGTCGGGCACCGTCGACAGCAGCCCGCCGTTGGCGCGGAGGTTCCAGCCCGGCCCGTCGGCCAGCCACGGCTGCTCGTTGGGTCGCCCGAACGCGTCGTCGCCGGTGTAACCGATCGCCACGGCCTGATCGCTCCAGTCGGGCATCAGGTAGCCCGTGTCGATCATTCCCGCCGGCTCGAAGAGCGCGGTCTGGAGGTAGTCCTCGTAGGAGGTACCGCTGACCGATTCGATCACGGCGCCGAGGAGGCTGTAGCCGACGTTGGAGTAGCCCCACTGCTCGCCCGGCTCAGCGTCGAAGGGGGCGGTCGCCACCCGGTCGAGGTAGGCGGGGAGGTCGATGGTCTCGTCGTCGGGGCCGAGCCCGTGGGGCAGGCCGCTCGTGTGGGTCAACAGCTGGTGAAGGGTGATCTCGGATTGCTCAGCGCTCAGGCCGTCGACGTAGCGGCCCACCGGGTCGTCGACCGACAGGAGGCCATCCATCTCGAGCCGGATGATCGCGGCAGCGGTGAACTGCTTGGAGAGCGAGCCGATGTCGAAGACCGTGTCGAGCTCGTTGGCGACACCGCCGGCCCGGTCGGCCTCACCGAAGCTCGCCGACCACTCCTCGCCGCCGTGGCGCACCATGACGGTGCCGATGAAGCCCTGCTCGCCGAGCTCGGCCAGCACCTCGTCGGGCGTGGTCGCTCGCTCGGTGGCCGGCAACGTGGTCGGGGCGCCGGTCGTTGGGGTCGTGTTGGTCGATTCGGTGTTGGCCGATTCAGCGGTGGTTGGCGTGGCGGTGGTCTCGGTGTCGGTCGAGCTGCTGCAGGCGCCGAGCGCGACCGCACAGCTGAGCAGCGCCGGCAGCGCGGCATGGCGCACGGGATGACGGCGGGAGGACGGGGATTGGTTGGTTCGTTGCATGCCTGCATCGTGCGGAACCCGAGCCGCCCGAACATCGGCCGAGTGAACAGACTCGGCTCCCCCGAACGGCCGACGCCGGCAGCGGCACCTCGGCCGTCAGTCGGTGAGGCCCTGCTCGAAGGCCCAGATCACGAGCTCGACCCGGTTGCGCGCCCCGAGCTTCGACATCGACGACGCGATGTGGGCCTTCACCGTGCTGAGCGCCACGTGGAGCTCGCCGGCCACCTCGGCGTTGGTGTAGCCCTTGGCCACCGCCCGCACGACGTCGAGCTCCCGCTCGGTGAGGGGATTGTCGTCCGACGCGGAGGTCGGGCTCGGGGCGACCATGCGGGTGAGGAGGCGGGTGGTCACCTCCGGGGAGATCAGCGAGTCGCCGTTGGCCGCCGCCCGCACCCCGGCGATCAGCAGCTCGTGTCCCGCGTTCTTCAACAAGAAGCCGACCGCTCCCGCCTCGAGGGCCCCGTAGACGTACTCGTCGAGGTCGAACGTCGTGACGACGACGACCTTGAGGGGATCGTCGACGTCGGGCCCGGCCACGAGTTCGGTCGCCGCGATCCCGTCGAGATCGGGCATCCGCACATCGAACAGGCACACGTCGGGCCGCAGGTGGAGGGCCTTGGTCACGGCGTCGCGGCCGTTGTCGACCTCGCCGACGACCTCGATGTCTTCGGTCGCGTCGAGGATCATCCGGAACCCCGAGCGCACCATCGCCTGGTCGTCGGCGATCAAGACGCGGATCATCGACCGACCGTGCCGACCGCACGCACTGTGCCGAGTGGGATCGAGGTGCGCGTGCGCCAACCGAAGGCAGGGCGGGCCGCCGACTCGAACGTGCCGCCGAGCGCCTCGGCCCGTTCCCGCATCCCGACCTCGCCGTAGCCGCTGCCCGAGTGGCGGGTGGTGGGGGTGCCGTCGTTGTCGACGGTCATCTCGACATGGTCGGGGTGGCGGGCGACGGCCACGTCGACGAACGAGACGTCCCGGCTGTGACGCCGGGCGTTGGTGATCGACTCCTGGGCGATACGGAACAAGGCCGCCCCGACCGCCGCCGGAAGGCCGTCGACCTGGCTGTCGCCCCGCACCCGCACCACCGGACGCCCGTCGTCGGCCATCAGCACGTCGAGCGAGTGGGGCGCCACCGAGCGAGCGTGGTGGTCGTCGCTGCGCAGGATGCCGACCATCCGACGCATCTCCTCGATCGAGTCGTTGGCGATCGTCTCGATCGACCGCAGCGCCTCGGTCGCCGCCGCCGGGTCGGACCCCGCCACGTACTGCCCCGCCTGGGCCTGCACGGCGATCGCCGACACATGGTGGGCGACGGTGTCGTGGAGTTCGCGTGCGAGGGCGTTGCGCTCCTCGAGTCGGACTCGGTCGTAGCGGCCGGCGATCGCTCGGGCCCGGTAGCGCATGGCCATGGCGAAGGCGGCGATCGTGAGCCACGGGGCGGCGAACGCCCAGTTGGGTCCGTCGATGGCGGCGACGCCCCACTCGGTCGCCGCGGCGGCCACCACGCTGACGGCCAGCCCGGCGGCGATCTGTGGGGGCGACGCCCAACGGCAGAGGGCGTAGAGGAGGACGAGATCCGTCATCCCGGTAGGGGAGCCGAGATCGGTGACCTCGCGACCGCGAGCGCCAGCGAGCACGATGGCCGCCGTCACCACACTCACGGCCGACACCGCGAGGAGCGGGACCTGCCGCCGGAACGGCACGAACGCGACCGCCAAGATCGCCGGGACCGCCCGGGCCCAGAGCGGGAGCTGGTCGTCGTCGATCACGATCGCCGAGGCGACCGCCGCCAAGGCGATCGCCAGCACCCAGTCTCGTCGTCGACGTGATGGGACCGGTTCGACGACCGCGAACGGGCCGAGTCCATCCCGCAGCTGGAGTCGCACACCGTCACGGTAGTCATCCGTCCTGCCGCCTTCATTCATCGCTCGGCCACCGAACACCGCCCCGCCTCCTTCTTTCGGCCAATGCGCTCCGGGCCCGCCGTCGACGCGATCTGGGTGTGAGCCGACGCGGTCGGGCAAGCGCCCAATAGGCTCAGTAGTCCCCTTTTTCGCATTCCCGACAGGAGCGCGGTGGACCAGGCGAGCACCCCAGCCGATCCGGAGTTGCAGGCCGAACAAGCCCATCTCGATCGCGCCCATCGACGGCTCGACGAGACCCGGGAGGAGGCCGTGCGCCTCCAGTCGATGGTCGAGGTCGGTCGCGGCGGCACCACCCAGGCCCGCTGGGAACGCGAGGTCATCAACGAGAGCATCGCCAACCGGCTCGCCGAACTCGACCTCGGCAACCGCTCACTGATCTTCGGCCGTGTCGACCAGGCCGACGACGCCGGCGGCGGCAGCTACCACGTCGGCCGGGTCGCCGTCGCCGACACCGACATGGAACCCCTCGTGGTCGACTGGCGGGCCCCGGTCGCCGAGTCGTTCTACCGAGCGACCGGCCGCGACCCCCAGGGCCTGATCCGTCGCCGCCACTTCGTCTCGCGCGGTCGCGAACTGCTCGGCCTGGAGGACGAGTTCTTCGGCGACGCCGCCGGTTCGCGGCACGCCACGATCGGCGGGCGGGAGCTTCGGGGCGAGGGCGCCCTGATCGCCGCCCTCGAGACGTCTCGCACCGGCCGCCTCAGCGACATCGTCGGCACGATCCAGGCCGAACAGGACGAGATCATCCGGGCCCCGCTGCCTGGCGTGATGGTGGTGCAGGGCGGTCCCGGCACCGGCAAGACCGTGGTGGCGTTGCATCGAGCCGCCTATCTCCTCTACACCCACCGCTTCCCCCTCGACGGACAGGGCGTGTTGGTCGTCGGCCCCAACCGGCTGTTCCTCGGCTACATCGAGCAGGTCCTCCCCTCGTTGGGCGAGGCCGGCGTCGAACTCGCCGTGCTCCCCGACCTCGTGCCCGAGGTGCGGGTCCAGGGTCGCGACCAGTCGGCGGGCGCCCGCATCAAGGGCGACCTACGCATGGTGCATGTCGTGCGACGGGCGGTCGCCGACCGGCAACGGCCGCTGCGTCGAGACCTCCGGGTCGGGTACGGCGCCCGCTACCTGACGATGACCGCCGCCCAGAGCGAGGCGATCGTCAGCGACGCTCGCCGGCGGTTCCGCACCCACAACGCCGCCCGCCGCCACGTGGTGGCCCGGGTCTACGAGACCTTCGCCAACTCCCACCCCGATGGCCCCGCCGAGGTGGCCGCCGTGCGCGAGAGCCTGAGGGGCAACGACGACGTGCGAGCCGCCATCGAGTGGATGTGGCCGGTGCTCACCCCGGCCCAGCTCCTCCACGACCTGTTCGGCTCACGAGCCCTGATCCGCTCGGCCGCCGGTCGTCACCTCGACGATGCCGAGATGATGGCGCTTCGCCGCCCGTGGCTGGAGTCGGGCCGCGGCCACGACGTGAAGTGGACGGTCGACGACGTGCCCGTGCTCGACGAGGCCTACGAACGGCTCGGTCCCCGCCCCCGGCCGAGGCGCCAGCGCGACCAGCTGGCGTCGGACGAGGTGCGCACCTACGGCCACATCGTCGTCGACGAAGCCCAGGACCTGTCACCGATGCAGCTCCGCATGCTCACCCGCCGCTCGCTCAACGGCTCGATGACGATCGTCGGCGACATCGCCCAGTCGACCGGGGCGTGGGCGCATGCCAGTTGGGACGAGGTGCTCGAGCACCTCCCCGATCGTCGGGAGCCGCAGCGTCGTGAGTTGACCGTCGGCTACCGGATCCCCGGTCCTTCGATGGAGCTGGCCGCCCGGGTGCTGGCGGTCGCCGCCCCCGAGCTCGACCCACCCGTCGCGGTGCGCGACGACGGCGCTGCCCCCCGATTCGTGTCGGCCGGCGACGCCGCTCGTCTCTACGACGCCGTCGTGCGCGAGGCCGCCGCGGAGTCGGCGGCGATCGGCCACGGCAACGTGGCCGTCGTCTGTCCGTCTCAGGACTACGAGCTCGCCGTCGACGCCTTCGAACGCGCCGGCGTCGATGTCGGACGCAGCCGCACCGAGGGTTTCGACCATGCGATCACGATCGTGCCGGTCAACCTGGTGAAGGGGCTCGAGGTCGACGTGGCGGTCGTGGTGGAACCCGACGACATCGTCAGCACCGAACCCCAAGGGCCGCGCTCGCTCTACGTCGCCCTCACCCGAGCCACGAAGCACCTGGTGATCGTCAACGCCAAGCCGCTCCCGACCTGGCTGACCTGACCGGCTGGGCGGTCAGGAGCCGATCGAGACGACGTCGATCGTGACGTCGCCGACGCTGAGCGTGTCGAGGTGGTCGTCCGCGAAGAACCACGCCACCAGTCCGTCGGTCGCGTAGCCGAGCTCGACCGTGGCATCGGAGAAGGCGTTGATGACGTCGTCGGCCGCCGGGCACGAGCCGCTGGCCGCGCCGAGCGAGAACGACGTCTTCGACCGCTCGGTCACCTCGAAGCTGATCGGCTCACATCCGTCGATCGCGACCACGAGCGGCCCGTCGTCGCCGAGCTCGACCGAGGTCGCCCGACCGAGCGCCTCGCGCATCGAGTCCGCGGTGGCCTCGACCTCGTCGACCGGGTAGGTACCGGCCTGGATCGCGTCGGACCCGCGGGCGAGCGACCACCACAGCGACGCCGAGATCGCGGCGAGGGTCATCACCCCGATCGTGATCATCGACGAACGCGGGATCTTGCCGTCCTCGGGGATGCCGGGCACGCGGCGGCGGATGTAGCGAAGGAGGCGGTCGGCCCAGGCGACGTCCTTCGACAGGATCGTGAGGCCGCCGGCAATGATCAGCCAGCCCGGGCCGGGCAAGGGGAGGGCGGCGATGCCGATGATCGTCACCAGGAAGCCGAGCGTCATCCGGGCGATGCGCTTGAGCGCGCCGGCGCGGGCCTCCTCGTCGCTGGACTCGCGCACGCCGGTGGCGTACTCCGCCTGGATCGCGGCGTCCTCGATGCGATCGATGAACTCGTCGAAGCGCTCGCGGAACGTGGGGTGTTCGGGGTGCTCCGGATGGGCCGGGTCGGCCGGGTTGGAGGCGTCGTGGTTGTCGGGGTGGAACCCTTCCGGGTCGAGGGGTGGGGTGTTCACGTGCCCGCCAGCTCCGCCACGACCGGGGCGAAGTCGTCGATCTCGGCCGGGCCGACGCCGACGTAGCTGAAGCCGAACTTCTCGCGACGGGCGACGAGGTCGTCGACCATCGACTTCGCGTCCCCGACGAGGGCGAGGGGCGACTCGAGGGCGTCGGCGGCCGACATGCCCATGCCGGGAGCGAGGGCCTCGGCGGTGCCGACCCGGTCGTCGGTGAACATCACGACGAAGGCCCGCACGTTGAGCTCGATGTCGCCGAAGCGGTCACCGGCCCCCTCACGGACCCAGCTGATCTTCTCGAGGTATCGCTCGGCGGTGGCGTCGGCCGCGGTGTCGGCGGTGATCGCTCCGGCCTTCAGATTGGGGTTGATACCGACGATGTCGGCGTGCTGACCGGCGAGGCGGAGGAAGCGCGGGCCGCCGCCGCCCATCAGGAACGGCGGGTAGGGCTTCTGGACCGGCTTGGGCGTGAGGTCGAGGTCGGTGATCGTGTAGTGATCCCCCTCGAAGCTGAAGGCGCCGTCGCCGAACAGGCCCTTGAGGATCTGGATCGACTCGACCATGCGGTCGATGCGCACGCCGGGCCGGTCGTAGGTCATGCCGGCGGCGTCGTAGTCGCTCTTCATCCAGCCGGCGCCGATGCCGAGCTCGAGGCGGCCCTCCGACAGCAGATCGAGAGTGGCCATCTCGTTGGCGAACACCACCGGGTGGCGGTAGTCGTTGCACCACACGAGGGCACCGACCCGCAGGGTGGAGGTGGCGTCGGCGGCGGCCTGGAGGGCGAGGCCGGGGGCGAGCTGGCCATCGAAATGGTCGGGGAGGGTGAGGGTGGAGAACCCGAGGTCCTCGCACTTCTTGGCCAACTCGATCCACTCGGCGCGCGAGGTGGCGGTCTTGGCCTGGATCCCGAACCGGAAGGGCTTCGTCATGGGCCACAGACTAGGCGGCGCTTCCCCCGCTGCCGGGGTCGACGCCGACGCGGCCGACCGTTGCAGTGGTCAACCCACGCAGAACTCGTTGCCCTCCGGATCTCGGTAGGTCGACCACTCGAAGCCGTGCTCGGTGTAGTCGCCGACGTGGCTGGCGCCGAGGCCGAGGAGGCGTTCGTGTTCGGCGGCTCGGTCGTCGGCGGTGAAGTCGAGGTGTTGCCGGTTCTTCGCCGTCTTCGGTTCCGGCACCTTGATGAACAGCCAGTTGGCGGAGCCGTCGGGGGTCGAGATCTGGCGGAAG
>JAWSVN010000233.1:0-5717 GCA_033851875.1 Acidimicrobiales bacterium
CGCCCCTGGCCGCTGATGGCGCCGGGGTCCTCGTACTCCCACTCCTAATACTCCCACTCCTCGTACTCCCAGTCCCAGTACGCCCCGTCCTAGTACTCCCAGGGACCGACGCCGCCGGCGACCGGGGTCGGCGTGGGGGTGGCGTCGTTGTAGCCGAGCTGGCTCCAGGCATTGTTGCCGGCGCAGGCGAGGTTGCCGCCGGTGGCGATGCCACACGTCTGGACCCGCCCGCTCGAGGCCTCGACCTGCGCGGTTCCGCCGTAGAGGAGGACGGGAGACAGGTTCGCCGTCGACGTCGTGCCGATACCGAACTGTCCGGCCCCGTTGCTGCCCCAGCAGTAGACGGTGTCGTCGGTCCGGGTCGCACACGAGTAGCCGTGACCGGCGGTGACCTGGCGCCAGTTGGTCCCGCCGATGCTCACCTCGGTCGGCACGTCGCGGTCGGTGGAGGTGCCGTCGCCGACCGCCCCGAACCGGTTGCGACCCCAGCAGTGGGTCCGACCGGAGGTGAGGACGGCGCAGGTGTGTTCGTCACCGGTGTCGACCTGTGCGACGCCCGAGGTGATCAGTTGCGGCGCGTGCTGCGTGCCGGCAACGCCGTTGCCGAGCTTGCCCCAGGCGTCCGAGCCCCAGCACCACAGATCCGTCGCGTCGTCGACCGCGCAGGTGTGGTTGTTGGCCGCCGACACCTGGGCCCAGTCGATCTTCGTCCCCACCCGCACCGGTGAGCCGTAGGAGTTGCCGAAGGTGCCGGTGCCCGCCTGCCCCTCCCAGTTGGCGCCCCAGCACCAGAGTTCACCATTGGTCTTGATGCCACACGCCACGCCCCGGCCGACCGTGACCGACTCCCAGTTGGTGTCGACGCCGGCCTGGGTCGGGACGTACCGGTTGGTGTAACTGCCGTCGCCGAGCATGCCCCACCAGTTGGCTCCCCAACACCACATCGTCCCGTCGCTGCGTACGGCGCAGGCGGAGAGTTCGCTGGTGGCCACATCGGTCCAGGTCGACCCGGCGGCCACCTGGGTCGGGGTCGTGTAGCCGTCGTCCTCGTCGCCCTGCCCGATCTGGCCGTAGACGTTCCATCCCCAGCACCACAACGAGCCGCCGGCCCGGATCCCGCAGCTGCTCCGGTCGCCGAGCGACACCTCGATCCAGTCGGTTGCCGAGCCGACCAGGTTCGGCGACGCCCACGTCGTCGCGCCCTGCCCGGTCTGTCCGGCGCCGGCGTTCCCCCAACACTCGAGGGTGCCGTCGTCGTGCACCCCGCAGCCGTGGCGGGCCCCGTACGACAACAGCCGCCAGGTGTCGGCCGATCCGACCTGGGTGAGCGCTGCCGTCGACCCCGACGTCAGACCGAGCCCGGTGCGGCCGTCGGCGTGGACCCCGGTGCACCACAGGGTCCGGTCGAGCCGGGTGGCGCAGGTGACGCGGCGGCCGGCGTCGACCTGAGCCCAGCCCGACGACACCTCGGTGGCGGTGGCCGACGCGCCTACGGTGGCGTGGCCACCCTCGCCGTGCCAGTTGCTCCCCCAGCACCACATCGACGAGTCGATCTTGACCGCGCAGCTGTGGAAGTCACCGAGGCCGAGGCTCGCGCTCCAGTCGCTGTCGGTACCGAAGCGCACCGGCGAGGTCTGGTTCGCGCCACCGGCGACGCCGACCTGGTTGCTCCAGTTCGCGCCCCAGCACCACAGCTCGCCGTCGTCGGTGGTGGCGCAGGAGTGGTCCTTCCCGCCGGCCACGCTCGCCCATGTCGAGCCGACACCGATCTGGACGGGCGACCATCGGTCGGTGGTGGTCCCGTCGCCGGCCTGGCCGAACTGGTTGTAACCCCAGCACCACAGCGTGCCCCCGGTGCGGATGCCGCACGAGGTGTTGGCCGACAACGCCACGACCTCCCAGTCGGTCGCCGCGCCGACCTGCACCGGGTCGGTCCGATACGTCGTGTCGCCGGCGCCGAGCTGGCCCGCCCAGTTGTAGCCCCAACACCACGCCGACCCATCGGTCTGGACACCGCAGGTGTGGGCGCTGCCCATGTCGAGTTGACGCCAGGTCGCCGACCCTTCCTGTCGCGGCGTCGACTGCGTCAGGTAGCCGTCCTCCCCGGTCGCCTGGTCGAAGCCGAGACCCCAGCACCACAGGTGACCGGCGGTGTCGATCCCACACGTCGCCGTCTCGCCGGTGGCGATCGACACCAGTCCCGGTCGCAGACAGGTGGTCGACGCCGACTCCGGGTCGGGTGACACCCACGACAGCGCGGCGCGGGTTCGGAGCCGGTAGCTCGTGACGGCGTCGTCGGCGACGATGACGGTCGCCCCGGCCCCGACCCCGGCCGTCGTGGTGAGGACGGTCCCGTCGGGTTCGTCGGTCACCTCGAAGCGATCAGCGACCGCGGTGCCCCCGGCGAGCGCCGTCCACGACAGGCCGCACGATCCCGGCGACGCGAGGGCCGCGAAGCGGGCGACCCCGTCGTCCGGCGCGTGGACGCCGACCAGCGCGCCGGCGTCGATCGACGCCGCCGACTGGGTGGTGCCGCTGAAGGCGGCGCCGGTGCGCGGCATCGAGCCGACGGCCCACACGAGCGCCACGCCGATCGCGACGAGGGCGCTGGTCCACAGGCGCGATCGGGCGGCGACGGCGGTCATCCACGACAGCATCGGGCGCAGGAGCGTGCCGATGAGCGGTCGCCGGGGCGCGAGCGTGACCGCGGGCCGACAAACGGCCGATCGACGCCGCCCGAGTGGGCCACCTGGCCCAATGAACGGTCATTCACCCGAGTCGGAGTTCCCGTTCCGCTCATAGCGCCCACGCCGGGACCGAGGAGGGTTCACGTAGGGAGGGGTGGCATGGATGCCACCGGGTGCGGCCCGACCCTGGAAAGGACCCCGACGTGAACCGCCAAGCCGACTCGGCTGCGATGACACTCTCCCGGATCGCCGCCTTCGCCGCGTCGATCATCTTCGTCTCGTTCCTGGTGGTCGGCTCGTCTCGAGCCGCGTTCTCCGACACCACCACCAACCCTGGCAACGATCTCTCCAGCGGCGCGGTGTCGCTGACGGACGACGATGCGGGCGTGGCCCTCTTCTCGATCGCCGGCCTGAGCCCGTCGACGACGTCGACGCGCTGCATCACCGTCACCTACACCGGCGACCTGACCCTCTCCGGACCGGTCCGCCTCTACCTCGCCAACCAGACGGCCACGGGGCTCGACCCCTATGTCGACCTGACCGTCGAGACCGGTGTGGGGGCGAGCGACGCCGCCTGTACCGGGTTCGTGGCCGGGCCCGCCATCTTCACCAACACCCTCCAGACCTTCGCCGGCAGCACCTCGTACGCCACCGGCATCGACAGCGGCTGGACGCCGGCAGCCACCGGCGAGGCCCGGCAGTTCCGGTTCACCGTGTCGCTACAGGACGACAACAACGCCCAGGCCCAGTCGTCCTCGTTCGATCTCGTGTGGGAAGCCCAGGGCTGACCGTGGCCGGCGCTCGATCCGGCGGCACGCTCCACGAACGAGTCATCGATCTGTTCGCGACCGACGGCCCGCCCGAACGCTCGCGGTGGGCCGAGGTGACGATCGCCCTCGAGATCCTCCAGACGTTCGTGTTCGCCACGATCGGCATGCTGTTGCTGTGGGCCGTCGTCCCCGGCCTGTTGCCGGGCTGGCAGTCCGCGGCCATCGTCAGCGGCTCGATGGCACCGGCGGTCGAGGTGGGTGACGTGGTGGTCTTCCGCCCGGCGTCCGCCGCCGATCTGGGCGTCGATGCGGTCGTCCGCTTCCCTGCCGCCGAACCCGACGGCAGCGCCGGGACGATCACGCACCGAATCGTCGACATCGCGGCGGACGGCACGATCACGACACGAGGCGACGCCAACGGCCGTCCCGACTCCCGCACCCTGACCGCCGCCGACATCGACGGGCTCGGCGTGTTGGTCGTCCCGCTCGTCGGGCAACCGTTGGTCTGGGCCGACGCCGACCGCCCGATGCCGCTCCTCGGCCTCTCCCTGGCGATCGGGTCGATGCTGCTCCCCGCCGTGCTGCGTCACCGGATCGGCCAGCAGCCCGCAGTCGAACGGCGGGCCGTCGGCCCGCTCATCGCCGGCCGTCTCCCCACGATCGGTTCCGGCTCGTGAGGGCTCCCGTCCCCCGGCTGGCCCCACTCCCCACGTCGGCGTCGACGCAGCGGCCGGTCGAGGCCGTCGAGCTGTCGCTCGGGCGTCTGCGCCTGGTCGGCGTGGCCCTGATCGTGGCGGTCACCGCGTTCGACCTCGTCGACAACGGAGCAGACCGATCCTTGTTCGCTGCCCTGCCGCGGACCGCAGCGGTGTTCGCCGTCGCCGCTGCGCTGCTGCTGTCGTACCGGCTGTCGGCGCGGATCGAGCACAGCGTCGCCCCCGGCCGGGTGATCGTCGCCCAGCTCGCCCTCGACATCGGCGCCGTCGCCACGACGATCGTCGCCTTCGATCCGCCGCCGGGCGGCGTGCTCTGGGTCGTGGTCGGGCTCCCCGTGCTCGAGGGGGCCCTCCGCTACCGGCTCACCGGCGCGGTCGCCGCCTGGGTGGCCGTCGCCTTCCTCCTCGCCGCCGCGGTCGTCGTCCGCTGGCAGCCCGGCCAGGGACTCGAGCCGTTCGAGACGATGGCGTCACCCCTCGCCCTCGGCCTCGCGCTCGGCGTACCCGCCGGCTACCTCGCCGAACGCCTCACCGCCGAACTGATCGAGGCCTCGCAGGCTCGCGACGACGCCCACGACCGGGCGTGGCTCCTCGCCGTGTTGACCGTCGCCGCCAACGACCTGACCTCGCCGGACATCGACATCGACGACCTCCTGGCCACCGTGCTCGACGCGGGCGCCGAGTTCGGCTTCGAGCGAGTCGACATCGGCGTGGCGGGGCCGACCGGCTGGCGCACGCTCGGCCGCCGGGACGGGACCACCACCGGCAGCGATCGGTCGGCCGGCGACCGACCCGCCTGCGAACCGGCCGACAGCGAACCCGCCGACAGTGAGCCGGCCGACAGCCTCGGCGCGCCGGAGCATCGATTGACCGACCTCGGCGAGGTCGAACTGCTCGACGATCGGGCACTGATCGCCATCGCACGGCGCGGCACCGAGACCCTCGTCCTCCGGGCGTTCTGCGCCACCTGCAGCGAACGCCCCGAACGGATCGCTGCGCTGCGGACCCTGTCGGGTGCCGCCGTCTCGGCCCATCGGGGCCTGACCCAGCGCCGCTCCCTGGCAGCCGAACGCACCCAGCTCGCCCACGACGCGAGCCACGATGCCCTCACCGACCTCCGCAACCGAACCGGGCTCCTCACCGCCCTCGCCGAGCGACGCTCGGGAGCGCTGCTCTTCGCCGACCTCGACGGGTTCAAGGCGGTCAACGACGTGTACGGGCACGACGCCGGTGACGAGGTGCTGCGGGTCGTCGCCCGGCGTCTGGAGGGCCAGACCCCGCCCGATGCGGTCGTCGGCCGTCTCGGCGGCGACGAGTTCGTCGTCCTCGTGCCCGACGCAACCAACGTCGGGCCCCTCGTCGAACGACTCGAACGCGTGGTCGGCGAGCCGATCGCCGTGACCGACGCCGTGGTCCGGGTCGGCGTGTCGATCGGTCAGGTGCCCCTCGCCGCCGGCTCCGACCGTTCGCTCCCCGCCGAGGAGCTGCTGCGCCGGGCCGACCACGCGATGTACGCCGTCAAGGCCGAACGGCGCTCGGGCCGT
>JAWSVN010000234.1:0-6525 GCA_033851875.1 Acidimicrobiales bacterium
GGGCCGGCGCACCACGACGGGAACGCGGCCGAGTAGAGGCCGCCGCCACCGGCGACGAACACCAACAGTTCCTCGGGCGCCCCGAAGCAGCGATAGTCCCGATCGGGGTCGACCCGACCCATCGAGCCCGCCGCTCGCAACAGCTCACGCCCGGGCACGACCGCTCGTTCCACGACGGCCTCGGCGACGCTGGCCCGGGTGTGGCCGTTGGCGGCGAGCAGGTTGGCGTGGTCGGGGTTGATCGCAAGGGCGGCCTGCCCGTTGCGGAGCACCGCGTTGTTGGTCGTCACGTTGGCGAACGCGAGGGCGAGCGACGTCAGGAGCCGGTCGGCCGAGCCCGGATCGTCGGCGTCGGTGATCGCCATCACCGAGTGCGGCGCGTCGGTGCCGAGGACCGTGACCGTCGACTGCTCGGGCGAGAACCCGAGCGACATGTGCAGCGGCTCGAACGGGCTCGACGCCTCGTCCTCGGCGAGGCAGGCCGCGAACTTGCCGGGGTGACCGAGCAGGGCCATGTCCGACACGCCGGGGCGACCGCCACCGACGTTGATCATCATCAGGCGCAGCGCTCGACCGATCGACGCGTTGGCCCGGTGGCCGGGGCCGAGGGCGCCGAAGCTGCCCGAGATCGGGCCACACGTCTCGGCGGCGGGACCGTTGACGATCAGCAGCGGCGAGATCGAGTGGGTGGTCGCCTGCACCTCGGTGAGGTCGAACCGCTCGTCCATGATCGCCGTGGCGGCGGCGAGCACGACGGGGAGATGGTCGGGGAGGCAGCCGGCCATCACCGCCGCGATCGCCAGCTTCTCGATCGTGCAGCTCCCGAGGTTGGGGCCCATCTGCCCAAGCTCGAGATCGCCGGGGTGGCCCGACGCGATGACCATGCGCTCGACCCGTCCCGGGGTCGGGATCACCACCGGCAGCCCGTCGGTGCAGCCGAGCCGGTGGAGCTCTTCGAGGGCCTCGGCTTCGTCGACAGCCTGCAGGCGCTCACTCACGCCGAGGCTCCATCGTCCAATGCAGTGTCATCGCCGCGCAACTTGTCGAGGATGGCGGCGACGGTGTCGTCGGCGACGGTGGCCATGTTGTCGGCGCCGGTGCCGGCGACCGGGTGGGGGAGGCGGACGCGGGGAACGTCGGGCATGCCGGCCGAGCGGGCGACGAAGTCGCCCTGGTCCCAGAACGCGTCGGTCACGAGCGCCACCGCGGGGATGTCCCGGTGGGCGAGTTTCACAGCGTCACGCACGGTGCCGGTGGTGCAGCTGCCTCAATGACCGTAGGCAGCGACGACGGCCTGACATCGATCGACGAGGTCGGCAAGCATCGCGTCCGACACGATCGACGAGGCGTCGCCCTTGTCGAACCGCTCGAAGGTGGCCTGCGGGTTGGCGGTCGACAGCGACGCCTCGATGGCGTCGAGGAACTTGACCGAGTCGGGGAAGCCGTTGGCCAACAGGCCGATCGTGATCGCGCCGGAGCCGGCCTCGATGCCGAGCCGGTAGGGCTCGACGGGCGTCCCGGGCTCACCCCGCGGGTCGAGGAACTCGATCACGGCGGCACGCTACCTCACGGCCCCGACGCGGGGTCAAGCCGACGGCCGACGCCGGCTCATCCCTTGCGGGTGACGGTGCCGGTGCTGCCGTCGATCTCGACGACCATGCCGTCGGTCAGCCGGCTGAGCGCCCCGCCGACCGACACCGCACACGGGATGCCCAGCTCTCGGCTGACGATCGCGGCGTGGGAGACCGGGGCGCCGACCTCGCAGATCACACCGCCAGCCGCCAGGAACAGGGGTGTCCAGGCCGGGTCGGTGATCGGGCAGACCAGGATCTCGCCCGGCTCCAGCGCGGTCGGGTCGGCCGGGCTGCGGACCAGGCGCACCGTGCCGACGATCGAACCCGGCGCGCCGCCGAGACCGGTCATCGTCTCGCCGAGGCCGAGCTGGGGCACGATCGCGGTCTGGGAGTGACGGTTCCACTCTTCGAGCGGCGGGGTCTCGCCGATGACGACGAACGGCGGGACGTAGTCGAACAGTTCGAGGTAGCGGGCCTGGCGGACCGGGAGCTCGGCAGCGACGTCGGCATCGCCCCCGACCACCGCTCGCAGCTCGTCGATGTGGAGCATGAAGATCAGGTCGGCGTCCTCGAGTACCTCGCGGTCGGTCAGCCGGCGACCGAGCTCGCGGGCGGCGAGGCGCTGCTCGTGGAGCAGGAGTGCGACGGTCATGCGGGCTCGTTCCCGGGCTCGGCTGAACATCTCGGCGATGTTGAGCTGGCCCTCGAACATGGCGGCGGTGTCGGCATCCGCGGCGAGCGCTTCGCGGATCGCGGCGACGGCGGCCTCGTGTTCGGCGACCTGGCCGGCGGCTCGTCCCTCGGGCGACTCGTCGTCGCCGGCCCGACTCATCGCCTCGATCGAGGTCATCAGGATCTCGGGGTTGGTGCCCCACGTGTGGCTACGCAGCTCCCACTCGTTGGGGCCGCGGAACCCCCAGCGGTCGAGAAACTCGTCGACGGCGGAGCGGAAGCGGGTCGCGTCGGGGTGATCGTCGGCCTGGAGCCGCTGCCAGCGCCCGGCGGTGTCGGCGTCGAACACCGACTGGAGGTGCGGCGACCCGGCGAGGATGCGGCTGAGCGGCCACATCTCGTGGGTGGCCTGGGCGGAGTCGATGTCGCCGAAGCCGCTCGACAGGGCGAGGGCGAGTTCGGGTCGACCGACCGCTTCGGCGATGCCGCCGCAGCCGCCGATGCCGATGCCGACGACGGTGCTCGCAGTGAGGTGAGCCCGCCAGAGCTGGATCGCGAGATCCTCGTGCAGGGTGAGTTGGGCGAGGAGCTCGCCCTCGTCGAGGGCGGTCAGGTCGGGCCGGGCGGCGACGATGTCGAGCACCGTGCGACGGTCGGCGTCGTAGCGGGCGAGGTCCTGGGTGGCGGCGGCCTGTCCGATCCAGGCCTGGCCCCGTTCGGTGGCGGCCGGGTCCTCGTCGGTGGGTCGGGCCTCGCTCTCGTAGCTGGGGATGCCCGGCATGTCGCCGAAGTAGGCGTCGTCGATCGCCTGGGCGCCGACGCCGAGGCGGACGCCGAAGAGGCGGGAGATCGACATGTTGAGGTAGACGAAGCCGTGGAAGGCGGCGATCGGGTTGTGGGGGATGGACGAGTCCCAGGTCGAGTCGTCGAACATCCCGGTGTCGGTGAGGGCGAGCCGCCAGCCGGGCTCGATGTTGGCGAGGAACCCGATCGACGCGTTCAGCGGGGTGATCGGATCGGGGAACACCTCACCGGCGTTGGCTCGAGACCACAGGCGGTAGGTCTCCGAGCTCGGGTCGTGCGGGATCCAGGTGTCGTCCATCGTCGTGCTCCTCCGTCAGTGACGTGACGAACGTCACCCTATGGCGGCGGGTGGCGCCGAGCGAGTCGACGGCGTTTCAGCCGGCCGTGCGGCTGACAGAGCTGCTCGGGCGGGCCGTCAGCGCTGGAGTCGGCGCGCGCTCAGGCGGGTGTGACGTCGGTGATGATCTTGGTGTCGACGCGTTCGGTCGAGCCGTCCGAGGTTCGCTGGGTCCCGGTGACCGTGCGGAAGAAGCCCGAGCCGGCGTCGTACTGGGCGACCACGAGGTTCTCGATCTCGAACCCGACCATGATCGACTCGAGGTCTGCCGCGCTGCTGTCGGGGAACCTCGCCTCGAGCGTGTCGGCGAGGATGCGGTCCGTCTCGTCGCGGTCGAGGACGGTTCGCAGCTCGATGGAGACGCACCCGTCGCCGTCGACCAGGTCGACGATCTCGACCGTCGTGATGGCGGGGAACGGGTCGCCGCCGAGCGCGTTCGGCAACAGCTCGGGCGCTTCGGCGGCGGTCCCGATGGTGAGGGCGATGCCCTCGAGCGAGTGGAACAGTCGGGGCTCCTCGGTGAACAGCTGCGCGAGGTTCTCGTCGGGCATCGACTCGTAGAGGGCTCGCACCTGTTGGAGCGTCTGCTCGTCGAAGGAATCGGCGAGCAGGTCGATCGTCGTCAACGCCGTGGCTCGGATCTCCTCGGTGTTGTCAGCACCGAGCCAGAGGCGATCGCTGCCGAGCCGGTACTCGAAGCGCTGCGGGGGGATCTCGCCGAGCGCATCGAGGTCGTCGGCCGACAGCCCGAGGCCATCGAGCACGCTCGCCTCCGCCTCCCAGGTCAGTTCGGTCACATCGTCGTCGATGGCCGTGGACCTGACCTGGACCGGCGTCAGGCTGAGACCGGCGCTCGTCGGTTGCCGGGAGTCCTCGCGACCGATCTGCAGCTCGAGCGACCGGGTGACGCCGTCGCCCCAGGGCGGGAGCATGCTGACCGTGGTGGTCGAGTCGGGGAGGGGAGAGCAGGAGATCGGCATCGCTTCGCCCCGGTTGGTCGGTGCGGTCGTGCTGGTGGTCGCTTCGTCGCTGGGTGTCGTGGACTCCGTCGCCTCGGCGGTGGCCGCATCGTCGAGGTTCGTCGACGATGCGGAGTCGGTGGAGCCGGATCCGCAGGCGCTGACGGCGAGAGCGGCGGCGAGGGCCAGGGCGGAGATGCGATTGGGCACGGGGAACCTTCTTGTCGACGCAGCCATCCATCGGCTCGACGTGACGGTTGGTGAGGAATCGCTGCCGCTCGATGGCGTCGCAGGGTCGACGCACGCTGGCAGCGCGCACACCGCGGCGGCGACCTGCACGAAGCGCGACGGCGCGTCGCACTAGCGTGCCGACCATGAGTCGGCGGAGAAGCGGTAGCTCGAGGAACCGTCCACGAGGTCGCGGTGGGCTCGTTGCGGTCATGGTGCTGTTGGCGTCGGCGCTGTCGCCGTCCGCGGCCGCCGACGCTGCGACCGACCCGGTCCCCGATCTGCCGACGGAGCCGTTCGCGGGCCACTACTTCGTGACGCAGCAGTACCGAGATCTCCTGGGGCGGGAGCCGGACGCAGCTGGTGTGGCGTTCTGGGTGACGCAGCTCGAGGGCGGCATGTCGCCGGGCGGGATGATCTCGCAGTTCGTCGACTCGCCCGAGTTCGGCGAGGTGCGTGCTCCGGTCGCCCGCCTCTACCGAGCGGCCCTGGGCCGTCTGCCGGACGAGTCCGGCTGGGCGTTCTGGGCCTCGCGCCTGGCGGCCGGGGAGTCGCTCGAATCGTTGGCGGCGGCGTTCATCGCGACGCCCGAGGGCACCGATCGCCTCGGCGCCGAAGACCCGGGGGAACTCGTCGAGGCCTTGTACGAGCAAGTGCTCGGGCGTTCACCCGATACGGCCGGCCGAGCCTTCTGGGTCGGCCAGCTCGCGGGTGGGCGATCCCGCGCCTCGGTCGTCGTCGCCTTCGCCGAGTCGCCGGAGTTCGTGGCCGCCTTTGCGCCGGAGATACGCGCCGCCCTGCTCTACTCGGGGCTCCTCGGACGCACCCCCGACGCCGGCGGCCTCGAGTTCTGGACCGCGCAGCTCGCTGGGGGTCGGTCCTACGTCTCGACCATCGACGGGTTCGTGGCGAGCGAGGAGTACCTCGAGCGCCTCCGCGGGTTGTGGTGCGGGACGATCTCTTTGGACGAAGCGGTCGACTGGGACGACACGGTGCTGCCGGTCGACGCACCTCCCAGCGAGGGGCGGTTGGCCGTCCTCGAGGTGGCCGAGGAGCTCGGTGAGGCCTTCGACGAGGGGCGGCCCGACGAACTCTCGACGGTGGTCCTCGACGACAAGCCTGCGCCGCCTGTGCTCGTGCTCGGCGTGCACGAGCCGGTCCTCGGGGACGCCTGCCTCCCCCTCCTCGCGATCTTCTCGCGACCCGATCTCGTTCGCTTCGCCCCGACGCCGATGACGACCTCGCAGCTCCAGGCGGCGTCGGAGCGGGTGATGGAGCTCGCCGGACCCGGCGGTTGGTGGGGGATCGGAAGGGGCAGGGGTCGCCTTTCGATCAACCTGACGGGCCCCGGATTGGCCGCAGCCGACGACATCATCGATGAGTTCGGTGCGGCGATCGAGGAACTCACCGTCGGTTCGTTTCCCTACCCGATGCCCGACCCGTTGCCGGCGCCCGTGTGCCGCGCCGAGCCAGTTGCGACGGTCGACCCGTCGTCGCTCGACCTCGGCGTGGCGGTTACCCTGCCTGCCACGGTCGCCCCGGGGGTCGTGGCATCGGGAACGTTCACGGTCACCAACAACGGTGCCGACACCGTCAGCATCTGGTGGGGAGCGGAGGTGACGGCCTTCCTCGGCGACGGTGGCGCCTCGACGTCGACCTTCAACGGTGTCCGCAATCAACCACTGAACATCCGGGTGCTCGGCCCTGGCGAGAGCACCACTGGCCCCCTCGACATCGGCACGGATGCGTGTGACCCTCTCGACGGCTACCGGCTCGCTCCGGGCGACTACCGGGTGTGGGGGACCATCCCGGTCGTCTTGGGCGCTGCGCCCGATCTGTCTCCGGGTGACGAGGACACGTACGTCCGGTTGCCCCCGGTCACGCTCACGCTCGCCGAGTGAGTCGCCGGCGTTTCGGGGAACGTGACGAAACGTTGCCGACCGCTCATCGG
>JAWSVN010000235.1:0-4174 GCA_033851875.1 Acidimicrobiales bacterium
AGCACGGACGCGAGAGCGCCGGAGCCCGAAGGCTCCGGCGCTCGCTCCTACTGACCCGATCGAGGGCGGTAGATGGGATCAGTAGTCGCTCTCGGAACTCCCGCTGGAGCTGTCGGCGGCAGCGGCGGCGTCGGGGCGGATCAGCCCGCCGTCAGGGGTGACGGCGAACCAGACGTCGCCCGAGCCCTGGCCGTTCACGTCGCCGGGGGCGGCATCGCCGGCGAAGCGGTAGAGCGGCCACTTGCCGGCCTTGAGCATGAAGCCGTCCTCGAAGGCGACGACCGAGAAGATCTCGGGGTCGAGGCCCTCGGGCAGGTCGGCCGAGGGCACGAGAACCGGCGGCCAGGCGTCGGCGCACGCCTCGAAGCAGGTGGCCTCGCCGGCGTCGTCGTTGAGGAAGCCGTAGAGGGTGAGACCGTCGCTGTCGACGAGGACGTCGCCGAGGTCGGTCGAACCGGTCGACACGAGCTCACCCGCCGGGGCGGCTCCCTCGCCGGCATCAGCACCGGCGGCCCCGGCGTCGTCGGTGATCAGCACGCCGTCGAGCCCGACGACGAACCAGACCTCGCCGTTGCCCTGACCGTTCAGGTCACCGGCGGCGACATCGCCGCCGTAGTAATAGAGCGGCCACTTGCCGGCGACGAGCTGGAGGGTGCCGTCGTCGCGGGTGGTCGTGTTGAAGATGCCGGCGTCGAGACCGGGAGCGACGTCCCAGTCGGGGCCGACGATCACCGGCGGCCAGGCCTCGGCGCAGGTGCCGTTGCAGACCGACGAGCCGTCCTGGTCGTTGGTGAATCCGTAGACGGTGAGGCCACCGTCGCCGACCATGATCGGGCCGAGCGCGGAGTCGGCCTGGCTGACGGCGACCACACCGCCGGTGGCGGCCGGCGCCGCCGGGGTGGTCTCGGCCGGGGCGGCAGGTGTGGTGTCGGCCGGCGCCGCGATCGGGGCGGCGGATCCGCCGCAGGCGGCGGCCGTGAGGGTGAGGGCGGCCAGAGCGGCGGCGCCGGAGAGGGGTCGGAGTCGAGGAAGACGGGACATTGCAGTGGCTCTTTCCGGGAGTGGGGATTGGGTTGGTGGGGTGGTTGTGGGTTGGGGTGGACGTGGTTGTTGGGGTGGTCGGTGGGACGGGTCCCGTTCGTCGCTCGGCTCAGCCGGCGACGGTCAACGTGCCGGTCATCGAGGGATGCACCGCACAGAAGAAGGAGTAGGTGCCGGGGGTGGTCGGCAGGGTCAGCTGGGCCCGACCGCCGCCGTCGAGGTTCCCGGTGTCGAACGAGCCGTCGTTGGCCGTGAGGGTGTGGGGGGCGCCGTCGGCGTTGACGACCTCGATCGTCTGTCCGGGCTGGAACGTGCCGCTACCGCTGAACGCGAAGCCCTCGATCGTGATGACGGCCGGCTCGGCCGCTGCCGGGGCGGGTGCGGCCGGTTCGGCGGCGCCGCCGCCATAGCCGTTGCCCTGCTCGGCGTCAGCCTGCGGGGCGGCCTCGGCGGTGGGGGCCGGGGCGGCGGCCACCGTCTGCTGGGGGGCCGAGGCCGGTCGGGCCAGGGCGCCCACGGCCACGCCGCCGGCGACGGCGCAGATGACGAGGGTGGCGGTGATCTTGGAGGTCATGGCGGGTGCCTTTCAGGCGTGTGGATGGGCGTTCGGGACGGAGTGATCCGGGAGAGAGAGACGGGCCTCGGGCCGCGTCGAAGCAGGGGTGGTGGCTCCCGGCGGGAGCGCTCGAGCTCAGGGGTGCTGCGTCAGGGCGCCGGCGTCAGACGCCCGGGAAGCCGAAGTTGGTGAAGAACCACAGCGACGACGTGAACCACAGGCCCGTGAGTGTCGTGGCGAGGGCGCCGCCGAGCAGTGGGAGCCCCATCGAGCCGAGCCGCTCGGAGCGGAGGCCGAGCATCTTGGCGGTGAAGATGCCGTAGAAGGCGCACCCGAGGAGGGAGTGGACGAGCACCCGAGTGGTGGTCTGCTGGAACCCGAGCGCCCACAGGCAGTGGTAGGCGACCGGGAGGGTGAACAGGAAGGCGGCGGTGCCGAGCCAGCGGTGGAGCGGGCCGACCCAGCTCGGGGGTGCGCCGGCGCCGGGGAGCCGATGCCACATCCACAGGGCCGAGGCGACCTGGCCGACGGCGAGGGTGGCGGCGAAGGTGGCGAACCAGGCCTTCATGGGCAGCACCGCCGGGAAGCCGAAGGTGATGATGCCCTGGCCCGTCGGGGTGTGGACCCGGCCGTAGACCCCGAGGCTCACCGAGACCGCAGCGCCGATGGCCAGCAAGGGGAGAAGGCCGGCCACCGGGCTGGGGTTCGCAACCACCGCCGGCTGGGCGACGGTGCCGGGTTGTGGTGGGGGGAAGTTGGAAAGATCGCTCATCGTGGTGCCTCCGGCCGCTGGGCTGTGGCGGCGGTCGTATCTCGTTCTCGATGGCCAGTACGCTGCCGCCGTGCGAGCGGTTCGCGATTCGGCGAGAAATTCCACGGGACGGTCGATCCCGCGATGAGCGACGCCGCGACGATCGAGCTCGGCGAGCGCTTCCGGCGAGGGGAAGAGGCGGCGATCCGAGAGGTGCACGCCCGCTACGCCGGGCCCGTGAGCACCGTCGCCCGATCGGTCGTGCGCGACCCCGAGCTGGTGTCGGAGATCGTGCAGCAGACCTTCGTGAAGGCCTGGCGGGCCGCCGCCACCTTCGAGGGACAGCGCGATCTCGCACCGTGGCTCTACTCGATCGCGCGGCGCACCGCGATCGACGTCGTCCGCCGCGAGAACCGCGGTGGGGTGACGCTCATCGACATCGACGACGTCAGCGAGACCGCGCCGGCGCCCGGCGGCCCCACGTTCGAACGGACCTGGGAGCGTTGGGAGATCCGCGCCGCGGTCGACGACCTCCCTCCGGGGGAACGGGAGGTCGTCAAACTGCAGCGCTTGATGGGCATGACCCATCCGGAGATCGCCGAGCATCTCGGCGTGCCGGTGGGCACCGTCAAGTCACGGTCGGCGAAAGCACACAAGCGGCTGGCGGCGGCGCTCCGGCACCTGCAACCGGGGGCCGACTCCAAGGGATCGAGCATTTCCGCGAACTCTTCGGCCGGTTCGGTCGTAGAGGGTGGGGAGGGCCGATGAACTCCAAGGACGCTGTATGACGGCAGACGACTCACGCCCCGACATCCCCGACGACGATCTCTTGAGCGACGCCCTTCTCGACGACCTCCTGGCCGACCCCGACCTGTGGGCCGAGCCCGACCCGGCCGACGCCGACGCGATCGTCGCCATGATCGCCGCCGAGGCCGCGACGGCGCCGGTCGCCGACACCGCAGCAGGCGCAAGCGAACCGGCTCCTGGGGTCGTCGACTTCGCCGCCGCGCGAGCCGAACGGACCGAGCGGTCTGAACGCGAGACGGCCCTCCAGAGCGCGCAGCGTCGCTGGTCGCTGGGCCCGACCCTGCTGTCGGCGGCCGCCGGCGCCCTGTTCGCGGTCCTCAGCTGGGGGGCGATCCAAGCGATTCGCACCGAGACCGGCACCGAGCTGGCCCTCGCCGGCACCGACCTGGCGCCGACGGCCAGCGCGGACGTCAACGTCGTGGTCGGCGAACTCGGCACCCGCATCGACCTCACGGTCACCGGCCTCGAGCCGGCGCCCGACGGCTTCTACTACGAGGCGTGGCTTCGCAAGAGCCCCGAGGTCGGGGTGAGCGCCGGCACGTTCCACCTGCGCGGTGGCGACGGCGAGGTCGAGCTGTGGGCTGGCGTCGACCCGGCCGACTACCCCCTCCTGACCGTCACCCTCCAGCCCGAGGCGGCCGAGGCGTCGTCGGGCGAGGTGGTCCTCAAGGGGACGGTCGAAGCCGACTGATCCCTCGTGACGCCCTACGCTTCGGGCGTGGCGCACGAGAAGATGTTCGACGACGACGACCCGTTCCTGGCCAAGGTGCGCGAGCTGGCGCTCGCCCTGCCGTCGGCCGACGAGAAGATCTCGCACGGCCGGCCGGTGTTCTTCACCAAGAAGCTGTTCGCCTGCTTCGGCGGCTCGTTGAAGGTCGACGGCGAGTGGGTGCAACATCCGCAGTCGTTGCTGGTGCAGCCCGACCCCGACGACGCGGAGTCGCTCACCCAGGACCCCCGCTGCTACGTGCCCGCCTACTGGGGCCCGTCGGGCTGGGTCGGCCTCGACCTCGACGACG
>JAWSVN010000049.1:0-43098 GCA_033851875.1 Acidimicrobiales bacterium
GGTGCCCTGGTTCGTCGTGGCCGCCCCGGTGGTCGCCGGTTGGCTGACCCGGTCGGTTCCCGTCGTCGTGGTGGCGATCGCCGTACTGGCGGGGTGGCGGGGAGCCGGTGAGGCCGACCGCTGGCGCCTTGCCCAGCTCGAGGCGGCGCCGGTGTCGGCCACCGTCGAGGTCGTGACCGATCCCGAGGCGATCGGGCTCGGCGTGCCGGGCGTGCGCGCCGAGGCCCGGCTGCCCGACGGCCGCCGGGTGCGGCTGGAAGCCTACGGAGCCGCCGCCGGGGAGCTCGGGCGGGCGACGGTCGGCAGTCGCCTGCAGATCGAAGGGGGCGGCAGGCCGTCGGGCGGCGACGCCTGGGACCGGGCACGCCACCTCGTCGGCCGGGTGGCCCTCGCCCGGGTCGACGTGGTCGCCGGGCCCGAAGGGGTGTGGGCCGTGGCCGAAGCCGTGCGGGGCCGGGTGGCGGCGGGGGCCGAGGGAATCGCCACCGAGCGACGCGCCCTCTACCTCGGCCTGGTCACCGGCGACGATCGAGCCCAGGAGCCGGCGCAGCAAGCCCGGTTCCGCGTCGCCGGTCTCAGTCACCTGCTGGCGGTGTCGGGGCAGAACGTGGCGTTCGTGCTCACGGTGGTCGGTCCGCTGATCCGTCGTCTCCCGATCGGGCTTCGCTTCGCAGCGGTGGCCCTGGTGCTGGTGGTGTTCGCCCTCGTCACCCGGCTGGAGCCGTCGGTGGTGCGGGCGACGGTCACGGCGTCGGCGGCCTCGTGGGCGGCGCTCACCGGACGTCGGGCCGAGGGGGTGCGGGCCCTGTCGATCGCGGTCGCTGCGCTCGTGCTCGTCGACCCGTTCCTGGTCGAGGCGGTCGGCTTCCAGTTGTCGGTCGCAGCGAGCGCCGGGATCGTCGTGGGCGGCCCGGCCGTCGCCCGCCGCCTTCCGGGGCCCGACTGGGTGCGGGTCCCGTCTGCGGTCACGATCGCCGCCCAGGTGGCGGTGGCGCCGATCCTGTGGTGGCGCTTCGGCCCGATCGGGTTGGTCTCGTTGCCGGCCAACCTGTTGGCAGGCTGGGCGGCAGGGTTCGTGATGATGTGGGGAGTCGCGGTCGGCGTCGTGGCCGGCGGTTGGGCGGCCGTGGTGGCGTGGCCGGTCGATCGCCTCGTCTGGTGGATCGACGGGGTCGCTCGGGTGGCGGTGCGGGTGCCCCTCCCGCTCATCGAGGGCGGAGTGCTGGCTGCGGCCGGGATGTGGTGGGCCGTCGGGAGGCTGTCGGCCGACGCCCGCCGGCGGGTGCGGGCCGTGGTGGTGGCGTGTGCGGTGGTGGCGAGACCGGGCATGGTGGCGGGGCCGCCCGAGCTGGCGGCGCCGGGGTTTCCTCATCGGGCAGCGCTGGCCGGGGTCGAGTGGTATCCGGGGCCGACCGGCGACGTGCTCGTGATCGGACCCGGCGCCGATCGGGCGACGATCGAGGAGCTGGTGGGACGGCGGGTGCGGGTGTCGACCGTGATCACGACGTCGGGCAGCCGTCGCCAGCGGGAGGTGGTGGCGGCGGTGGTCGACGTGGTGGGGGCGTCGACGGTGATCGCTCCGCCGATGCACCGGATCCGTGGGGCGTGGCCGGCACGGGACGGGGCGACCGTGCTGATCGCGGGCGGGGTGCTCGTGCTCACCCCGTCGGCCGACGGTGCCGGCCTGGCGGTCGAGCCGAGGGCCGGACCCTGATGCAGCGACGCCGCACCCGGGTCAGATCGTGCGTTCGAGTGGAGTGGCGATCGACCGGGCGACGAGACGGTCAGCCAGCCGGGTTGCCTCGTCGGCGGGGAGATCGGGCACGACGACCGACCCGGCGCCGCCTCGACCCGCCGTGGTCAGGTGCACACTCGCAAGGCCGAGGCGACGCTGGAAGATCGTCGCCGCGGTGCGGACGAGCTGCACCTTGTCGAGATCGACGAGCTGGAGCCGTTCGGCCACGACCCCCGAACGCACCAGGAGATGCCGCTCGTCGAGCACATAGCCGAGGCGTTGCCAACGCCTCACCGCCAGCCACCAGACGCCACCGAGGGCGACGACGGCGATCGCTGCGGCGGCGACCGTGAGCGATCGCCAGCCGAGCCACCACGTGGCGCCGACAAGGGGGATCGCAATGACCGATACCGTCAGCGACCAGCGCACGCCGGCCCGACGGATCGTGGCTCGGGCCACCGGGGCGAGGGCTCCCTCGTCGACGGTGACGTCGCCCCATACCAGCCGGGCCAGCTCGCGCCAGGTGCCCCAGGGTGAGGCCGGGGACAGCGTGGTCGACGTCGCGACGTCGCCGATCTCGACGTCCGCGGTCTCGAAGGTCACCTGCTCGCGCCGCTGAGCCCGCAGCAAGAGGTGGTGGTCGACCCCCAACGCCTGGATGCGCTCTCGTCGGACCGCCTGCCGGGTCTCCCGCAACAACCCGGTCTGGATCCGGAGTCGATCGGGTTCGTCCCACAGGCGGAAGCCGCCGAGGGCGAACACGCTGGCGATCGACGCGAACACGGCGGTGGCGAGGGTGAGCGACACGAGGAGGCTCGAGCCGATCACGCCCCGCAGGTCGAACACGTCGGCTCCCATGGCCACGCCGACGGCGGCCGCCGCGACGAGGACGACGAGGGTGGACAGGGCGCCGACCGCTCGCCGGGCGAGCTGCACCCGGACGACCTCACCGAAGCTCGGGGCCACGACCGGTGGGGTAGCGGGAAGGGGAGCGTCGACGGGGGCCGGCAGCCCTGCCGTGAGCTCCGTCGGCGGCGCTGCCACACCCGGGGTCGGTGGCCCGGTCGGCGGCGGGGCGTCGAGGCCCGGCTGGGGCAACCGGGTCCCCGATCGGAGGACGACGGCGAGGCGTTCGCCCTGTGGGCGTTTGACGTAGCGGATCTTGATGTCGCCGTCGCTCGAGGCCTCGCTGACCTGGATCTCGAGCAGGTCGAGGGCCCGGGCCACGAGCCCGGCCGTCGAGGTGACGTTCTGGATCTTCGAGCGGGCGATCACCTGTCGTTTGCGCCACAGAAGCCCGTATTCGAAACGGACGGCCTCGTCGTCGACCCGGTACCTGGTCGTGTACCAGCGGGCCACGGCGCCCCCGAGGGGGACCAGGACGACCAGGGTCTCGAGGCTCGACAGCCAGCCGCCGCCCGACACCACCACGAAGGCGATGATCATCTGCTGGGCCGCCTTGGCCAGCTCGAACAGGACGGTGGCCGGGTGGACGTGTTCCCAGTCGGCGTCGTCAGATCGCCCCACCGGCGAGCTCCTGTCGCAGCCAGTCGACGGTTGCGTCGTCGAGGTGGGGGATCGTGAGGTTCGGGGCGGCGGCGCCGGCGGTGTGCACGGTCAGGGTGGTCAGGCCGAGGAATCGGTCGATCGGCCCGTCCGCCGTCGTCACGGTCTGCACCCGGTTGCGGGGCACGACCGCCGAGCGGTGGGTGATCACACCCCACCGAGCCGCCACCGACTCGGTGTCGAGGTGGTAGCGCCACGTCCGGTAGCGGACCTGGGCGATCGCGAGCCCGAGTGCCATCACGACGACCGCCGCCACGACCGGCGCGACGAGCACCGGAAGCGGGCCTTGCACGTCGGCCACTCGGAGGCCGACATCGGCCGCCCCGAGCACCAGCGCGACGACGACGCCGAGGGTGACGGCCACACCACGCCAGAGACGAAGGACCGATGGCGGGAGCGCACGCACCCGACCATTGTGCACCCACCCCGCCGGGCCGGCACTACGGTGCCCCCGATGCTCCTGTCGCACGTCGGCGCCGTCGTCGCACTGGCGGCCTTCCTGATCGGGCTGTCCAAGGGCGGCCTCGGCGGAGGCATCGGGCCCTTCATCACCATCCTGACGTCGCTCGCCCTGCCTCCGACCGTGGCACTGGGGCTGCTGTTGCCGATGCTGATGGCGACCGACGTGGTGGCCCTCTATGCCCTACGCGGCTCGTGGAACCGAGACGACCTCGTCCGGCTCGTGCCCCCGGCGGCCGTCGCCATCTTCTGCACCAGCCTGTTCCTCGGGTCGCTCTCCGAGGACGCCGTGAGGTGGTTCCTGGCCGCGTTCAGCCTCCTGTTCGTCGCCTACCGGCTCCTCGGCGACCGGCTCGGGCTCACCGACCGCGAGGCGGGCCGCACCTTCGGCGTCGTCGCCGGGTTCGTCTCGGGCGTCACCTCCACGGCCGCCCACGCCGGCGGGCCACCGGTGGCCGCCTACCTGCTGGCCCGCAAGATCGAGCCGCTGACCTACGCCGGCACCAGCGCGGTGTTCTTCTTCGTCGTCAACTGGTTGAAGGTGCCGGGCTACGCCCTCAACGGATTCTTCGACTTCGATCTGATCGTCGAGATGATTCCTGCCGCCACCGCCGCCCTACCCGGGGTGTTCCTCGGTCGCTGGCTGGTCGAACGCATCGACCGCACCCAGTTCGAGCGGCTGATCCTGTTCGGCCTCGTCGTCGGTGCGGCGGTGTTGGTCCTCAAGTAGCCGGGTCTTCCGGGCCCGGCGAGGTAACGGGCAGGTGGCCTCGGGGTAGCCTTCCGGGGTGGCCGGCATCATCGACGAGGAGCGCAACGTGGTCGCACCCTGCGCCCGCGACCTCACCACCCGCCGACAAGTCGCGGCGGCCGTGATCGCCGCCGGGTCGGGCCGGGTCCTGCTCGTCGGCGTCGTCGCCCTCGCCGCGCTCCGGCTCACGCTCGCACTGGCCGGGCGCCCGCTCGGGCTGGCCGATCTCGTCGCCGCCGTTGCGGTCGTCGCCCTTGTCGGTCCCGTCGAGTGGGTGATCCACAAACTCGTGCTCCACGCCCCGGTCGAGTCCCGGCGACTCGGCATCCTCGGTGTCGGGCTCGGGCACCGGGCCCATCACGCCGCCCCCGACGACTTGCGCTGGATCACCCTCGACGGTCGCGAGGCCGGGGGTGCGCTGCTCGGCTTCGGTGTGGTGTCGGGGGTCGTGTCGAGCGCCGTGGCCCTGGCGCTCGGCGCCCCCGTGATCGCTACTGCGTTCACCGGATGGCTCCTCGCCGCCGTCGCCCTGACCCACTACGAGTTCGTCCATCTCCTCGTGCACTCCGGCCACCGGCCGACCAGCCGGTTCTACGCAACGCTCGATCGGCACCATCGCCTCCACCATCACCGCAACGAGCAGTACTGGCTCGGCGTGACCTCCCGCACCGGCGATCGACTCTTCCGAACCCTGCCTCGCTCGAAGGGCGACGTGCCTCGCTCGGAGACCACCCGCACGCTGTCGCGCTGATCGGCTCGGCGCACGGTCGCCGGCCGACGCTGGCCCCCTGCCGGTGACCTGCCTCGTTTTGGCTTTCGAAGGATCGGCAGGGCAAGCTCGCCCGATGAGCACCCCCGCAACGTCCACGCAGGAACGCATCGAGGTCGGCGGCGGCCTCGTCCTCGTCGCCGACCGGTGGCGTGGCGACGGGCCGCCCGTGGTGCTCGCCCACGGGGGAGGCCAGACCCGGCACTCGTGGGGAACCACCGCCGCCCGCCTCGCCGGCGAGGGCCACGACGTGTGGAGCGTCGACCTGCGGGGCCACGGCGACTCGGCCTGGGCCGGCGACGGTGACTACACGATGGGCGCCTATCGCGACGACGCCCTCGCGGTCGTCGAGCAGGTCGGCCAACCGGTCGCCTGGGTCGGGGCGTCGCTCGGTGGCTCGACCGGCATGTCGGCCGTCGCCGCCCGGCCCGACGACTTCTGGGCCCTCGTGCTCGTCGACATCACGCCGAAGCCGGCCGATGCCGGCGTCGATCGGATCCTGACCTTCATGGCCGAGACCTCGGCGGCCGGGTTCGCCTCGCTCGACGAGGCCGCCGACGCCGTCGCCGCCTACCAGCCACACCGCAAGCGTCCGAAGGACACCAGCGGCCTGGCCAAGAACCTGCGGCAGGGCGACGACGGTCGGTGGCGCTGGCACTGGGACCCCGCCTTCGTCGGAGGACGACGGGCCGTGTCGTCCGAGGCCGAACGCCACGATCGTCTGGTCGAAGCGGCCCGAACGCTCCGCCTCCCGACCCTGCTCGTGCGCGGCAAGCTGAGTGACCTCGTCACCGACGAACAGGTGGCCCTGTTCCGTGAACTGGTGCCCCACGCCGAGTACGTCGACGTCGCCGGCGCCGCCCACATGATCGCCGGCGACCGCAACGACGTGTTCGGGTCGGCCGTGGAGACCTTCCTCGCCGAGGCCCGCCCGGTGCCCGACGCCCGGTAGGTTGCCGGGGTGCTTCTGGAGTTGGGCACCCACCGCTTCGACGTCACCCATCGCGCCCTCGTGATGGGGATCCTCAACCGTACGCCCGACTCGTTCTACGACGCCGGGCAGTACTGGGGGTTCGACCAGTTCCTGGCCAAGGCCGAGGCGCTGGTCGACGACGGTGCCGACCTCCTCGACGTGGGCGGCGTCAAGGCCGGACCGGGGGAGGAGGTCACCCTCGAGATGGAACTCGAGCGGGTCGTCCCCGCCGTCGAGGCCCTCCGGCGCCGCTTCGACGTGCCGATCTCGGTCGACACCTGGCGGGCCGAGGTCCTCCGCCAGAGCCTCGAATGCGGCGCCGACGTCGGCAACGACATCAGCGGGTTCGCCGACCCCGACTACCTCTCGGCCGCAGCGGCCGGTGACGCCTCGGTGATCGCCACCCACATCCGGCTCGGCCCCCGCATCCCCGACCCGGATCCCGTCTACGGCGACCTCGTGGGCGACGTCCGAGCCTTTCTCGCCGAGCGGGTCGACCGGGCCCTCGCCGCCGGCATCCCGCGTCAGCGAATCGTCGTCGACGCCGGTCTCGACCTCGGCAAGGTCGCCCACCAGTCGCTCGAGCTGCTCCATCGCTCGGCCGACCTGGCCACCCTCGGCTACCCCCTGTTGCTGTCGGCGTCCAACAAGCGGTTCCTGTTCGAGCTGCTCGACACCGACCGCCACGACATCGGGGCCGGCACGATGGCCGCCCACGTCGTCGGCATCGCCCACGGCTGCCGACTCCTGCGGGCCCACGACGTGAAGGCGTCTCGCCGCCTCGCCGACATCATGGCCGAATTACTCGGGCGCCGAGGGGCCACGCCGCTGCCGACGGTGCGCCGGGCCGAGGCCTGGACGGTCTCGTGAGCGTCCGCCTCATCAAGGGCGACGACCCGTCCCTCGTCAGCCAGGCGGTGCAGACCGCCCTGACCGAGCTGGTCGGCGACGCCGATCGGACCCTGATGGTCGAGGAGCTCACCGAGGCGAACTACGCCCCCGACGACGCCGAGCCCGACCTCACCGCCCTGGTCACCGCCGCCCACACCCCGCCCTTCCTCACCGAACGTCGGGTGGTCGTCGGGCGGCACCTGGCCCGCTTCTCCCGCAAGGAGCAGGTGCTCGGCCTGGTCGACTACCTCGACGACCCGGCGCCGACCACCGACCTGGTCCTGGTGTGGGAGAAGGCGCCCGGCTCCAACACGAAGATGTCGGCGGTGCCCAAGGCCCTCAAGGATGCGCTCAAGAAGGTCGGTGCCCTCGAGGTCGACGCTGCCCCGAAGGGCAAGGGTCGCCGCATGCTGCTCGAGGCCAAGCTGGCCGAGGCGCCGATCCGGTTCGAGGCCGGGGCCCGCAAACGACTCACCGACGTGGTCGGCGACGACGTCGGCCGGGTCGACGCGATCGTCGCTGCGCTGGTGTCGACCTTCGGCGACGGCGCTGCCGTGTCGGCCAACGACGTCGAGCCGTTCCTCGGGCAGGCCTCCGACGTGCCGCCGTGGGAGCTGACCGACGCCATCGACTCCGGCGACATCAACCTGGCCCTCGAACGCATGCACCGCATGACGCGAGCCGGCGACCGCCACGGCCTGGCCCTGCTCGCCACCCTCCACAACCACTACCAGCGGGCTCTCGCCCTCGACGGCGCAGGTGCCGCAGACGAGAAGGCGGCTGCGGCCCACCTCGGGATGACCGGTTCGACCTTCCCGGCCAAGAAGGCCCTGACCCTGTCGCGGCGTCTCGGCTCGGCTCGGATCCGTCAGGCGATCACCCTGCTCGCCGCTGCGGATCTCGATCTACGCGGCAACAGCGCCATCCCGGGGGAGGCGCTGTTGGAAGTCCTGGTCGCTCGCCTCGCTCGACTGTCCCGATAGGGGAACCGTCTCGCTGGCGACCGCCGGGCAGGTCACCCGAGGTCGGGTGACCGATGGGGGTGCGTCAGGCGGAGGCGCCGCGCACACGAGCCACGAGGCGGCTCTTGCGACGGGCGGCGGCCTTCTTGTGAAGCACACCCTTCTGGGCGGCCTTGTCGATCCGCTTGATGGCGAGACGCAGGGCCTCGGCCTCGTTGTCGGTGCCGGCGGCGGCCTCGGCGCTCTTCTCACGGGTGAGGAGCTCGGCGCGCACGGCGCGGTTGCGGAGGCGACGCTTCTCGTTCTGGCGGTTGCGCTTGATCTGGCTCTTGATGTTGGCCACGAGATGTCCTTTTCGGGGGACGGGGTGAAGTGAGATCTGGGGCGCGGCACCGGGCCGACGCGGCTGTCCAAGGCTAGCGGCACCCGCGGCCAGTTCCCCACGTCGATCGGTCGCCGTCGAATGCGGATAGCGTTCCACGGGTCATGAGCGCTGCTGCCGACCTGTCGAAGATCCGTAATCTGTCGATCATCGCCCACATCGACCACGGCAAGTCGACCCTGGCCGACCGACTCCTCGAGAAGTGTGGCGCGGTCGAGGCCCGGGAGATGCGAGCCCAGTACCTCGACTCGATGGACATCGAGCGGGAGCGCGGCATCACGATCAAGCTGCAGAGCGTGAAGCTCGAGTGGAAGGGCTTCACGATCAACCTGATCGACACGCCCGGCCACGTCGACTTCGGCTACGAGGTCAGCCGGTCGCTGGCCGCCTGTGAGGGTGTGGTACTCGTCGTCGACGCCGCCCAGGGCATCGAGGCCCAGACGCTGGCCAACATGTATCTCGCCCTCGAGAACGACCTCGAGATCGTGGCCGCCCTCAACAAGATCGACCTTCCGGCCGCCGAGCCCGACAAGTACGCCGGGGAGATCGAGCAGGTGCTCGGCATCCCCGCCGACGAGGTGTTGCGCATGTCGGCCAAGACCGGCGAGGGCATCGAGGAGTTGCTCGACGCCATCATCGAGCGGATCCCGGCGCCCGAGGGCGACCCCTCCGCCCCGCTCCAGACATTGATCTTCGACTCCCACTTCGACACCTACCGCGGCGTGGTGTCGAGCATCCGGATCGTCAACGGCACGATGCACACCGGCGAAAAGCTCCGCTTCATGCAGGCCGGGGCCACCCACCCGGCGGAGGAGATCGGCACCCGCAATCCGGTCAACACCCCGGTGAAGCAGCTGTCGGCCGGCGAGGTCGGCTACCTGATCGCCGGTATCAAGGACGTCCGTGAGGCACGGTCTGGTGAGACCGTCACCACCGACTCCGGTGGGGCGACCGAGACCCTTTCCGGCTACCGCGAGCCCCAGCCGATGGTGTTCTGCGGGCTCTACCCGGTCGACGGCGACGACTACGAGAACTTCCGTGACGCCCTCGACAAGCTCCAGCTCGATGACGGCTCGTTCACCTTCGAACCGGAGACGTCCGGCGCCCTCGGCTTCGGCTTCCGGTGCGGCTTCCTCGGCCTGCTCCACATGGAGATCGTGCGGGAGCGGCTCGAGCGCGAGTTCGATCTCAACCTGATCGCCACGTCGCCGTCGGTGGCCTATCGGTTCACGATGAACAGCGGCGAGGAGCGGGAGATCGACAATCCGTCCGACCTGCCGCCGGCCGGCGACTGGAACCAGATCTCCGAGCCCTACCTCAAGGCCACGATCATCACCCCGTCGGACTACACGGGCACCCTGATGGACCTGTGTCAGACCCGTCGTGGGCAGCTCGAGAAGATGGAGTACCTGTCGCCCGAGCGCCTCGAGATGGTCTACCGCCTGCCCCTGGCGGAGGTCGTCGTCGACTTCTTCGACCAGCTCAAGAGCCGGACCCAGGGCTATGCGTCGCTCGACTACGACGCCGACGGCTACGCCCCCGGCGACCTCGTGCGGGTCGACATCCTCTTCAACGGTGAACAGGTCGACGCGTTCTCGACGATCGTGCATCGCGACAACTCCTACGACTACGGCCGTCGCACCGCCGAGAAGTTGAAGGAGATCATTCCTCGGCAGCAGTTCGAGGTTCCGATCCAGGCTGCCATCGGTGGTCGGATCATCGCCCGGGAGACCGTGCGCGCCTTCCGCAAGGACGTCACCGCCAAGCTCTACGGCGGCGACATCACCCGGAAGAACAAGCTGCTGAAGAAGCAGAAGGAAGGCAAGAAGAAGATGAAGAGCATCGGCCGGGTCGACATCCCGCCCGACACCTTCATCCGCGCGCTGCGGCTCGATGACTGAGCGCCTCGTCGACTGACCGCTCCCCACGCCCCTCGGCCGCCTCGCTTTCTGGCGTTGGGTCGCTGAACGGGAGCCAGGCGCCTCGTGACCGACCCAATCTCTCGGAGCGGTGGCGTTGCCGCCCGGTGGGTGGTTCTTTGGTGACACCGTGCCGGCGACGCGGATTTGTTGGCGTGTTCGTGCCGTATGCGGTTCGTTGTTGCCAATGAACCGCAGGATTCGTTTCGTTGGCAGGATCTGCTCGCGTTCAGGCCCTCGCAATCCCTCGGAGCGGTGGCGGTGCGATCCGTCGTCGGGCGGTGGTGACGCGCCACGATGACGGCGTGACCTCGATCGTCTGGTTCCGACGCGACCTCCGGCTGTCCGACCACCCGGCGTTGACCGCCGCGGCCGAGGCCGGCCCCGTCGTGCCGGTGTTCTGCAACGACGACCGCCTCCGCGGCCCGTCGGGCGACGTGCGCCTCGCCTACCTGCGGGCCACCCTCGCCGCACTCGACGCCGACCTCGACGGCGGGCTCGTGGTCCGCTCCGGCGACCCCGCCGACTCGCTCCTCGCCGTCGCCGAGGAGACCGGGGCCGACACGATCTGGGCCACCGACGACTTCGGCCCCTACGGCCGGAGACGCGACACCGCCGTCGGCGAGCGCCTCGCCGAACACGGGCTCACGGTCCACTACCGGGACGCTCCCTACGCCGTCGCCCCCGGGACGATCCTCACCGGTGGCGGCACCCCCTACAAGGTCTTCACGCCGTTCTTCAAGGCATGGAAGGCGCACGGCTGGGCCGAGCCCCTCGAACGCCCCGACCTCGAGCTCGTCGAGGCCCCTTCCGACGGACTGCCCGACGCCCCGGCGGTCGACGTCGATCTGCCGCCGGCAGGGGAGCGGGCCGCCCTCGAACAGCTCGAGGCGTTCCTCGACGGCCCCGTGTTCGACTACGCCGCCGCCCGCGACCTGCCCGGCGTCGAGGGCACGTCCCGGCTGTCGGCTGCCCTCAAGTGGGGGGCGATCCATCCTCGCCAGATCCTCGAGCGGCTCGGCCCCGACCCCTCCGAGGAGGTCTTCCGAAGCGAGATCGCATGGCGCGAGTTCTACGCGGATGTCCTGCTCGCTCGGCCCGACTCGGCCCGCGACGCCTTCGTCCCCAAGATGGCCAACCTGCGCTGGGACGACGGCCCCGACGCCGACGACCGCTTCGCCGCCTGGGCCGAGGGCCGAACCGGCTACCCGATCGTCGACGCCGGCATGCGTCAGCTCCTCGCCGAGGGGTGGATGCACAACCGGGTCCGCATGATCGTCGGGTCGTTCCTCGTCAAGGACCTCCACCTCCACTGGCGCCGCGGTGCCGCCCACTTCATGGAGTACCTGGTCGACGGCGACCTCGCCTCCAACCAGCACGGTTGGCAGTGGGTCGCCGGCACCGGCACCGACGCCTCGCCCTTCTTCCGGGTGTTCAACCCCGTGTCGCAGTCGAAGAAGTTCGACCCGGACGGCACCTACCTCCGCCGCTGGGTCCCGGAGATCGCTCACCTCGGCCCGAAGCACATCCACGAGCCGTGGGCCGACCCGTCGGGCGCCCCGGCCGCCTACCCGGCCCCGATCGTCGACCACGGCGAGGAGCGGGCCGACGCGCTCGCCCGCTACGACGAACTGAAGGCCCGCACCCCGAGCCGGTGATCCTGACCCCCTAGACTGGTCCGATCGTTCCCTGGCGCCGAACCGGTCGGCGCCCCGCTGCTTCGTTCGGAGGTGTTGCTCGTGCTCGATGACCGCAAGGCAGCGATCCTCACCGCCGTCGTCGAGGAGTACATCGAGACCGCCTCGCCCGTCGGATCCGGGTCGGTGGCCAAGAGCGCCAAGCTCAGCGTCTCGTCGGCCACGGTTCGCAACGAACTCGCCGCCCTCGAATCCGACGGCTACCTCCAGCAGCCCCACACCAGCGCCGGGCGCATCCCGACCGAGAAGGGCTACCGCTACTTCGTCGACGCCCTGAAGGCATCGCCGCCCGGCGACCGGCTCCAGCTCGGCACGCCCCAGTCTCGCCTCGTCCTCGACTTCTTCACCGAGGTCCGGGGCGAGCTCGAGACGATGCTGCAGCAGACGGCCGGTCTGCTGTCCAACCTCACCGACCAGCCAGCGGTCGTGATCGACCACTCCGTCGAGGCCGCCGAGGTCCGCTCGGTGCAGCTGGTGCCCCTCGCCGACCGGGTGGTGCTGGCCGTTGTGGTGTTCGCCAACGGCGCGGTCGAGAAGCACACGATGACCCTCGCCGGCGACGTGGCGGTCGAGACGATCGAGCGGGTCACCGCCTCGGTGCGGGCCGCCCTCGAGGGCCGCCCCCTCGCCGCTGCAGCTCCAGCGCGACCCACCGGCGACCCCGACGTCGACGGACTGGTCGGCGTGGTGATCGACCTGCTCGGTGCATCGACCGGCGAGGCCGACCGGGTCTACGTCGACGGCACCTCTCGCGTCGCATCCGGGTTCGAGGCGATCGACTCGGTGAAGCGGGTCTTGACCATTCTCGAACAGCAGCTCGTCGTGGTGAACGTCATCACCGACGTGCTCGATCGGGGCCTCAGTGTGGCCATCGGTACCGAGACCGGCTTGGCGAAGCTCGAAGAGGTGTCGATGGTGGTGTCGCCCTATCGCATCGACGGGGAAGACGCCGGCTCGATCGCCGTGCTCGGCCCCACCCGCATGAACTACCCCCAGGCGATGGCGGCGGTTGCCGTCGTCAGCCGCCACCTCGGCCAGCGCCTCAGCGACGGCTGACCCAACCCCTCCAGAACCACATCACCATGAGCATCGATTACTACGAGATCCTCGACGTCGAGCGGACCGCCACCGCCGCCGAGATCAAGAAGGCCTACCGACGTAAGGCTCGGGAGTTCCACCCCGACGCCAACCCTGGCGACGGCGAGGCCGAAGCCATGTTCAAGCAGTGCGCCGAGGCCTACGAGGTCTTGTCCGACGACACGAAGCGCTCGAACTACGACCGATTCGGTTCGGCCGGTGGACCCGGTGGCGGCGGCTTCGCCGGCGACCCGTTCGGTGCCGGCGGCGGCCTGGGCGACCTGTTCGACGCCTTCTTCAACATGAGTGGCGGTGCCGCCGGTGGGCGGGCGGCGTCGAAGCGTGGCGTCGACCTCGAGGTCGTGGCCCAGCTCGACTTGGAAGACACCGTTCGAGGCGCCGAGAAGGAGGTGTCGGTCCGCACCGCGGTGCCCTGCGACGACTGTGAAGCCACCGGTGCGGCCCCCGAGGCCAAGGTCGAGACCTGCGGGGACTGCGGCGGCGCCGGCCAGGTCCGACAGGTGCGCCAGTCGATCCTCGGCCAGATGGTCACCACCGCCGCCTGCACCCGGTGTGGTGGCGAAGGGCGGACGGTGTCGAAGCCGTGCGCCGCGTGTGCCGGCGAGGGCCGCAAGGTCGAGGAGCGCACCTACACCGTCGACATCCCCGCCGGGGTGGCCCACGGCTCGACCCTCCGCCTCACCGGACGTGGTGCGGTCGGGGCCCGAGGTGGCGCCGCCGGCGACCTCTACGTCGAGGTCCGGGTCAAGCCCCACCCGGTGTTCGAGCGCGACGGAGACGACCTCATCGCGCCGCTCCACGTGGCGGTCACCCAGGCCGCGCTCGGGGCGACGATCCCATTCGCCGCGATCGACGACGACCTCGACGTCGAGGTGCCCGCCGGCTCCCAGACCGGCAAGATCTTCACGATCCGTGACGCCGGCGTGCCCCGGCTGCGTGGCCGGGGCCGCGGCGACCTGCGCCTGGCCCTCGTGGTCGACACGCCGACCGAACTGAGCGACGAGGACCAGGCGCTGCTGCGCCAACTGGCCGAGCAGCGGGGTGAGCCGGTGGCGCCCCCTGGCGAGGGCGGCCTTTTCTCCAAGATCAAGTCGGCCTTCAACTAGACGACGGCTGAGCGTCGACCGCAGGGAACGAAGACGACGATGTCGACCGTCAGCGAGCCATCGCGTCGGTGGCCGTTGGTGTTCGTCGACGATCTCGTCGCGCCCGTGCTCGCCGCCCCCGACGAACGTCATCTCCGCAAGTCGTTGCGGATGCAGACGGGCGACCCGGTGACCGTCGCCGACGGTCGCGGCGCCCATCGTCGAGCCCGGCTCGGCCCCGAGGGCGAAGTGATCGTCGCCGGCGAGGTCGAACACGAAGCCGAGCCGTCTCGACGGCTCGGCGTGGCCTTCGCCCCCGTCAAGGCCCAGAAGCCCGAGTGGGTGGCTGCCAAGCTGACCGAGCTCGGCCTGGACGACATCCGCCTCGTGATCGCCGAACGATCGGTGGTGCGTTGGGACGCGGCGCGAGCCGGCAAGGCGGTCGAGCGGATGACCATCGCGGTTCGGGAAGCCGCGATGCAATGCCGACGAGCCCGACTCCCCGAGGTCCACGGCGTGGTTGCGCTGGCCGCGCTGCCGACGTTGCACGCGGGTGGCTCGGCCCCCGTGCACCTCGCGCTCGCCGAACCCGACGAGGCACCACCGGCCCCCGAGATCGACACGATCGTCGTCGGCCCCGAAGGCGGATGGTCCCCCGAAGAGGTGTCGGCAGCCCCGGCGCTCGTCGGTCTGCCCGGGCGGATCCTGCGAGCCGAGACGGCCGCGATCGTCGCTGGAACCCTGCTGGCAGCTGGCCGCCGGCACTGACAGGGGCCACCCGGTGACCGACTGTCGGGATGGCTTCACCAAGGGTGGTTGAAGCCGCGCTGCGTGACGATTACCGTCAGGCGGGACCCGGGATCCCGCACCCGGCGGCAAGGGAGAGCCATGAGCGAGGACGAGTTCGACGAAGCGAGCTCCGAATACGGTCGACTGGTGGGCGAGCGTCTGCGCGCCATCCGGCGTCAAAAGCGTCTGTCGTTGCAGGACGTCGAGGCATCGTCGAACCAGGAGTTCAAGGCGTCGGTGCTCGGAGCCTACGAACGCGGCGAACGGGCGATCTCCGTGCCCCGTCTCGAGCGGCTGGCCCGCTTCTACAACGTGCCGGTCGATCAGCTTCTCCCGAAGGCCACCAACGTCGGGGTCACCCCTGGCCTCGTCGACCTCACCGAGCGCACCGGCCGGGCCGGCGTGATGATCGACCTGACCGAGCTCGACTCGGTGCCCGGCCCCGAGGGCGAGATGCTCACCCGCTACCTGACCATGATCCAGGTGCAGCGCCAGGACTTCAACGGACGGGTGCTCACGGTGCGCAGCGACGACCTGCGGGCGGTGGCCTGCATCCTCGGCGTCGACTTCGACCACGCCGTCGATCGCCTCTCCGACCTCGGCCTCACCCAGGTCCCGGGCTGATCGACCCCAGGCGGGACACGGCGCGCGCTGCGCTCACGATCTCACCACCGACGAGCGACTCGGCGAGCTGACGCCACACGTCGGCGTCGACTTCCCGCGTCCCCGTCACCGCCCACACCCACGCCGCGTGGGTGACGAGCGAACCCAGGCCGGCCAGGTCGTCGGCCATCGACGCGCCATCGCCTCGCGGCAGGACACGTGGCGAGATGAGGGCGGCCGCCCGGCCGGCGACCACCACATGGTCGGGGCGGACCTGCCCGTGGATGAGGCCGGCGCGATGGATCCGGTCGAGGGTCGCCGATACCGATCGCAGCCAGGCGATCACGGTCGCCGCCGGCGGGGAACGGCGTTCGGTGACGGCGGAGGCCAGTGTGCGGGGACCGGCGTAGGCCGTGATCAACGCGTCGGCGTCGGGGTCGTGGTCGTGGAGCTCGACCACGCCGGGTCCGGCGGCATCGCGGAGCCAACGGGCCTCCGCTGCCGTGAGTGCGACGTCCGACGCTCCGGTGCGTTGCTTCCGCACCGTCGGTCGTTCCCCGGACCACTCGACCGTCACCACCGTCCGATGGAAGGGCGGGGAGTCGATCGGCACGGGGGAGAGCAACACGGGGAACCTCGTCGCGGAGCGGCCGGTGCGATCGAGCGTGCTGATGCCGATCGGCGGCGTGGAACGGAATCGAGGAACCCGGAGGTCGCCGAGGCGGTAGCCTGTGACGCTATCGCGACGACCAGCCCTGTGAAGATCTCCGTGGACCGCAACGACCTGATGATGGGTCTGTTGGGCCATCGGGACGAGTACCTCCGAGTGGTGGAGGCGTCGTTCGACGCGTCGATCCACGTGCGCGGCACCGAGATCACTCTCGACGGCCCCCAGGCCACCGAGGCGGCGGCCGTCATCAACGAGCTGATCCTCGTGCTCGAGCGGGGACAAACCCTCGGTCCCGAGGTGGTCGCTCGAGCGATCGACATGGTCGGCAGCGACCAGAAGCCCTCCGAGGTGCTCACCGACCGGGTGCTGACCACGTCGCGGGGCAAGGTCGTGCGTCCCAAGACGGGCGGCCAGAAGCGCTACCTCGACGCCGTCCGAAACCACATGATCACCTTCGGGATCGGGCCCGCCGGCACCGGTAAGAGCTGGTTGGCGGTGGCCTGTGCGGTCCAGGCGCTGCAGGCCAAGGAAGTGGAGCGAATCATCCTCACCCGGCCGGCGGTCGAGGCGGGGGAGCGGCTCGGCTACCTCCCGGGCGACCTGATGTCGAAGGTCGACCCCTACCTGCGGCCCCTCTACGACGCCCTGCAGGACATGGTCGGCGCCGAAGGGCTCGGCAAGCTCTTCGAGCGCAACGTCGTCGAGGTGGCGCCGTTGGCCTTCATGCGCGGCCGGACCCTCAACGACAGCTTCATCATCCTCGACGAGGCCCAGAACACCACGCCCGAGCAGATGAAGATGTTCCTCACCCGCGTCGGCTTCGGCTCGAAGGTCGTGGTGACCGGGGACGAGACCCAGGTCGACGTCGCCGGAGGACGCTCGGGCCTCGCCGGCTCCCAACGAATCCTCGAAGGCGTGAACGGGGTGGCCTTCGTCCGCCTCACCTCGTCCGACGTGGTGCGGCATCGCATCGTGCAGGACATCGTCGACGCCTACGAGAGGTTCGAGGCCGACGCCCCGAGCGGTGGTCGTCGGCCCCCGAAATGAACGACGACCAGACCGACGCCGGCGGCGCTGAGTCCCCCGGTGGCCACCGCGAGATCGAGGTCCGGCTCGACGATCAGGTGGGTGACGAACCCGACCCGGAACGATGGCGCAGGCTGGTTCTCGACACGCTGCGGCGTGAAGAGGTGACCGGCGGGAGCCTCGACGTCCTCTTCGTCGACGCGGCCACGATCGCGGATCTCAACGCCGAGCACCTCGGCAAGGACGGGCCGACCGACGTGCTGTCGTTCCCGCTCGACGATCCGAACGACGTCGAGGATCCCGTCTTCGGATTCGAGCCGCCACACCTCGGCGACGTCGTCCTCTGCCGCGAGGTCGCGATCGCCCAGGCGCCCGGCCACGCCGGGTCGGTCGACGCCGAGCTGACCTTGTTGCTCGTCCACGGGGTGCTCCACATCCTCGGTCACGACCACGCCGAGGACGACGAACGTGAGACGATGCAGGCCCGCGAACGCGTTCACCTGACGGCCGCCGGCTACGAGCACCCGGTGCCCGCTGCTTCGCCTGCCTCCGACCTCGCTCCCGTCGAGGAGTCGGCCGACTGATGGGCGCCTCGGGCTGGCTACTCGTCGCCGCCTTCACCCTGCTCGTCGTCATCGCCGTGCTGACCACCGCCGAGGCGGCCCTCGGTCGCACGAGCGTGGTGCGCCTCGAGAGCCTCGACGACGAGGGCTCCCAGCATCGGCGAGTCCGTCGAGCCGTCGACCTGCTCGAGAACCCCGAGGCGATCCTCAACCCTCTCCGGATGGTGATCGTCGGCGCCCAGCTGGCCCACGCCACCCTGGTTGCCACCGCCACCGCCGATCTCTTCGGCGCCCGCTGGGTGTGGTTGTCGACCGCCCTCGACATCGCACTGGTGTTCGTGGTCGCCGAGGCCGGCGCCCGCACGATGGGCATCCTTCACGCCGATCGGGCCGCTCTCGCCCTGGCTCGGCCCGTCGCTGCCCTGGTCGGGTCGCCGCCGGTGCGGCTCCTCGCCGCACTGTTGGTGTGGCTCTCCAACGTCATGGTCCCGGGCAAGGGCCTGCAGACCGGACCCTTCGCCCATCCCGAGGAACTGATCGCCCTGGCCGACGCCGCCGTCGAGGACAGCGTGCTGGAACAGGACGAGCGAGACCTGATCGAGTCGGTCATCGAGTTCGGCGACACCATCGTGCGCGAGGTGATGGTGCCCCGCACCGACATGATCACCCTCGACCGCGAGGTCAGCGTCGCCGCCGCTCTCGAGGTGGCGTCGGAGGCCGGCTTCTCCCGGCTCCCAGCCGAGGGCGACAACATCGATGACATCATCGGTCTGGTCTATGTCAAGGACCTGATCCGGGCCGAGCTCGACGGTTCCCACGACGACCCGATCGGCGGGTTCCTGCGCCCGGCGCGGTTCGTGCCCGAGACCAAGAAGGTGTCGGATCTGCTCAAGGAGATGCAGACCGAGAAGTTCCACATGGCGATCGCCGTCGACGAGTACGGCGGCATCGCCGGACTGGCGACCCTCGAGGACCTGATCGAAGAACTCGTCGGCGAGATCGTCGATGAGTACGACGTCGACGAACCACTCGTCGAGCGTCAGCGCGACGGGAGCCTGCGGGTCGACGCCCGAATGCCGATCGACGAGCTCAACCACGTCGCCGGCATGGCGCTGCCCGAGGGCGAGTGGGACACGGTCGGCGGCCTCGTGTTCGACGGCTTCGGCCGGGTGCCCAGCGAGGGCGAACGGTGCGAGGTCGACGGCTACGAGCTCGAGGCCGAACGGGTGAAGGGGCGACGAATCACACGGGTGCGCGTGGCGCGCCGACAACTGAACGAGGTGACCGAGGATGCCCATGCCGAGTGACCACGACGAGATCGACCCTGACTCGTTGGACGATGCAGCGTTGGACNNGACGGTGACGTGCTGGACGGTGCCGGGTTCGACATCGACGAACTCGATCTCGACCCGGCTCTGGAGATCGGTGCCGACGGTGGCGACGCCGAGGGCGTGTCAGTCCGCCCGGTGACCGCCGAGCCCGAGACCGATCACGGGGACTTCCGCAGCGGGTTCGTGGCCCTGTTCGGCCGCCCCAATACGGGGAAGTCGACCCTGCTCAACCAAATGCTGGGCAAGAAGGTGTCGATCACCTCGGACAAGGCCCAGACCACTCGGAACCAGATTCGTGGAATCCGCACCACCGACACCACCCAGATCGTGTTCGTCGACACCCCCGGCGTCGGCAAGCCGCGCACGGCGCTCGGCGACCGGCTGAACGCCACCGCTGCCGAGGCGAGCAGCGGCGTGGACCTCGTCTGCTTCGTGATCGACGCCCGCTCGGGCTACGGCAAGGGCGACCGCTTCCTCACCGAGCGTCTCAACCCGGCCAAGACCGTCGTCGTCCTCAACAAGTGCGACAATCTCGACAGCGCTCGCATCGGCGCGCAGCTCACCGAACTCGCGGCCCTCGACGCCGCCGCCTACTTCCCCGTGTCGGCGATGACCGGCAAGGGCGTGCCGGCCCTGGTCGACTATCTGGAGAAGGCGATGCCATCGGGCCCTCACTGGTATCCCGACGATCACCTCACCGACATGCCCGAGCCGATGTGGGTGGCCGAGCTCGTGCGTGAGCAGCTGCTGCGGGTGACCCGTGACGAGGTGCCACACTCGGTCGCCACCCGCGTGACCGAATGGCAGTGGCCCCGGATCCGGGTCGAGATCCTCGTCGAGCGCGACTCCCAGAAGGGGATCGTCATCGGCAAGAAGGGGTCGGTGCTCCGAGAGGTCGGTACCCGAGCTCGGCACCACCTGCCCGACGGCGTCTACCTCGAGCTGTTCGTCACGGTCGACCGCAACTGGCAGCACGACCCCGAACGCATCGAGCGGCTCGGCTACTGAGTTTCCGGGTCATTGCGGTGCCGGCCTACCGAGCGACGTCGGCGGCTCGGGCCTCGGCGTCGATGGCTCGTAGCAGTTCGGCCACCTCGTCCGGATCCTTCTCCCGTCGCATCGGCGGGAGCGCCCCGATCAGTTCCCAGCGATACGACCGTTTCGTCGCCAGCCGGTTGTCGAGCACGGCGACGACGCCCCGGTCGGTGCCCCGTCGGATCAGGCGACCGGCCGCCTGGGCCAGCAGGATCTGCGCCCTCGGCAGGTCGACGGTGCGGAACGCCGCCGGCCCGGCCGCGTCGCGTCGAGCCGACAACACCGGGTCGTCGGGCCGAGGGAACGGGAGACGGTCGATCGTGACGAGGGTGAGCGTGTCGCCGGGCAGGTCGACGCCCTGCCAGAACGACAGCGTCGCCAACAACACCGCCGAGGGTTCGGCCTGGAACGCCTCGATCAGCCGGGCCTTCGACTGCTCGCCCTGCACCATCACGGTCAGGTCGAGCCGGTCCCGCAGGTCTTCGGCCGCTTCCTGCATCGCCGACGAGCTGGTGAACAGGCCGAGCGTGCGGCCACCGGCCGCCTCGATGAGGCGCACCATCTCGTCGCGCACGGCCTGCCGGTAGTCGGGGTGGCGCGGCTCGGGCAGATGGGTGGCGCAGTAGAGGACGCCTCGCTCCTCGTAGTCGAAGGGGGAGGGGACGTCGTGCACGGTGCCGCCGTGGAACGACGGATGGCCGACGAGGCCGAGCTGGTCGGCCAGGCCCGGCGGCAGGGTGGCGCTGGTGAGGATCGCCGTGTGCTGACCCCACAGCCGCTCGGTGAGGATGGCGCCCACGTCGAGCGGGGTGCGCCGCAACACCGGGCGATCCCGGTTGCCGTCGATCCAGCAGACGTCGTCATCGCCGGAGGCGAGCAGTTGGTCGCAGGCATCGATCAGGTTGGTGGCGCCGAGCACGGCCCGCTCGGCCCGGGCAGATGCGTCGGAACCGTCCGGGGCGTCGATCTTGCGGAGGGCGGCCAGAGCGGTGTCGAGCCGGTCGCGAGCGGTCACCAGCAACGACAGCAGGTCGTCGGCGATGTCGATGCGGCGACCGACCTGCGTGCCGAGGACGTCGTCGAGGTCGAGGGCCGAGCGGTCGAGCTGGAGCGCCGGCTTGTCGTCGGTCAGCAGACCCCGGATCCGCTTGCCGAGGGCGCGGAGGCGGCCGCCCGAGATCTCGGTCCCGTTGGTGGCACCGATCACCTCCGGGAGGTGGTGGGCCTCGTCGAATACCACCACGTCGTGCTCGGGGAGGAGCACCCCGCCGGCGGCGAGATCGAGGCCGTAGTAGTGGTGGTTGGTGATCACCACCTGGGCCTCCATCGCCTCGGTGCGGGCCTGCTCGCTGAAGCACTCGCCCCCGCTCGGACAGCGGGCGGCCCCGGGACACTCGTCCGCGCCGACGCTGATGGCTCGCCAGACGTCGGCCGGGGGAGCGGGGTCGAGTTCCTCGCGGTCGCCGGTGGCGGAGTCGGCGGCCCACTCCCGGACCCGTCGCAGCTCGTCGAGCTTGGAGGTGCCGCCGAGCAGGTCGAGCTGATCGCTGGTGTCGGAGCGGTCGAGCTCGGCCAGACGCTGGGCGCAGGCATAGTTGTTCCGCCCTTTGAGCAAGGCGAACGTCAGGTCGTCGTCGATGGCGTCGGCGACCTTCGGCAGGTCGCTGGACAGGAGCTGACCCTGGAGGGCGATCGTGGCGGTGGCGATGATGGCCTTGCGGCCAGCGGCGACGATCGGCACGAGGTAGGCGAGCGACTTGCCCGTGCCGGTGCCCGCCTGGACGAGGGTGGTGCGAAGGTCGCCCATGATCCCGCGTTCGACGCTCTTGGCCACCAGTTCGGCCATTTCCTGCTGTCCGGGCCGGGCCTCGCCGCCGCCCGGAAGCGCTTGGGTCACCCTGCCCAGCTGGGTAGTTGTGCTGGACATCGGTTCGAGCCTAGGCAGTAACGTCGGGTCGCGGGCGGTGTTGTGGCGCCGTCTTCGGCGGCTGAGTTGCCGCCTCCGGCGGTGAGAAATCCGGACGTACTGTGAGCGAACCCTCCCCCAACATGTCTGTCACTCCCGACGCCACCTCCGACCTCGACCTGCTCGACCTCGAGGCCGAGCGCCTCGCCTCGTTGCTGCTCGACACCGCGACCCCTGCCGGCGCCGACGCCGCACAGGAGCCGGACGATGCCGACGCCGAATCGTCTGCTCTCGACACCGCGGCTCCGGCCGATGGTGCTGCCGCGGCACCGGCCGAGATCGAATCCGCGCCGGACAGCGGCCGGGTCGTCATCGATCTCGGTCTCCCGGCAGCGGGCACGATCCCGGCAGCCGACGACGCGGAGCAAACCCGCCGCATCCTCTTCCCTCGATCGACCGTCGAGTCGTCCGCCGACGCCGATGATCTCGTCCGCCCCAAGCTGACCCTCGCCGCGCTGGCGACCGCGCCGGAGATCGCCGAGCGGCCCCGCGTGCTGTTCGACGTCGAGCGCACCGAAGCCGTCGAGCGTCCCCGGCTCGAGCTGGGCGCACCGGCCGAGGGCGCCGGCGCCGTCACCTTCCAGCCGGCCGAGGAGGCCGACGACGACCGCCGCGCCATGTTGGCGGCACTGCTGGCGATCGCCGCCGTATTGGTGTTGGCCATCGTGTTGGTCAGCCGCATGTTGTCGGGCAGCGACACCAGCCGGATCGACGCCACGCCGTCGACGCTGTTGGTGACGACGACCGTCACCTCCGAGGCCCCGACCACGGAAGCCCCGCAGACCACTGCGGCGCCGGCCACGACGGCGGCCCCGACGACCGAGGCCACGACGACCACGGCGGCCCCCGCCACCGAGGCACCGCGACGGCCGGCCACCACCGTCCGTCGGGCACCGGCCACGGCCGCGCCCACCACGGCCACACCGACCACCGCAGCCCCCGAGACCACCGAGGCGCCGGCCACGACGGCGGCGCCGGCGACCACCGAGGACAACTCGCCGGTGCCGACCTGGGCGACGACGGCCCCACCGGCGACCGAGGCGCCGGCCGAGCCCGCCGCCGAGAACTGACGCTGCGATCGCGGACTGACGCCGCGGCCGCCGGTTCGCGGGTCCCGGCCTCCCGCCCGAGCGACAGGTGATCGGATACGGTGCCCAGCGATGGATCTCACCGGCATCGACCTGCGACATGTGCCCAGCCACGTCGCCGCCGTCATGGACGGCAACGGGCGATGGGCCCAACAGCGCGGCCTGAAGCGCACCGATGGCCACGCCGCCGGTGAGGAGGCCCTGCTCGATGCCGTCCGTGGCGCGCTCGAGCTCGGTGTCGAATGGCTGACGGTCTACGCCTTCTCCACGGAGAACTGGCGTCGTCCGACCGCCGAGGTGCGCTACCTGATGGGCTTCAACGAGTCGCTGCTCGTGCGCCGCAGCCACGAACTCCACGAGATGGGCGTGCGGATCCGCTTCATCGGTCGACGCGACTGGCGGGTGCCGCGCCGCCTCCTGAAGCGAATGAACGAGAGCGTCGAGCTCACGAAGAACAACCGCAAGCTCACCCTCACGATCGCCTTCAACTACGGCGGACGGGCCGAGCTCGTCGACGCCGTCAACGACGCACTCGCCGCCGGTGAGCCGATCACCGAGGAGTCGATCGAGGCCCACCTCTACGACCCCGAGATGCCCGAAGTCGACCTGTGGATCCGGACCTCTGGCGAGTCGCGGATCTCGAACTACCTGATCTGGCAGGCGGCCTACGCCGAACTCGTCTTCACCGACACGTTCTGGCCCGACTTCCGTCGCACCCATCTCGCCGACGCGGTGCGGGAGTACCAACAGCGCGACCGACGTTTCGGCGGCCTGACGGAGCCCGGCGAGCTGTCGTGAGCCTCGTCCGCGACGAGGCGGTCGTGCTCCGGACCTACAAGCTCGGGGAAGCCGACCGCATCGTCGTGTTGTTCGGCCAGTCGCGCGGCAAGATCCGGGCGGTGGCGAAGGGCGTCCGACGCACCAAGTCGAAGTTCGGGGCACGGCTCGAACCGGGGTCGGTCGTCGCTGCACAGTTCTACGAGGGACGAAACCTCGACATCATCACCGAGGCGCAGAGCGTGGCACTCCACCCGCGCCTGCGGACCGATCTCGACGCCTACGGGCGGGCGGCCGTCATGCTCGAGGTCGTCGATCAGGTCGGGCAGGAGGGCGAGGCCGATCGAGCGATCTACAAGCTCCTGACCGGTGCCCTCGCCGAACTCGAGCGGTCGGGCAACCCCCTCGTCGTGCCTGCGTTCGTGGCCAAATTGCTCGTGTTCGAGGGGGTCCAGCCGCTCCTCGATCGCTGTGTGTCATGTGGCGCCACCGACCCGCTGGTGGCGATCGAACTCCACCTCGGCGGGGTGCTGTGTCACGACTGCAAGTCGGGCGAGCCGATCTCGCCGGCGGCCCGCGAGGCGTTGATCGAGATCTTCGAGGGGCGGGTTCGCCAGGTCCTCGAACGGACCGACGAAGCCACGGCCCGGGAGTTGGAGAACCTCGGGGCTCGCATGATCGAGCAGCACGTCGAACGCCGCCTGCGGTCGTCGACGGTGCTCTATCAGCACCTGCAGTCCTGAGCTCGGGCGGGTTCGACCTCGACCGCTGCCTCGGCAGCCCGATCAGAGCTCGAGCCAGAGGTCCTGCTCGGGATCGTGACGCAGCCAGGCGTTGCGGGCCGGGTCGAACATCACCCACGCCTGCCACGCATCGCTCCAGGTCGGGGTGCGAGGGTCTTCCCCGGACGACGGGGCCCCGGTGACCTCGGGGGCCGGTTCGCTGACGACGGGAGCGGGCTGCGCGATCACCGTCCTGTTGGCCCGGTCGACCATCGGCTCGTCGTCGGCGATNNGGGCGTGGTCTCGGTGGGCGTGACCTCGCCGACCGGCGGCGCGTCGGGTGACCCCTCGGCGAGCCCCGCCTCGGCCAACACTCGGTCGACCGAGAACCCTTCGTCCGGTTCGGTGGCCAACCCCGCGGATTCGCCGGCGGTGGTGCCGCGGCCAGCGTGTTGAGTCGGCGCTGCCGATGATGCGGCGGGCGGGTCGATGACGATCGGGGTGTCGTCGAAGTCGAGGGAAACGGGTTCGGGGACGACGATCTCGCTCCACTCGACGTAGTCCTCGCCGGACACCGTCCCGCGCCCGGCGTCGTTCGAGGCGCCGATCAACGGCCGAGCCTCGGCGCCGGGGCGCCAGACCGGGGCGGGCTCGGCGGCGGGGCGTTCCCAGGCCGCCCGCTGGAGGCGCTCGGTCTCGTCGCGCTGGCCGCCCCGACCGAGGTCGGCGTGGTTGTCGGCGGCCAAGAGATCGCCCAGGACCGCGTCGTTCGGGACGTTGTCGGTTGGGTTGTCGTGGGAGTCGTCGTGAGTGTGTTCGGCCCGAAGGGTGCTGCGACGAATCGGGAGGTCGTCGGCGGGGCGTTCGATGTCGATCGGGGCGTTGTCGTCGAAGAGATCGGCCGAAGCGGGGTCGACGACGGCCGCGGAGGGTGCCTCGTCGAGGTCGCCGTCCGCGACGGGCAGCGTTGCCTCGATGGTGGGAACGGTCTCCGGGACCGCCGGCTCCGCAGGCACTGGCTCTCGAGGCGCAGACACCGGCTCGGTCGGCGCAGGCTCGGGCGTGGCGACGTCGGTCGCCGGCGGGGCGACCAGGCGTTCGGCGGCCTCGGTGCGCTCCTGTTCGACGGTCACCTGCTGCTTCGGCGTCGCCGCGATCGACCTCGGGGCCCTGGCGTCGATCACGACGGTCTGTGCCAGTCGGTCGCCGAGGCGTTGCCGGTGGTGCGATGTGGCGGCGAACACCCATCCCAACAGGCCGGGAGCGACGACGGGGAGGATGTCGACCAGGCCGAAGATCGTGCGGGTGACGTGCTGGGACGTCGCGGCCGTCTCGCCGAGCAGATCGGTGGTGCGGAGTCCGAACACGGCCTTGCCCGGGCTCTGATCGGTGCGCGAGGGCAGCACCACCCAGATCAGCAGGATCAGCAGCACGGCGATGGCGCCGATCAGCAGGAGCCGCCAGATGTCCCACACGTACCAGGTGTCGCCGAATTCCTGGAGACGGGAGAGGCCCGAACTGAGGCTCTCGTAGCGGTCGTAGTCCTCGACGGTGCCGAACCGGGCGCCTTCGTCGGTTCGCTCGGTCACGATGAAGGTGACGGCGACGATCCGTGCGACCAGGGCGGACAGGCCGACGACGATCGCGAGGTCGATGAGCGACGCCAGGATCCGGCGGCGGACGACGTCGGTGTTGGAGGGATCGATCATCGCTCACAGTCTGGTCGCTCGTGGCCCGCAATCGATGGATGCCGACGGGCCGGTTGCCGTTACCCTGCGGCCATGGCCGAGCCTGCGTCCAGCGACCTCTTCGACAAGATCGTCAACCTCTCGAAGCGCCGGGGAATCGTGTTCCCGTCCGCCGAGATCTACGGCGGATTCCGCTCGACCTACGACTACGGCCCCATCGGCGTCCTGATGCTGCGCAACGTCAAGGACGCCTGGTGGCGTGCGATGGTCCAGCAGCGCCACGACGTCGTCGGGCTCGACGCGTCGATCCTGTCGCCGCCCCCGATCTGGGAGGCCTCGGGCCACCTCGCCAATTTCTCCGACCCGTTGGTCGACTGCCGCAACTGTGGGGCCCGTCACCGCCTCGACAAGCTCGACGACCCCGAGACCTGCCCGGACTGTGGCACCAAGGGCGAGCTCACCGAGCCTCGCCAGTTCAACCTGATGTTCAAGACCCACGCCGGGCCTGTCGAGGGCAAGGGGGCCGAGGTCTACCTGCGGCCCGAGACCGCCCAGGGCATGTTCATCAACTTCGCCAACGTGCAGTACACGAGCCGTAAGAAGCCTCCGTTCGGCATCGCCCAGATCGGCAAGAGCTTCCGCAACGAGATCACGCCCGGCAACTTCGTGTTCCGCACCCGCGAGTTCGAGCAGATGGAGCTCGAGTTCTTCGTGCCGCCGGCCGAGGCCGACGAGTGGTACGAGTACTGGTGCCAGACCCGACTGCAGTGGTACCTCGACCTCGGGATCCCCGCCGACGAGCTGCGTCTGCGCCCCCACGGCGACGACGAGCTCAGCCACTATTCCTCGGGCACCAGCGACGTCGAGTTCCTCTTCCCGTGGGGCTGGGACGAGCTCGAGGGCATCGCCAACCGGGGCAACTACGACCTCACCCAGCACGCCACCCACTCGGGCGCCAAGCTCGAGTACTTCGACCAGGCGAGCGGCGAGAAGTACCTGCCCCACGTCATCGAGCCGGCGGCCGGTGCCACCCGCACGATGATGGCCTTCCTCATGTCGGCCTACGACGAGGAGACCGTCAACGACGACACCCGGACCGTGCTGCGGCTCCACCATCGGATCGCCCCCTACAAGGTGGCGGTACTGCCCCTGTCGAAGAAGCCGGAGTTGGCCGAGCCGAGCCGCAACCTGTTCACCGCCCTCGCCGACCGGTGGATGACCGACTACGACGAGACCCAGAACATCGGCAAGCGCTACCGCCGCCAGGATGAGATCGGCACACCGTTCTGCGTCACCCTCGACTTCGACTCGCTCGAGGACGAGGCGGTCACCATCCGCGAGCGCGACACGATGGAGCAGGTCCGTATCCCGATCGCCGGCGTCGAGCAGTGGTTGTCGGAACGCCTCGGTTGACCGTCACCGGCCTGGCGTAGAGTCACCTGCGTGGGGATCGTCGACGACGACATCGGGCGGGTACGCGACGCGGTCGACATCGTCCAGCTCATCAGCGGTTACACCCAGCTCAAGCGCGTCGGTTCGCGCTTCACCGGGCTGTGCCCGTTCCACACCGAGAAGTCGCCGTCGTTCAGCGTCAACGCCGCCCAGGGCCTCTACTACTGCTTCGGCTGTCAGGCCAAGGGCGACGCCATCACGTTCGTGCGCGAGCAGGAACACCTCGACTTCGTCGGGGCCGTCGAGTTCCTCGCCAACAAGACCGGCATCACGCTCACCTACACCGACCGCAACGAGGGGGAGGACCGACGCCGTCGAGCCAAGCTCCACGACGCCGTCGAGGCCGCCGTCGAGTGGTACCACCAGCGCCTGTTGACCAGCGCCGACGCCGGTGTCGCCCGCAGCTACCTGCGCCAACGGGGCTACGACGGCGACATCGTGCGCCGGTACCGCATCGGCTACGCCCCCGAGGGGTGGGACCACCTGTCGAAGGCGATGCGGATGAACGACCGTGACTGGGTCGACTCCGGCCTCGGGGCGCTCAACCGCTACGACCGCCAATACGACTTCTTCCGGCATCGGGTGCTGTTCCCGATCTTCGACGCCGAGGGCAAGGCGATGGGGTTCGGCGGACGGGTGCTGCCCGGCTCCGACGACCCCGCCAAGTACCGCAACTCGGCCGACAGCGGGATCTACCACAAGTCCCGAGTGCTCTACGGGCTGAACTGGGCCAAGGCCGAGGTCGTGAGGGCCGACGAGGTGATCGTCTGCGAGGGCTACACCGACGTGATCGGGTTCGCCCAAGCCGGGGTGCCCCGAGCGGTCGCCACGTGCGGCACCGCCCTCACCGAGGACCACGTGAAGCTGCTCTCGAAGTTTGCTCGCCGGGTCGTGCTCAGCTTCGACGCCGACGCGGCGGGCCAGAACGCCGCTGCCCGGTTCTACCAGTGGGAGAAGGACTACGACCTCGAGGTGGCCGTCGTGTCGCTGCCACCGGGCGACGATCCGGGGCAGCTCGCCCAGCACGATCCCGAGCGGCTGGTGGCGGCGGTCGAGACGTCGACGTCGTTCCTCCGGTTCCGAGTCGACCGGGCCCTCGAGGCCGGCAACCTGACCACCGCCGAGGGTCGAGCCCGCACCGCCGAGGCGGCGCTGGCGATGGTCGCCGAGCATCCCGACGCCCTGGTCCGCGACCAGTACGCCCTCGACATCGCGGCCCGCTGCCGGATCGACGACGGGCTCGTGCGCTCGATCCTGGCCAACGGTCCCAAGGCGCAGGCTGCGGCGTCGGCGTCGGCCGTGCGTGGACGCGAGCCGCGACGGGCCACCGCCCTCACCCCCGGCCCCGAGCTCGAGGCGCTCACCCTCGCCGTGCAGCACCGCGACGAGATCGCCCACCTCGTGGTCAGCAGCTTGTTCTCCGACGACCTCTACGGCGCGGCGTTCGACCTGGTCCTCGAACACGACTCGATCCACGACGCCATCGAGTCCGCCGCCCCCGAGGTCGCCGAGCTCCTCCAGCGGGTGTCGGTGCGCGACTCGCCCAACGATCCGCTCGACGTCGCCGGGCAGGTCTGGCTGCGCTACCTGCGGGGCCGGATCGACAGCTGCCGCCAGGAGGCACGCATGCCGGGCGCCGACGTCGGCGCCATCAGTCGCGACCTCGCTTGGTACAAGGAACAGGAGGTCGCGCTCGCCGATCCGGCGCGAAGGGCAACGGCGGTGGAGGGCTTGCTAGGTTGGATGAGCGACCCGACGGGAGCCTCGACCTCGTGACCGAACAACCGCTCGCCAGCTACAGCCCGGAGTTCACCGACGAACACCGTGATCGGCTGACGTTGCGCGCCCGGGTGGGTCGACCGCTCACCGTCGACGATGTCGTCGAGGTGATGGCTCGGGTCGAGCTCACGCCGGAGATCCTCGCCGAGGTGCGCCACTTCCTCACCGAGCAGGAGATCCCCTTCGACGAGGAGCCCGAGGTCGCCGAGACCGAGGAGCCCGCCGGCAACGGTGCCACCGGTGGTCGTCGTCACCGCAAGATCGACCCCGCCCGGGTGGCGGCGATGGCGATGGCTCGTGCCAGCGGCTCGTCCGACCCGGTGCGTATGTACCTCAAGGAGATCGGTCGGGTGCCCCTCCTCACGGCCGAGGAGGAGGTCTCGCTGGCCAAGCGCATCGAGGTCGGCTCCGTGGCCGGCGCCGAGATCGCCGAGCTGATCTCGTCCGACGAGTGGCACGACCTCGATCCCGGTCGCCACCGCTCGTTGCGTCGGGCGGTCGCCGACGGCGATCGGGCCCGTGGCGAGCTGACCTCGGCCAATCTCCGCCTCGTGGTGTCGATCGCCAAGCGTTACGTCGGTCGCAGCGTCCCGATCCTCGACCTGATCCAGGAGGGCAACCTCGGGCTGATGCGGGCCGTCGAGAAGTTCGACTACACCAAGGGCTTCAAGTTCTCGACCTATGCCACGTGGTGGATCCGTCAGGCGATCACCCGCGCCATCGCCGATCAGTCGCGCACCATCCGGGTGCCGGTCCACATGGTCGAATCGATCAACAAGGTCGTGCGGGCCCAGCGTGCGATGCTGCAGCGGCTCGAGCGCGAGCCGTCGATCGCCGAGATCGCCGCCGCGGTCGACATGACCGAGGAGAAGGTGGCCGAGATCCTGCGCATCGCCCAGCAGGACCCGCTGTCGCTCGACTCGCCGGTCGGCGACGAGGACGACACCTCGATGGCCGACTTCATCCCCGACAAGGCCGCCGCCCCACTCGACGTCGCCGCCCGCAAGCTGCTCACCCAGGCCGTGGGCGAGGTGCTCAGCGAACTCAACGACCGAGAGGCCGAGGTGGTCAAGCTCCGCTTCGGGCTGATCGACGGGCGGCCTCGCACCCTCGAAGAGGTCGGCAAGGAGTTCGGTGTCACCCGCGAGCGAATCCGCCAGATCGAGTCGAAGACGCTGGCCAAGCTTCGTCACCCCCTCCGCAGCGAACGTCTCCGCGACTACCTCGATTGATTTCTCGGCCGTCGGTGTAGGGAATCGCGGTGGTCGAGCGATGAAGTGGGTGTGACTCCCGAGCCGGCGCTCGCAGGCCCCGATGCCCTGCTGGATCTCTACGACGACGCCGTCGGCGAGGTGTACGCCTACCTGGCCCGCCGCTGCGACTCCCGAGCCCAGGCCGAGGATCTCACCTCCGAGACCTTCCTCGCCGCCGTGGCGGCCGTGCAGCGGGGCACGGTCGCCGAGCTCACCGTTGGCTGGTTGATCACCGTCGCTCGACGCCGCTTGGTCGACCACTGGCGACGCCAGGACCGCGAGCGGCGCCGCCTCGAGGCGATCGAGGGCGAGGTCGACGACACCGACGACCGCTGGGACGCCCACCTCGACGCCCTGGTCGCCCACGAGGTACTCCGATCGCTCGCTCCCCAGCATCGGGCCGCCCTCACCTTGCGCTACTTCGACGGCCTGCCCGTGGCCGATGTGGCCAGGGCACTCGACCGGACGACGAAGGCGACGGAGGTGCTCCTGGTGCGGGCCCGACGAGCGTTCCGAGCCGCTTACGACACGACGACCGCGCCGGGAGGTGAGGCCTGATGTCCGAACCGTTCGACCATCCCCTCGAGCAGCTCGCCGACGATGTGGCGATGGCGCCCAGCGCGGCGTTCGTGGCCGAGCTGCGGTCCCGCCTCGAACTCGAACTCCTGCCGCCCGTGCCGACCGGCGCGGGCCCCGACCCGACGATCCGGAGGACCACCACCGTGAGCCCGATCCTGCCCTACCTGACCGTGCACGACGGCAACGCCGCCATCGACTTCTACCGGCGGGCGTTCGACGCCGTCGAGGAGTTCCGGGTGCCGATGGACGACGGCCGCCTCGGCCACGCCGAGCTGACCATCGCCGGCGCCCGCGTCATGATGTCGGACGAGTACCCCGAGATGGGGGTGACCGCCCCGCCCACGATCGGCGGCACCAGCGTCGCCCTCCACGTGACGGTGGCCGATGTCGACGCCGTCTACGCCCAGGCGCTCGCCGAGGGCGCCACCGGCCTCCAGGAGCCCGCTGATCAGCCTCACGGGTCCCGTCACGGCACGATCCGCGACCCGTTCGGGCATCGTTGGATGCTGTCGCAGACCCTCGAGGAATTCGACCTCGACACCTACGCCTCACGTGCCGAGGGCACCGAGTTCTCCGTCGAGCGGCCGTACCGGGACGGCATCTGGGCGGCCCTGGCGGCGAACGACGCTCGGGCCCTGATCCGGTTCTACGTCGAGGTCCTCGGGTTCGCCGAGCGGATCGTGGTGCCCGCCGAGGACGCTCCCGACGAGGTCGCGCACTCAGAGCTGGTGTGGCCCGAGGGTGGGGTGGTCCAGATCGGTACCGCCGGAGCGGGCACGCTCGGCCCGGAGCGGGTGGGTGCCGGCACGTTGTACGTGATCAGCGATGATCCCGCCGCCGTCCACGAGCGCTGTGTGGCGGCCGGGGTCGAGATCACCCGGTCGCTCGAGTCGCCGGACTACGACGCAGGCGGCGCCATGTTCGGTCTGGTCGACCCCGAGGGCAACTCGGTGACCGTCGGGACCTACCGGGGCTGACCAGGGCGAACGGCGCGGCGCTGCCTGTCGTGAAACTGATCGGGTGGTTTCGGGCTGGCCTTGCTATCCTCACGACTCCGATCCGGGGTAGCTCAGTTGGCAGAGCAACTGACTGTTAATCAGTGGGTCGTGAGTTCGAGCCTCACCCCCGGAGCCACACACGAAACGCCCCGACTCAGCCGAGTCGGGGCGTTCGTCGTTCTCGAGCCGTGCTCCACGTCTCAGGCCGTGACGCGCTCGACGAAGGCGAACAGGTCGGTGAGGACCTCGTCGCGGTTCGTCTCGTTGACCAGTTCGTGCTTGGCGCCCGGGTAGAGGTGGAACGTCTTGTCGGCCGAGGCCATCCGTTCGACGGCGTCGAGGGAGTCGCCGTAGGGCACGAACGGGTCGCTGTCGCCGTGGAGGAAGCAGACCGGGGTCGTGATCCGGTCGATCTCTTCGTTGAAGCGGTCGAGGCACGCCACCTCGGCGACCAGGAGGGGACGCTTGTAGGTGCCGTGGTAGACGAGCGGATCCTCCGCGTAGTCCCGGCAGACGGCCTCGTCGCGGCTCATGCCCCACGGGTCGGAATCGACGACGGGCAACTCGGGGAGCGACAGCACCTCGCGAGCCCACTTCCAGTCGCCGAGCACCGCTCCGAGGAACGCGGCACCGGCGAGCCGGTCGGGGTTGCGCTCGACGAAGCGGGCGCTGAGCAGGCCGCCCATCGAGTGGCCGGCCATCACGATCGGCAGGCCCGGATGGTCGCCCTCGGCGCGGGCGACGACCGCCTCGAGATCGTCGACGACGTGCTCGAAGTCGACGAGCAGGGCCCGCTCACCCTCGCTGCGGCCGTGCCCGAGGTGATCGGGGGCGTAGGTGGCAGTGCCTCGCTCGGCCGCCGCTTCGGCCACGTGGGCATAGCGGTTGCCGTGCTCGGCGTAGCCGTGCACGATCACCAACACCCGCTCCGGGCTCGCCGGCGTCCATTGCCGGTAGAAGATCGTGCCCTCCGAGCCGTCGAGGGTGTGCTCGGTGCAGGTCGCGGTCATTCGCGTGACGGTAGTTCGCCGCGGATGGCGTCACCGTCCTGGCCCGGCCGTGGGGCATGGCGCCACAGGCCGGGGTTGCCCGACCGGAACCGGATCGGGTCCTTCACGACCCGGTAGCGGCCCTCGGTCGGGTGGTCGTGGAACTCGAACAGGCCGACGGCCTCGAAGTGGGGGTCGGTGTCGAGCTCACGAAGGTCGGTGACCGGGGCGGCCGGGATCGAGTGCTCGTCGCAGAAGGCCATCCACTCGGCGTTGGTCTTGGTCATCGAGTACTCGTCGACGACGTCGTAGAGCTCGGCCACGTTGGCGACGCGGTCGTTGATCGTGGCGAATCGGGGGTCGTCGACGAGTTCGGGGCGGCCGACCTCGGCGAAGAACGCTCGCCAGTTGGCGTCGGAGTAGGGGAGGAGGCAGATCCAGCCGTCGGCCGACTGGCGGGGGCGGCGCTGGTGGGTGACGAGGCGCCGGTAGCTGAAGGGTTCCTCCTTGGGCTCGAAGGTGTGCCCGTTGAGGTGTTCGACCAGGTTGAACGAGGCCAACGTCTCGGCCATCGGCACCTCGATCACGTCACCCTCGCCCGTGGTGGCCCGCCGGAACAGCGCGGAGACGACGGCGATCACGATGTGGAGGCCGGTGATCTTGTCGCCGACGATGGTCGGGGCGTAGGCGGGGCGGTCGGCGAGCCAGCCGAACATCGAGGCGAAGCCGCTGACGGCCTGGATCACGTCGTCATAGGCGGCTTTGCCGGCGTACGGGCCGTCGCTGCCGAAGCCGTTGGCGCTGCAGTAGACGAGGTCGGGTCGCACGGCGAGGAGGTCGTCGGGGCCGATGCCGAGCCGGTTGCAAGCGTCGGCTCGCATGTTGGTGACGACCACGTCACAGGTGGCGACGAGCTCGAGGAATGTGGCGTGGTCGTCGGCGTCCTTCAGGTCGAGGGTGATCGACCGCTTGTTGCGGTTGAGGTTGAGGGTGACGCCGCTCATGCCCGGCGAGCGCTTCGGCTCGAAGTCGCGCATGAAGTCGTAGTCGGGGGCTTCGATCTTGATGACGTCGGCGCCGAGGTCGCCGAGCATGCGTGTCGCCATCGGCCCCATCACCACGGTCGTCAGATCCGCGATCCGCACCCCCGCCAATGGCCCCTTGGGGCGGTCCATCTCGTCCAGCTCTTCGGCCATCCCCCCTTGGTACACCCTGCACCCACCCGCCAAGAAGTCAGCCCGCTGCGAGCCGTGAGCGTCCCACAGCTGTTGCGGCGGTTGGGAGTTGTGAGCGCCAGCGACGGGAAGACAGCACGGTGCGAGTTGTGAGCGCCAGCGAGCAACTCGGTTAGTGAGCGAAGCGAACGGCGTGGGCCCGGTGGGGATCGAACCCACGACCGATGGATTATGAGTCCACTGCTCTCACCACTGAGCTACGAGCCCGACCGGGGCCAACCTAGCGGGGGCGATCAGTCGAGGATGATCTCGGGGTCGTGGCGGTCGTGGCGGGCCAGGAGATCCGGTGCGCCTTGCACGAGCCGCAGGCTGACGATGGCCTCCTCGATCCGAGCGATGTCCTTGCTCACCACGGCGTCGAGGAGCCCGCGAGCTCGCCTCTGGAGCTGCCGGTACCACTCGTCGAGCACTCGCTCGTCCACCGGTGGATCGTGGTGTTCGAGCACCTGACGCGCGATCTTCGGCCACTGAGCACCCGGCCGGATGTTGCGGAACACATGGACAACGTCGCCGACGAGCGCCTCGACGCTCTCCTTCGCTGCGTCGGCGTCCATCGCCACCGGCTCGGTGGATGCGTCGAGGTCGGTGCTGAGGCGGGGCGGCGGTTCGGGGAAATCGTGCATGGCGATGGGACGTCGACGGACGGGACTCGTCGTGCCCCTCCAGCGGTGTCGTGCTCCAGTTTGCCCTGGATGACACTCGGTGACGACCCCGGCACGTCGTGTGGGCTGTCAGGAGCTACAGCTCAGCATCGAGCAGCCGGCCCGGGTGCGGGCCCAGTCGGGGCGCTTCTCGGCGAATCGGTCGGCCCCGGGCTGCTCGGTGTAGGGCCGCCGCAGCACGTCGAGCAGTTGCCGCACGACGGAGAAGTCGCCGGTCTCGGCGGCGTCGATGGCGAGCTGGGCCTGGAAGTTCCGCAGGACGTAGAGCGGGTTGACGGCGTGGGTGGCGGCGCGTCGCTCGTCGTCGGGCGTGCCCGCCTCGGCGAGCTCGTCGAGGTAGCGGCGGAGCCAGGTGGTGACCGCCGCGAGGGTGGTGCCGGTGAGTTCGTCGGGCGCGTAGTAGGCGTCGACGATCGGCGCGACCAGGTCGCGGTCGCTGCGGGCCTGAGTGCCGGCGGGGAGGTCGGCGAGGAGGCGGAAGAACAGCGTCATGTCGGTCTCGGTGAGCCGCAGCACCTGATCGAGGGCGACGATCAGCTCGTCGAGGTCCGCTCGATCGTCGTCGTCGGCAACATCGTCGAGCGCCGGGTGATCCGACAGGCCGAGCTTGGCGGCCATCATCGTGCGGTAGCCGTTGCGGTAGCGGTCGGGGAAGGTGTCGAAGGCCGCTTGGAGGCGGGGCTGGTCGGTTTCGTCGAGGAGGCCGACGAGGGCGTTGCCGAGCTGAGCCAGGTTCCAGTGGGCGACCATCGGCTGTTGCCCGAACCGGTAGCGCCGATGGGCCCGATCGGTGGTGTTGGGGGTCCAGTCGGGGTCGTAGTCGTCCTGCCAGCCGTATGGGCCGTAGTCGATCGTCTCTCCGAGGATCGAGAGGTTGTCGGTGTTCATGACGCCGTGCACGAAACCGACCCGCATCCACTCGACCATCAGGTCGGCGGTGCGCTCGATCACCTCGGTGAACCAGGCGATGATCAGGTCTGCCGTGAGGTCATCGGGTTCGAGGACACCGCGCCCGAGGTCGCTGGTGCCGTCGTCGAGCAGGTGCCCGAAGTGGTGGCGGATCGTGTAGGCGACCAGGGCTCGTAGGCCCTCGTCGTCGCCCCGGGCGGCCGGGAGCTGGAAGTTGCCGAAGCGGAGGAAGTCGGGCGAGACACGGCAGACCACGGCGCCGGGCTCGGGGGCCGGGTTGCCGTCGTAGAGCATGTCGCGCATGACCTTGTCGCCGGTGACGACCAGGCTCAGGGCTCGGGTGGTCGGCACACCGAGGTGGTGCATGGCCTCGGAGCAGAGGAACTCCCGGATCGAGCTGCGCAGCACCGCCATGCCATCGGCGCCGCGGGAGTAGGGCGTGGGGCCGGCGCCCTTGAGTTGCAGGGTCCGGCGACCGCCGTCGGAGGTCTCGACCTCGCCGATGGCGATGGCCCGGCCGTCGCCGAGCTGGCCGGCCCAGTTCCCGAACTGATGACCGCCGTAAACCATGGCGTAGGGATCGGCGCCGTCGGGGAACGCCCGGCCGCTCACGAGGTCGACGAACGCATCGGAGGCCGTGTGGGTCGTGCCGTCGGCCTCGTCGCCGAGGCCGAGCTGATCGATCAGCTCGGCCGACAGCGCCACGATCTCGGGCGCGCTGGGGACGACCGGATCGACCCGGGAGAAGTGGGCGCCCTCGACCTGGCGGAGATGGTTGTCGGCCACCGGGTCGGCGGTGAGCTCGGAGGTGAACGAGTTGGTGAATCGCAGCTGCATGGCGTCCGTGTCCAACCACCGCGTGCCGTGGGATGTTCCCTCGCCGTGACCGTGCTCGGCCCGGGAGCCCGAACGCTGCGACGCTCAGCCCCACATACGGGGCTCAGCGTCACCGCGTCACTGCATTGTACGGTCACTGCGTTGTACGGTCTCGGCGTGGCGGCCCACCTCTTCACGATCCCCACCGAGCGGCTGATCCTGCGGGAGTGGGAGGTGAGCGACGCAGACGACTTCGCGGCGATGAACGCCGACGCCGCGGTCATGGCCGACCTCGGCGGGCCGATCGATCGAGCTGCCAGCGACGAGAAGCTCGAACGGTTCCGGCGGTCCTTCGCCGTCGACGCGGTGACCCGGTGGGTCGTCACGAGCCATACCGGCGAGTTCCTCGGCTACTGCGGACTCGTTCTCCAGCCAGGTGACGATCACCCCCTGGGCCAACACCACGAGATCGGGTGGCGGCTTCGCTCGGAGGTCTGGGGGCACCGATACGCCCCGGAGGCGGCGACCGCTGCCCTGGCCGACGCCTTCGAGCGCGTTGGGTGCCGGGAGGTGTTCGCCTACACCTCGCCCTCCAACCGTCGCTCGCAGTCGGTGATGCGCTCGCTCGGACTCGAACGGCGAGTCGACCTCGACTTCACTCGTCACTACGACGATGTCGGGCAATGGCAGGCGATGGTGTGGTCGACGACCAGCGCCTCGTCAGCAGGCGACGGCGTTCGGCGAGACTGAGGTCGCGAGTACCTCGGCGGTCGACTCGTGAAGCGTCGGCGTCGTGGGTTCGTGGGTGCAAGACTGGACCGGTGAACGTGCCGCAGAACACCCTCGAGGGCCGACTCCACCCGGTCACCGGAAAGGCGGCGGTCGGTGACGTCGAGATCTGGTTCGCGTACCGCACGGTCGACGGGGCAGAACACACCGCGGTCACCCGCTCCGACTCGGGCGGCGAGTTCGCGTTCGAAATCCCCAACGAGGCGCTCGCCGTCGCCCGGATCGGCGCTCGGCTCGAGGGGGCCCAGATGGTCGACCTGGAGGCCACCGGCGAGGTCCTCGAACCCGGCGACGTGATCATCGTCGTCGACGACATCATCCCCAGTCATCTCCGCCACGCCGGCGCGTGAACCGACTGGGCGCGCGACACGAGTGCGCGATGTTGGGTCGATGAGGCGGTGTCTCGGGCCGTGTGAGCGACCCAACGCCGAGCACCTGGGGCCGGACGCGAGAATGGGTCGATGAGAGGGCGTGTAACGCCCGCTCATCGACCCAATCCGAGAAGGCTGGTCGCCGGAAGGGGAGCGTCGGGCCGCCGAGGGAGCGGGGCCGGGCAGCTCAGCCGCAGGCGAGTCAGCTGGACTGGGTGCCGACCTTGAGCTCCTTGAACGGCACGGCCCGGTCGACGCTGATGTCGCGGGGCAGACCGAGCACGCGGTCGCCGATGATGTTCTTCTGGATCTCGTCGGTACCGCCGGCGATGTTGGCGGCGAAGCTGCGCAGCGTGAAGTGGGCGCCGTCGCCGCCCTTGCCGTCGGCCGGGTCCCAGGCGATGCCCGACGCACCCTCGACCGCCAACAGCACGGCCCGGGTCATCACCGAGATGCGCGCCCCGTGGAGCTTGCCGAGCGAACCGCCGGGCCCGGGGGTCTTGCCGGCCTTGAGTGCAGCCCTTGTCTGGAGCGATACCAGGCTCTTGGTGACCTCTTCGCCGTAGATCTTCATCAGGGCCTGGCGCACGACCGGCTGGTCGGCGACGCCGGCCTCCTCGGCCTTGCGCTTGAGCATCTTGAAGGTCGGGGTCTTGATGCCCGAGCTCGAGCCGGTGCCGATCGCCACGCGCTCGTACATGAGCATCGCGGTGGCCATGCGCCAGCCGTCGTTGACGTCGCCGAGCACATGATCCTTGGGCACCCGCAGGTCGGTGAAGAACACCTCGTTGAAGTGCATGCCGCCGTCGATCTGGTGGATGGCCCGGGCCTCGACGGCCGGGTCGTTCATGTCGACGATGAACATCGTGATGCCCTTGTGCTTGGGCACCTCGACGTCGGTCCGGGCGATCAGGATGCCGTAGTCCGACACGTGGCCGAGGGTGGTCCACACCTTCTGACCGTTGATGATCCACTCGTCACCGTCGAGCATCGCCTTGGTCTGCAGCGAGGCGACGTCGGAGCCGGCGCCGGGCTCGGAGAACATCTGGCACCACACCGTCTTGGCGGCGATGGCGTCGGGCATGTACTTGGCCTTCAGGTGCTCGGGCGCGTACTCGTTGAGCATGGGCACGCACATCCCGTGGCTGATCGTGAGCTGGGTGACCATGTCGGGGTACTTCGAAACCTCCTCGCGGAATGCCTTCTCGAAGGCGAGGGAGAGGCCCTGGCCGCCGTGCTCCTTGGGGTAGGTGAGGCCGGCCAGACCGGCGTCGAAGAGCTTCTGCTGGAACGCCTTGTTGGCCTCCAGCTCGTTGGCGCTGCGCGGGTCGGGCGTCTCGTAGTCGAGGCCGGTGGCGTGCTCGCTGAGGAAGGCGTTCACGCGAGCGCGGAACTCCTCTTCGGTCTCGGTGCCGGTGGCGGCCGTTTCGGTGGTGGTCATCGGATCCCCTCGATGNNGGAGGTCAGCCGGCGGTGACGGTGACCGGCACACCGTTGAGGGCGATGTTGCCGGTCGGTTCGTCCCGCAGGTATTCGTCGGTGAGCACGTTGGTGTTCACGCCGTCGTAGGCGGCAGCGATCTCGAGCTGCACGCCGTCGAGCCCCTGGCCGAAGCCGTGGGGCAGGCTGACCACACCGGCGCGCACGGCGTCGGTGACTTCGCATGCCACGGTCAGGGCACCGACCCTGCTCGTGATGTGTGCGAGCTTGCCGTCGACGAGGCCGATGCGGTCGGCGTCGTCTGGGTGGACCTGGAGGGTGCAGCGGTTGCGGCCCTTGGTGAGGGTGCGCAGGTTGTGCATCCAGGAGTTGTTGGACCGCACGTGGCGGCGGCCGATCAGAAGGAGCGCCTCGTCGTCGGCCCGCTGGGCGGCTGCGGCGTCGACCGCCTCGGCGAGGCGGGGCAGGTCGGCGACGATCGGCTCGGGCATCAGTTCGACCTTGCCCGATTCGGTGCGCAGCAGGTCGGGGATGCGGCCGGCTTCGAGGGCGCCGAGGTCGACCCCGTGGGGGTTGGCCTCGAGCACGTCCATCGACAGATCGGCGGCGGTGCCCGCACCGTAGGGGCCGCCTCGCAGCATCAGGTCGAGGAGACGCTCGGGCCCGCGACGGTCGCCGCAGTCGGCCAACACCTCGGCCACGTCACGGCCGGCGAGGGGGCCGTGCTCGTCGCGCACCATCGACCGGGCCATGCCCTCGGCGGTCTGGTCGTCGATGGTGGCCGCCGCCTCGGCGAGACCGTCGACCGGCACGCCACCGACGAGGGCGGCGAAGCGAAGGATGATCTCGTGCTCGGCGAGCTGGGTGTCGGCCAGGGGCACGAGGGCGGGGGAGTAGTTGGCGACGTTGTGGACCGCGAAGTTGAGCAGGGCCAGGTCGTAGTGACTCTTCTGCAGCGGCGTGGGCGGCGGCAGGATCACATCGGCGTGGCGGGTCGTCTCGTTGATGTAGGGGTCGACCGACACCATGAAGTCGACCGCCGCCATCGCAGCGTCGACTCGGGCTGAGTTGGGGTTCGACGACACCGGGTTGCCGCCGACGGTCACCATCGCCCGGATCTGCCCCTCACCCGGGGTCTCGATCTCCTCGAGCAGGACGGTGACGGGATACTCGCCGAGGGCCTCGGGGGTCGAGGACACCCGCGAGTGGCCGCGCCCCAAGCGGAACCCGCGGCCGGAACCCGGGGCGCCCTTGCTCGACGGCTGGCCGGTGGCGCCCTTGGCGAACATGGCGCCGCCGACCGAGTCGAGGTTGCCGGTGAGAGCGTTGACCACGTCGACCAGCCACGACGCCAGCGACCCGAACTCCTGGGTGCAGGTCCCCATCCGGCCATACACCGCCGCGGTCGGGGCGGCGGCGAGGTCGTCGGCCAGGCCGGTGATGACCGCGGCATCGAGTCCGACCATCGGGGCGACGCGATCGGGGGTGGAGTCGGCAACGGCGGCCCGGAGCTCGTCGAGGCCGGCGACGTGATCGCCGAGATGGCCGAGGTCGACCTGATCGGTGGCGAAGAGGTGGTGGGCGATCGCAGCCAGGAGGGCGGCGTCGCCGCCGGGGCGGATCGCCAAATGCTCGTCGGCCTTCTCGGCGGTCTCGGTGCGGCGGGGGTCGATCACGACCACCTTGCCGCCGCGGGCCTGGATGGCGGCGATGCGGCCGCCGAAGTCGGGCGCCATGCACAGCGATCCGTTCGACGCCAGCGGGTTGGCGCCCATGATCACGAGGAAGTCGGTGCGATCCAGGTCGGGCACCGGGACGGTGACCGAGCCGAACATCGTGCCGGCCGACACCTCCTTGGGGCGTTGGTCGACGGTCGAGGCCGAGAACCGATTGCGGGTGCCGAGCGCCCCGAGCAGCACCCGGTTGTAGAGCAGACCGCCGAGGTTGTGGGCGTTGGGATTGCCGAGGTAGACGCCGACCGATTGCGCGCCGTGCTCGGCGATGATCGGGAGCAGGCCGTCGGCGATCGCAGCGAACGCCTCGTCCCACGTCGCCGACTCGAACTCGTCGCCCCGCTTGATCATCGGGGTCCGCAGCCAGTCGGGGTCGTGGTGGAGGTGGCCGAGGGACGCGCCCTTGGGGCACAGGAACCCCTTCGAGAGGACGTCGTCGGCGTCGCCACGGACGCGGAGCACCGGGGTGTCGACGGCGATCGGCGCGTCGGGCTCGGTCTTGAACCCGACGGTGAGGCCGCAGCCGGCCTCACACAGCGGGCAGGTCCGCGTCTTCTCGACAATCACTTCGACCACCTAAACACCTCCGATACCTCTGCATCATTCCAAAGACGACCAGAACGACGCCAATACGGCGGCCCCGGCGGCGGGATCCTCCAACATCCACCAGTGGCCGACGCCGGCGAGGTGGACCGTGCGGGCGTTGGCGAGGCCCGCCATCTCCTCGATCTGGGCCCGGCTGCCGACGTAGGTGTCGTTCTCCGCGCACACCGCGAGGGCCGGTCGGGTGTTGTCACCGAGCCGGGCGCCGATCTCGGCCAGGTAGGCGGGCTCGGCGCTGCGATAGAGCGACAGGATGCAGCGACCCATCTCGTCGCCGGCGCCCGCCGCGACGTCGGCGGCGACGGCCGGGGGCATACCGAGCGACTCGTACAGCATCGCCAGATCCGCGGTCGGGGTGCCCATCATCCCGGCGATGTTCTCCTCGCCGTCGCCCGGGGTGCGCCACACCTGGGCCATGTCGTGCCACACGTAGTCGGGGTGGAACAGCCCGAGGACGTCGACGCACCAGCTGCGGATCAGGTCCTGGCGGTCGAGCGCCACCGGCACGACGTGGCCGCCGCCCCAGTCGTGGCCGACCAGATCGACCGCGCCGGCGGTGGCGACGATCGCCTCGAGCTCGGCGGTGAGCCACTCCCGATACGACGGGGCGACCGGGTCGAAGCCCTCGGGGACGGGTGCTCCGAACCCGGGAGGCGACAGGGCGATCAGCTCGCGCTCGACCCCGGCGGCCCGGAGGGCGTCGAGGAGCTCGTTCCAGATCGCAGCGGTCTCGGGGTTGCCATGCACGAAGACGACGGTCATGGCCGCAGTCTCGTCGATTGTGACGTTTGTAACCATTCCGACACCGGCCTGGTCAGACCCTTCGGAGGCCATCGCTCCGCCACGAATCCCCGCTGGTTCCGGGGGTGGGGAGCCCGACCTCTTGTGTGTTTCTCTCCAAGAAGCGTTCGAGCCGACGGTGAAAGCCGTCGGCTCGAGTGCGTC
>JAWSVN010000050.1:0-3771 GCA_033851875.1 Acidimicrobiales bacterium
GTCCACCGCGCGCATGCGTACTAGGACAAGCGCTCGGTCGACCAGAAGGCGGGCAGCGGATCGAGGGCGGTGTTGCCGTAGGCGGCGAGGCGGTCGAGGCCGTCAGGGTCCATCAGCTCGATCATGTCGAACGCGGCCTCCGGACCGAGCGACTGCAGCGCCTTCCACGCCTCGGTGTTGCGCTTCGGCAGGGCCGGGGTGAGCACCAGCACCGGATCGGCGGGAGCGGCTGCAGCCGCCGCCAATCGGCCGACGAGCCGCCACGCCGCCTCGATGCGCTGCACGCCAGGCTTCACCGTGGTGAACGCCCCCGCCACGTCGATGAAGAAGCGACGTCCGTCGGCGGCCGTGGCCACGGCGTCGAACACCACCACGCCGCCCGGGTGCTTCACGCTCTTCTTCTTGGTGTCGACGGTGAACCCGGCCGCCTCGAGCCGGCGAGTCGCGATGTCGAGCACCTTGGCCCCGACCTCGACCGCTTCGGCGAGGTGGACGTCCTGGCGTTCGTCCGTGCTCAGACCGTCGCCGGCTCCGACCCGTTCGAGCCGTTCCAGTTCCTCGCCCATCCGCTGTTCGCACAGGGCGACGTAGGCAGGATCGAGGTCGTAGCCCACCCCGATGCGACCGGTGCGAGCGGCCGCCACGAGGGTCGAGCCCGACCCGGCGAAGGGGTCGAGCACGAGATCGTCGACATAGGTGTAGAGCTCGATCAGCCGGCGCGGCAGATCGACGGGGAACGGGGCCGGGTGGCCGATCCGGGTGGCCGACTCGGCGTCGATGCGCCACACGTCGCGGGTGACGTCGACGAACTCGTCGTTGGTCATCGTCGAGCGGTGGGGGAGGCCACGGCGCTGCCGCTCGCCGGCCGACAGGGCCCGCTGGAAGCGACCCTTCGAGGCGATGATCACGCGCTCGGTCATGTCGCGCAGCACCGGGTTCGAGGCCTTGCCGAACGACCCCCACGCGCACGAGCCCGACGACGTTGCCGCCTTCTCCCAGATCACCTCGCCCCGCAACAACAGCCCGAGATCGTCCTGGAGGATGGCGATCACGTCGGCGCTGAGCGACCGATACGGCTTGCGGCCGAGGTTGGCGACGTTCACCGCGATCCGGCCGCCGGGCTCGAGCACCCGAGCGCACTCGGCGAACACGTCGCGCAGCATCTGCAGGTAGTCGAGGTAGGTGGCGGGGATGCCCTCGCTGATCTCGAGCTCGTAGTCCTTGCCGACGAAGTAGGGCGGCGAGGTGACCACGAGGGCGACCGAGTTGTCGGGTAGGTCGGCCATCTCGGTCGAGCTCGCGCAGAAGGCGGCGCCGGCGCCGAGGCGCTCGATCAGCTCGGCCGGGCGGGCGACGGTGTCGTCGTCGCTGATGGTCGGCGGGTGGAAGCGGGCATAGAAGGCGGAGGCGTCGTGGCCCTCGCGCTTGCCGACGCCGAACGACGAGGTCGCGGTGCGTGCTGCGGCGTCCGCAGCGACTGCGGTCTCGTCCTCGCTCGGCGGGTCCTCCATCGGCTCACCCTACCGACCCCGCGCGCTCGGCGCGATCCGTCCACCCTCGGTCGCCACGCCTTCCGAACAAGGGGTTGGTGATCGAACATATGTTCGGTAACGTGGCGTCATGATCTTCGAACTCGAGATCGATCGCAGGCCGCTCGAGGGCCTCACGGGTCAGGCCTTGCTCGATGGCCATCGAGCGCAGCTGGCGGCGGTGCCGGAGCACTGCTTCGGTGATCGGTCGCCGGGTGCGCCCTTCGATCCGTCGGCGTTCTCCGACACCACGCTCGCCATCCGGGCGGTGAGTCTGGAAGGTGAGATCGCCTCCCTCGAGGCGGAGCGTTTGGCGATCGCCGCCGAGCTCGACGACCGGCATCGCGACGGCGAGGTCCACCACGTCTACACCGAGATGACCTCCAACCCGTTCTGGTCGCCATCGGCTGCCAAGTGGTTGGCGGCCTCCACTCGCCGGAACCGCTACGACACCACCCGGCACGTCTCCGACGGGAAGGCGCTGCGGTTGGTGCCGGTGGTGAATGAGGCCTACGGCGAGGGACGACTCACGTCGTCGCACGTTCGGCAGATCCTCCGGGTGGTGCGCCACGACGCCGAGGTCGCCGAAGCGTCGCAAGCGATGATGCTCGAGTGGGCGCTCTCGATGCAGTGGCCGCAGTTCAAGGCCGCCATCGATGCCCTGATCGAGGTCACCGACGACACCGATCCGACCGATCGTGCGCAGCGCATCGCCAAGCGGCGAGGGCTGTGGTGGACCGAGTTCGACGGCGAGGTCGAGGGCGGCTTCCGTTCCTCGACCGAACAGTTCGAACAGTGGCTCGCGGCGATCGCTCCGATCGCCGAGCAGATGTTCGGCGACGACAAGGCCGAGCTGGTGGCCGAGCAGGGGCCCGACGCTCCCCTCGAACAGCTCGCTCGAACGAGTCCGCAGCGGCTGATCGACGCCGCCACCGAGGCGCTTCGCATCGGAGCCGCCGCCAGACGAGGTGGCGCCGTCGATCCAGGCTGCTCGATCGAGCTCGACATCGTGATGGACCAGGCCACCTTCGAGCGTGAGCTCGAACGCTGGTCCACTGGCTCGGTGCCCGAGTTGCTGCCCGAGCAGGCGGCGGCTGTCGCCGCGGAGTTCCAGTGCTACTCCAGGTCCACGGGGCTCGACTGGGACCCGACCATCGCCTTCACGGCCGCACTGGCCGGTCGGCTGCGGCGAATCGTGCTCCACGCAGACGACGCCGGCGTCGACGTGTCGGTCTCCGAGCGCTTCTACCGCGGCTTGAAACGCAAAGGCATCGAGATTCGCGACCGTTGGTGCGCGACGCCGGGGTGCGGCGTTCCCGCCTCGCAGTGCCACATCGACCACGTCCTCCCGGACTCGCAGGGTGGCGTGACATCGACGGAGAACGGCGAGGCGCTCTGCCCGAGCTGTCACGGCTGGAAGAGTCTGCTCGAGTTGCTCGGTTTCCGCTGACGTCAGTCGGTGCCGGCGGCGGCCGCTTCGATGCGGGCCGCCGACTCCAACGCCACAAGATCCACATCGAGGCGGCGCAGCGCGCGCGACGTCGTGCTGTGGTTGGCCGGGTCGAGGGCGGCGCGGCACGCCGCCGCGAGCACGGCTGCGCCGCTGAGCGGTTGGTCGGCGGCGCGTACCTCGTCGATGGTCGCCCGGAACAGGCGGTGGCTCGTCGGCCCACTGCGGAGCGGGCCTCGTTGGTGTGAGCTGCGGGGTGTGGATCCCGCAGCGTGGGTCGGCGGTCGGGCCGTGACGCCGATCGAGGCGAGGGCGTCGGCATGTGCTGCCTCCACCGCTGCTGCGAAGTCTGTCGGCTCGAGGTCGACGGCAGTGAAGGCTCGGGCCGCCGAGCCCTCATCGAGTGCGAGCGCAGCCAGCACGAGGTACTCGGCGCCTCCCTCCTCGACCCCATCGGCGGCCGCCAGCCGCTCGGCCAGGGGGAGGCACTCGTTCATCCAGCGGATGTCGCGCCGCTTCCGGCGCAGGTTCTCGATCATGACCGTGTCTCCTTCATGCGCTGATTGATGCGTTTGGCGTGGCGCTTGTGGACCGCCTGACGCGACACGCCGAGCGCGTCGGCCAGCTGGGCCCACGTCCACCCCTCGGCCACCGCGTGGTCGACGGCTTCGTATTCGAGTTGGTCGGCCAAGCGTCGGAGCGCCACCACGGCAGCGAGGGCCTCGGCGGTCCGCTCGGGGGCGGGAACCTGGAAGGGGGCGGCGTCCACGGTTGTCAACCTATGTTGACAAC
>JAWSVN010000050.1:3815-13477 GCA_033851875.1 Acidimicrobiales bacterium
GCGCCGGTGGACGCCAGCCTGCGCGATCTGCTGTTGGCCGAGCTCGGCGACGGTGAGGGCGGCATCGTGGTGTGGCATCGAGCGGCAGCCGGCGAGGAGCCCGAGCGAGAGGCGGTGGGGGAGCAGAGCCCGTTGGAGGGCGGCGGTCCGCTGGCGCCGACCGTGCCGACCCGGATCGGCAGCATCACCAAGACGTTCGTGGCCGCCGTCGTGATGCAGCTCGTCGACGAGGGTGCGCTCTCACTCGACGACCCGATCGCCGACCACCTGCCCGACCACCCGTTCGCGGCGAGCGGCCCCGCCGAGCCACTCACCGTGCGCCATCTGTTGTCGCACCGCTCGGGCATCGCCAACTACACCGACCTGCCGACGTTCTTCCCCGACGTCGACGGCGACGCCGATCGGGTGTGGACCCCTGAGGAGATCGTCGACCTCGTCGCCGACACCCCGGCCCAGCCGGGCGCGCCCTTCGCCTACTCCAACACCAACTACATCGTGCTCGGCCAGCTGATCGAGGCGATCGAGGGCGAACCGGCCGGCGACGTGATCGCCCGACGCATCACCACCCCGCTCGGGCTCGACACGATCGACCTTGCCACCGCGTCGGCCGACGACACGGCGATCGTCAGCACCGCCTGGACCGCCGGCGCCATGCGGTCGAGCGCGGACGACCTCGCCGCGTTCATCGAGGCCCTCGCCGCCGGCGACGTGGTGAGCGCCGACTCGCTCGCCGCCATGATCGACATCGACCCCGCCTCGATCGAGACCGGCGGCTACGGGCTCGGTCTCCTCGCCGTGGGCGTGAACCCCGACGAGGTCGGTTGGGGCCACGGCGGCGGCATCCCCGGCGGGATCTCGTTCGTCGCCCACTTCCCCGACACCGGCGAGACCGTCGTCATCCTCTCGACGTATGAGTTCGTCGATCTCGCTGGCCTGCTCGAGGCGATCCTGGAACCGGCGTAGCTCCTCTAGTCTTCGGAGATGAGCGAAACTGCCGGGCTCGTCTGCGGCCACCACCACCTCTACTCGGCGCTGGTGCGAGGCATGCCCGCCCCGCCCCACACGCCCCGCAACTTCGGTCAGATCCTCGAGCAGGTCTGGTGGCGGGTCGACACCGCCCTCGACCTCGAGATGCTCGAGTGGTCGGCCAAGCTCGGCGCCCTCGAGGCCCTCGAAGCGGGCTGCACCGCCATCGTCGACCACCACGAGTCGCCCAACGCCATCGAGGGATCGCTCAGCGTGATCGCCGACGCCTGCGCCGAGGTGGGCGTGCGGGTGGTCTGCGCCTACGGGGTCACCGACCGCCACGGGCCCGCCGGGGCCAAGGCCGGGCTCGAGGAGAACCGCCGCTTCCTGGCCGATGGCGGCCGGGGCATGGTCGGCATCCACGCCGGCTTCACCTGCGAGCAGGACACGATCGAGGCCGCCATCGCACTGAGCGAGGAGTTCGAGGTGGGCGTCCACGTCCACGTCGCCGAGGGCCTCGCCGACGCCGGGCCCGGGACCGAGCTCGCACGACGCTCGACCGACGACTGGCTGCTCGTCCACGGCGTCAACCTGCCCGACCGCCTCGAGATGGCCGGCACGATCGCCCACAACCCGCGCTCGAACATGAACAACAACGTCGGCTACGCCCACCCGACCCGGTTCGAGACGGATCGGTCCAACAGCACCGTCGTGCTCGGCACCGACGGCATCGGCGCCGACATGCTCGAGGAGTTCCGGCTCGCGTTCGTGAAGCTGCGTGAGCACGACGTCACCGCCGGGCCCGACGTCCCGTGGGCCTGGCTGGAGAACGGCTGGAAGCTCGTGCCCGAGGCGAAGGACGACACCGTCACCTGGACCTACCCGACGATGGAGCCGTGGCACCTCGCCTACACCACGACGGTGCGGCCCCTCGAGGTGACCGTCGACGGCGAGACCGTGCTGAAGGACGGCAAGGCGACCAAGGTCGACGGCGCCGAGGTGCGGGCCAAGGCCGCCGAGCAGGCGGCCCGGCTCTTCAAGCGACTGTGACGCCCAGCGCCTCTCCGGTGGCGAGCATGAAGCGGGTCGCCACCGGGATGTTGATCCTGGCGGCGATCGTGTTCGTCGTCGCCCGCTGGCAGGAGGAGCACCACCACTGGGTCGGCTACATCCGGGCCACCGCCGAGGCCGCGATGGTCGGTGCCCTCGCCGACTGGTTCGCGGTCACCGCCCTGTTCCGCCACCCCCTCGGCATCCCGATCCCCCACACCGCCATCATCGAGAAGCGCAAGGACGAGATCGGCGCCTCGATGGGCACCTTCGTGCGCGACAACTTCCTCACCAAGGAGATCGTCACCGAACGCCTCGCCAGCGCCGAGCTCGGCCGCCGGGTGGGGGAGTGGCTCGCCCAGCCCGACAACGCCCGCAAGGTCGGCGACCAGAGCGCCGTGGCCGTGAAGGGCGTGACCGAGGTGTTGCGCGACGAGACCGTGCAGGGCGGCCTCGAGCACCTGATGGCCGACCGCGTCCGGGCGATCCCGGTGGCCCCGCTCGTCGGCAAGGCGATCGACGTCGCGGTCGAGGGCGCCCATCACCAGATCGTGCTCGACGCCACCCTCACCGGCCTCGGCCGGTTCCTCCAGGACAACCAGTCGACGTTCCGACAGCGGCTCGGCGACGAGTCGCCGTGGTGGGTGCCCGACACGGTCGACGACGTCGTGTTCGCCAAGATCTACGAGGTGTCGGGTCGTTGGCTCGATGAGATCGGGCGTGATCGCAACCACGAGTTCCGCCGCCAGCTCGACGCCCGCACCGCCGAACTCGCCGAGCGCCTCCGCAACGACCCGGCCCTGCTCGCCCGCGGCGAGGAACTCAAGGAGGAGCTGCTCGCCCACCCCGAGGTGCGGGCGTGGACGGCGTCGCTGTGGACCCGCATCAAGGCCGGCCTGATCGAGGCGACCGAGGACGCCGACTCGTCGCTGCGGCGTCAGCTCGACGCCGCCCTCGCCGACGCCGGCCAGGCGATCTGCGACGACCCGGCCCTGCAGGCCCACATCGACGACTGGGTGCTCGGCGCCACCGGCTACGTCGCCGAGCAGTTCCGCGACGAGGTGGCCGACCTGATCGCCACCACGGTGCAACGGTGGGACGCCGAGGAGACCAGCGACCGCATGGAGGAACAGGTCGGCCGCGACCTCCAGTTCATCCGCATCAACGGCACTCTCGTCGGCGGCCTGGCCGGCCTGACCATCTACACGGTGTCCGAGCTGCTGTTCTGATTGGCATGTGGCTCAATTGGCATGTGACTCAATTGGCATCTGACAGTGACATCGGCTGCACTGCGTCGATGGTTCGAGAGCCGAAGCGACTGCCCCCTGAGCCCGACGGCCAGCTGATCCACCATCGCACCTACGACGTCGAGGCCTACCGAGAGGACGACGGGCGACGGCTGCGGCTGCGCGGCATGGTGCACGACGAGAAGCCGCCGGGTATCTACTTCCCCGACGACCCCGACCCGCTGTCGGTCCACCAGATGGTCGTCGACCTCGTCCTCGACTTCCCGACCCTCGAGATCGTCGAGGTCGATGTGGTGATGGAGGTGACGCCCCACGCGGCGTGCGTGAGCATCGAGGAGACCTACCAGAAGCTGGTCGGGCTCTCGATCGCTCGCGGCTTCTCCCGCAAGGTGAAGGACCTGTTCGGCGGACCGCTCGGCTGCACCCACATCGGGGCCCTGCTCCAGGCGATGGCGCCGGTGGCGATCCAGTCGATGTGGTCGATGCAGGCTGCGGCCGCGCAGGCGGCGAAGGAGGCCGGCGAGACCGAGGTGACGTTCGGCCCGATGGACGACGAGGGCCGCAAGCGGGCGATGGCGTTCAACCTCAACACCTGCCACATGTGGGCCGAGGACGGACCCAACGTGGCCCTGATCAGGTCGGGCGGGGAGATGGAGCCGCCGGTGTGGGCGGTGGAGCGTCTGGAGGCGCTGGGACGCGACCCGCAGGAATGGTCGCGGGGCCAGTAGTCGCGATCGCGGCGGTGGCAGTCTCCGCATCGAATCGAGCCACGGCGTCCGTCAACGAAGACGTCGGCCCGAGGCCGAGCGAGCCGGTCATCCAGGCCAGCAGGCCCTCGATGGTGTCGCCGAGCTCGAGCCGGTCGGCGAGGGTGATGGCGCCGTCGCGTTTGGCCAGACGCTGACCCGAACCGCCGAGCACGAGGGGGACGTGGGCGTAGCTCGGCGGGGCGACGTCGAGCAGGCCGGCGATCACGAGCTGGCGGGCGGTCGATTCGACCAGGTCGTCGGCCCGCACCACCTGGTCGACGTCCTGGGCGTCGTCGTCGACCACGACCACGAGGTTGTAGCCCGGCACCCCGTCGAAGCGTTCGACCACGTAGTCGTCGAGCTCGGTGGTGACCTCGCCGACGATGTCGTCGTGCCAGGTGACGATCCGGCCCGTCGGGCTGGCGACGTCGGCCCGGAGTCGCCACGCCGGGGGCCGGCCGGTGGCCCGTTCACGCTCGGCCCGCTGGCGTGCGTCGAGGTGGCGGCACGTGCCGGGGTAGAGGATCGGGGCGTGGGAGCCAGGGCCGCCGTTGGGGGCGCTCGCCGCCTCGCGAATCTCCTTGCGGGTGCAGAAGCAGGGGTAGACGAGATCGTCGGCCCGGAACCGGTCGAGCACCGTCCGGTAGACCTCGAGTCGGTCGCTCTGACGCATCGGCTCGCCGTCCCAGTCGACGCCGATCGCCGCCAGGTCGCGGAGCTGTGCGGTCTCGTGTTCGGGGCGCACGGCGCCGTCGAGGTCCTCGAAACGGAGGTGGAACGCCCGGCCGGTGCCCCGCGCCAACAGCCACGCCGCCACCGCCGTGCGCAGGTTGCCGACGTGGAGGTCGCCGGTGGGGCTCGGAGCGAACCGACCGGCCCCGGTCATGGGTGGCCGTCCTCCGGGAGCGGCTCACGAGGCGCGACGTAGCGGGCGACGGGGCGGAACCGGAGGGCGGGTTCGCGCAGCTCCTCGATGCCGTGTGCCACCCACCCCACGGTACGACTGATCGCGAACAGCGCCTCGCCGGCCCACGGCTCCATGCCGGCCAACCAGGTGAGGGCGCCGAGTGCGAAGTCGATGTTGGCCGGCCCCTGCTCGTAGGCGGCGAAGCGTTCCTCGGCGGCCCGCACGAGGGTCAGGCGGTCCTCGCCGTCGTGGGCGGCGAACACGAGGCGTTCGAGGGCGACCTTGCGCACGTCGGCGCGGCGGTAGACGGCGTGTCCCATGCCCGGGAGGTGCTGGCCGGCGTCGAGGCGTTGACCGATGGCGGCGGTGAGCCCGTCGCGCTCCGCGTCGACGAAGAAGCGGTGCACGTAGCCGCTCGCCGCGCCGTGGATACGGCCGCCGACGGCGCCGAGGCCGGCGCTGACCATCGAATACGGGTCGGCCCGGACCGAGGCCGCCACCCGCACCGCGAAGGTCGAGGTGGCGAGCCCGTGGTCGGCGAGCAGGATCAGCACGGCATCGAGCGCGGCCTCGGCCGCCGGCGTGCACGGGTGCGGGCTCAGCGCCGACCACAGGGCGGCGGCGATCGATCGGTCACGGTCGCCGCCGAGGGCGACGACCATCGCCCCGATCATGTGGCGGGCGGCCTGGGTCTGGACGGCGGTCGCCCGGGCGTGGCGGGCGGGATCGGAGGCCGACACCGCCGACACGGCGATGCGAAGCCGATCGAGGGGTGGGGCGTCGTCGGGCAGGGCGCCGACGAGGGAGCGGACCAGCGCTGCGGTCGGGGCGGGGAGGGTCCAGGCGTCCGGATCGGCCGGACCGCCCCAGATGAGGTCGGCGACCTCGGAAAAGGAGCGGTCGAGCAGGTCGACGGCGGCGACCGGTCCGTCGGGGGTGCGGTAGCGATGGCCGGCCGCCTCGTCGAGCTGGGTGACGCTCGACGCGATCACGGTCGACAGTTCGCCCGATGCCGAGCGCCGACGGCTGGTGCGCAGGGCGTCGATCTCGCCCGGGTCGAACAGGCTCGAGCGGCCATCGAGCGACATGGTGCGTCCGAGCTGGCCTCGCGACACATAGGCGTAGAGGGTCTCGCGCTTGACGCCGAGGCGGGCGGCGGCTTCGGCGGCGGTGAGGTGGGCGACGGCCATGACTCGACGATGCACCCGGCCGACGACGTCGTCAACATGATCGGATCAATGTTGATCAACCTCGCGGCCTCGATCCCTGTCGGGGTCGCTGGGGTACCGTGCAGCCATGCCTCGATCCGAGCGACCCGACATGGCGGCCTACGGGGTGCCCGACGATCTCGACGGCGTGCTCGAGTGGCCGTGGGCGGCCGAGCGGCTGGCCGCCAACCGCAACTTCTGGCTCACCACGGTCGACCCGGCCGGGCGGCCCCACTCGATGCCGCTGTGGGGCTGGTGGGACGACGACGCCACCACGGGCGAGCAGGCGTTCTGGTTCTCGTGCGCCGAGACGGCGCTGAAGGTCCGCAACCTGGCCGCCAACCCGGCCGTGGTGGTCGCCACCGACGACACGGTCGAGGTGCTCTCGATCGAGGGCGACGCCACCGCCGTGGCGGCCGACGACCCCGGCGCGGTCCACGCGTCGAAGGAGTGGGCGGCCCGCTACGCCGAGGCGATGGAGATCGACCCGACCGACGACGAGGCGATGGCCGGGGCGGCCGGGTTCTTCCTGAGCAGCGCCGTGTTCCGCGTGGCGCCCCGCAAGGCGTTCGCGGTCATCGAGCGACCGGCCGACTTCGGGCCCAAGGCGACCCGGTTCGTCTGGTGAGCGACCGGTCCGTCGACCTCGACGCTCTGGCCGCGAAGGCAGCCGCCGGCGACGAGAAGGCCCTCAACGAACTCCTCGGCGCGGTCGAACCCGAGATCGCCGCCCGCTGCCGCCGGATCCTGCCCCACCCCCACGACGCCGAGGAGGCCGCCCAGGACGCCCTGCTCGCCGTGGCCCGCCGGATCTCGACCTTCGAGGGCCGCTCGAAGTTCTCGACCTGGCTCTACCGGGTGAGCTCCAACTCCTCGGTCGACACCTACCGCCGGCTCAAGCGGCGCTGGGTGGAACAGCAGCAGAGCGACCAGCTCCCCGAGTTCGAGGCGGCGGCCCGCACCAGCGTGATCGCCGGCACCCGGATCGATCTGCTCGACGCCCTCGACCAGCTCGACAGCCGGTTCGCCGAACCGGTGGTGCTCCGCGACGTGCAGGGCCTCGACTACGCGGCGGTGGCCGAGGCGCTCGACCTGCCGGTGGGCACGGTCAAGAGCCGGATCCACGAGGGCCGGCGTCAGCTCCAATATCTGCTTCGAGACGGCTGATCACGGCGTCGGCCACCGATCGGTCGGCGAACCGGACCCGGCCGTTGTTGCGGGCGGCCCGCCATTCGTCCAGGGCGTCGAGGGTTGTCGCCCGATCCGAGGGGGCGACGCGGATCGACAGCCACAACAGGGCGTCGTCACGCCACGCCGCCTCGTCGGGCGAGGGCAGCGTGGGGCGGAGTTCCTGGGTCTCGTCGGTGCTGGTCTCGTCGGTGGCAGAAGGTGCAGCGGGGGCAGCAGCGGGCGCCGTCGCTGGGCCGGTGGTGAAGGGCGTGAGCAGGTCGGCGGCGTCGAGGGCGGCGTCGGGGCGGTCGCGTGGCGATTCCGCCCGGAGGCGATCGACGACGGCCATCAGCTCGCTCGGCACCGGCTCACCGGCGTGGCCGAGGAGGTCGGCGAGGATCACGCCGACCGCGTAGAGGTCGGCGCGGGCGTCGACGGCGACCGAGTCGCGCTGCTGCTCGGGGGCCATGTGGGTGGGGGTGCCGGCGGCCCGGGTGAAGCCGGTGGCGGCCTCGCTGCGGGCCAGGCCGAAGTCGCCGAGGAGGAGCTGCTCGGTCGGGGCGTCGGCCCCACGGCGGCGGGCGTCGATCGCCTCGTGTTCGTTCAGGGACCGGAACAGCACGTTGGAGGGCTTCACGTCGCGGTGCACCACGCCGAGGTCGTGGACCACCTGGAGGGCCTGCAGCAGCTGCCGACCGAGGCGGGCCACCGCGGCGAGTGCGAGCGGGGCCTGACGTTCCTCGAGGGTGCCCCGATCGGCCCACTCCATCACGAACCACGGCTGGCCGTTGTCGAGTTCGCCGAGGGAGTGGACGGTCACGATCGCCGGGTGATTGATGCGGCGCAGGAGCCGGGCCTCGGTCAGGAACCGGCTCCGGACCGCCTCGTCGCGCGACCAGTTGTCGGCCAGCACCTTGATCGCCACCGGCGAGTCGAGGAGGGGGTCGTGGGCCAGCCAGACGGTGGCGAAACTCCCGGTCCCCAGGGCGCGCTCGGTCCGGTAGGTCCCGAACGAGGGGAGCGGAGGCGGCGCCGAGTCGGCCATCGCCATGACGGTACCGAAACGATCGGCACCTCTTGCGAACCAACGGCGGTGGCTGAACGTCGTACCCTTCGTGACCGTGCAGACCGCCGACCGTTGGACCCTCGTGGTCGCCCTCGACAGCGTGGGGGCGGCCGGCACCATCGTGCGCGGCGACGGGTCGCAGGAAGTGCTGACCGTCGAGGGCTCGCACCGCATCGACCCGTCGGTCGCCGTCGACGGCGGCGGCCTCCTCGTCGCCGGCCCCGCCGCCGTGCCCCACGCCGAGCAGCGGCCCGAGTGGACGTTGCTCGACCCGATGCAACGCCTCGAGTCCCCCAACCCGGTGGTGCTCGGCCGTTCCCGCCATGCCCCCACCGAGGTCGTTGCGACCGTGATCCGCTTCTTCGCCCGTCTCGGCGCCGCCCGGGTCGGCCGCCCGGCGGCAGCGGTGCTGGTGTCGTGTCCCGAGTGGTGGCACGACCACGTGCGCTCCCGCCTCGAGTCGGCGGCGGCCGCGGCGGGGTTCACCGACTGTCGAGTCGTCGGGGCCGCCACGGCCGCCGCGGCCGAGGTGCGGGCCCGGCGCGGGTCGACCGGATCGCTCGTCGTGCTCGACGTCCAGGCCGCCGAGGTGGTGGTCAGCGCCTTCGACCGCGACGAGCCGCTCGGCGTGCCGGCACGGCTCCAGACCTGGGGCGTCGACCTGGTCGACGAACAATTGGGCGACGCCATCGCCGCTCGCCTCGACCCCGACGCCGGAGCGGCGGCCCTGGCCGACCCCGGCTTCCGCCGCGACGTCCGACGGGTCCGCCGAGAACTCGGCGCCGGCGCCGACGCGGCCGAGCTCACCTGGGCGGGCAGCGCGGAGACCGTGCGCCGGTTCGAGCTGGCGGCGATCGTCGCCGACCTCGTCGAGAGCGACGGCGATGCGTTGCGCATGGCGCTGAGCGACCGTGAGGTGGGATTCGATACCACGATCCGGGTCGCCGGGGTGTCGTTGCCGGGCGTCGCCGAAGGGCTGGCGGCGGTGTTGCCGATGGCCGAGGTCGACGCCGATCATCCCGAGCTCGCCGCCCTCTACGGGATCGCCCTCGCGGGGCGCCGCGTGCCCACCCCGTCTCCCGTTCCCATCCCGGTGTCCGCCGACGCCACGAACGTCCTGCCGACGGCGGGGGCGCCGACGATGCTGACGCCGGCGGTGGTCGAACCGGCCCCGGTACCGACGCCGCCCCCCGGGTTGATCAACCCGACCGGGGCCGGGGGCGAGGAAGACGGCGACCGCGGGCGTGCGGTGCTCATCGCGGTGGCGGCACTGCTCGGGGCCGTCGTGCTGGGCCTCGG
>JAWSVN010000050.1:13518-33164 GCA_033851875.1 Acidimicrobiales bacterium
CACGACGACCGAGCCGACCACCACGACGACCGAGCCGACCACCACCGAGCCGCCCGCCGAGCTCGCCTCGGTCCTCCTCACCGACGCCGATCTGGCCGGCTGGTCGCCGAGCTCGTTCCAGCTCGACACCGACTCGGCGATCTGCGGCATTCCAGCCGTTGCGCAGCCGGCCCGGTTCGACGGGCGGTCGTGGACCCGCCCCAACGACGACGACCCCGACAACGTCGGCGTCTACACCGTGTCGCACTGGATCGAGGAGTACTCCTCCGTGGCCGACGCCATCGCTGTGTACGAGCGCGACGTCGAGGTCCCCGATCTTTGCGGCGACGACACGATCGAGATCGCCGGCGAGGAGTTCGCCGTGTCGTTGGAGACCAACACCACCGACTTCGACGACCTCGGCGACGGCGACATCGTCGTGCTCAGCGGCGTGCTGTTCCGGGTGAGCACCGGCGACGGGACGTTCGTGCTCTCGACGGCCCAGCGTCTCGGGCCCCACTACTCGGTCGTGCAGCTCTCCTCCAACCAGCCGCTCGGCGAGGAAACCGTCGACGAATACGTGGAGCTGATCCGCCAGGCGTTCGAGAACAGCGCTGACATACTGGCGGCGTGATCTCCGCTCTCACGTCGCTCCAGCCCGGCCAACCGATCGTGTTCGGTGGCGACAAGGTCACCAGCGTGCCCGACGACCTGGCCGCCGCGTTCACTGCCGGCGACCGCCTCGTCGTGGTGAACGACACCGGCGCCCTGCTCCACATCCCGGCCGCCGAGTGGGAGACCGCCCAGGCCGCCGTCGGTCGGGCCTACACGGCCTTCGGCCGCCTCGGCGCCGTCGGCGACGAGGCGATCAGCACCTTCTTCGAGGCCTTCGCCGCCCGCCTCGCCGACGACGAGGTCTTCGCCGCCATCGCCGCCGCCAACGAGGCCGACATCGAGTCGGCCAAGGCCCGCGGTCGATCGACCACCCGCCTCGAGTTGAGCGTCACGATGCGCAGCGACATGATCGCCGGCCTGCGGATGTGGCGAGACGCCGCCACCAACCGCGACACCGTGCTCGAGACGATCGACCACGACGGCTGGTCGGTCGAGCAGCGCATCGCCGGACTCGGCGTGGTCGGCTTCGTGTTCGAGGGACGGCCCAACGTCTTCGCCGACGCCTGCGGCGTGCTGCGATCCGGCAACGCCGTGGTGTTCCGCATCGGTTCCGATGCCCTCGGCACCGCCCAGGCCATCGTCGAACACGCCCTCGACCCCGCCCTGGCCGAGGCCGGCCTGCCCGAGGGGGCCGCCTCGCTCGTGCCGTCGGCCGCCCACGCCGCCGGCTGGGCGATGTTCAGCGACCCCCGCCTCGCCCTCGCGGTGGCCCGTGGCAGCGGGTTCGCCGTCGGCCAGCTCGGCTCGGTGGCCCGCCAGGCCGGCATCCCGGTCAGCCTCCACGGCACGGGCGGAGCCTGGATCGTCGCCGACGAGACCGCCGACCCCGCCCGGCTCGGCGCCGTGGTCGCCAACTCCCTCGACCGCAAGGTGTGCAACACGCTCAACACCTGTGTGGTCGTTCGGAGCCGGGCCGCAGAGCTCGTGCCCGTCGTGCTCGACGGGCTGCGAGCCGCCGCCGAGGCCCGGGGCGCCAACCCCAAGCTCCACGTCGCCGAGGGCGACGAACCGTTCGTGGCCGACGACTGGTTCGAGATCAAGGCCCCGATCGCCCGGGCCGAGGGCGACGTCGTCGAAGCCCTGGCCGAGACGATCGGTCGCGACCAGCTCGGCCACGAGTGGGAGTGGGAGGGGTCGCCGGAGATCACCCTCGTCGTCGTCGACGACCGGACCGCCGCTGTCGCCGAATTCAACGCCCAGTCGCCACGCTTCGTGGCCAGCCTGGTCGCCGCCGATCCCGCCGCCCACGACGACTTCTGGTCGACGATCGACGCCCCCTTCGTCGGCGACGGCTTCACCCGCTGGGTCGACGGCCAGTACGCATTGGACCGCCCTGAGCTCGGGTTGTCGAACTGGGACGCCGGCCGGCTGTTCGGTCGCGGTGGGGTCTTGAGCGGCGACAGCGTCTACACCGTGCGCTCGAAAGCCACGCAGCGTGAGGATTCGCTGAAGCGGTAGCTCGGCCTCGTTTCGTGTGACAACCTGCCCCCACTTGCCAAGGCGGCAAGCGGCGGGGGCAAGAGGGACCGTTCCTCGCCGTGTCTCACCTAGGGGGAACCAATCGTGAAGCTTCATCATGCCCACGCGCACCTGAGCCGGCGCGACGCACTCAAGATGGGGGCTGCGGCCTCGGCTGCGGTGGCCATCGGCGGCACGGCCGCCGGCGCCGAGGAGGGGGAGGAGGCGCCGAGCGGTGAGCTCAGCGGCGAGCTGCACGCCGGCCACTACGACGACACCATGTTCGATCTGGCGGCGGCGGTTGCCGGTGGCTACTGGGTGAGCCCGTATGGGCCCGACGACGAGCGGGGGACCCTCAACGAGGTCACCCCGTGGCGCACCGCCAATGCCCTGCGTCGCATGCGGCGCTACAAGGGCATCAACAGCTACCAGATGGGCGAGTCGATGTTCAACGGCTTCCCTGCGTTCCCGAGCGACCCGCCCCGCCTCCACGACATGTTCATGTACGTGCTCGGCTTCGACGCCGGCCAGGAGTTCGTCGACGGGGGTGGCATCCAGTCGGCCACCGAGCCGCTCGGACCCAACCTGCTGGTGGGTCACGAGGAACGGTTCGCCGAGAACTTCACGTTCCAGATCGGCTCCCAGGTCGACGGCCTGGCCCACGTCGGCATCGGCACCGAGGACGGCACGGACGGCCGGTTCTACAACGACATCTACGCCTCCGACATCCTCACCCCGACCGGCACCACCAAGCTCGGGAACGAGACGATGGGGCCGATCGTCACCCGCGGCGTGATCATCGACGTCGCCGGCCTGAAGCAGGCCAACGGCGACACCGACGACTACTTCCTCGTCGGCGACCAGCCGGTGTTGCGCGACAACTACCGGATCACGATCGACGACATCGAGAAGGCCCTCCGCCGCCAGAAGGTGTGGAAGCGGATCGGGCCGGGCGACATCCCCATCCTCCACACCGGCTGGACTCACCTGATCGGCGTGGATGACAACCGGTACCTCGCTCAGGAGCCCGGCATCTACCTTGCCGAGGCCCGCTACTTCACCGACCGCAAGGTGGCGATGGTGGCCACCGACACCTGGGGCCTCGAAGTGCTCGACCCGGAGGTGACCGGCGGCAACGTGTTCCCCGCCCACCAGGAGCTGCTCGGCCACACCGGCATCCGCATCGGTGAGTCGTGGGTGACCGACGCCGCCATCGCCGACCACGCCTACGACGGTGTCGCCGTGGTGACGCCCGAGAACGCGCCGGGGGCCACCGCCGGCTCGTCGGCGCCGGCCTTCCTCGGCCAGAAGGGCCCCAAGCCGCGGTATTGACCAGGGAGTATTGATCTTTCGTTGTCAGTGCGGCGACAGCCTGCGTTCACGCGCTGGAAACAAACCAGAAACAGCTTTGCCCTACTGCAACGGGAAGCTGTCGCCGCACTGACGAAAACTCGAAAGGTTTCACATGGACACCGGCGATAACGCCTGGGTACTCACGTCTGCTGCCCTGGTGCTCTTCATGGTCCCGGGGCTGGCGCTGTTCTACGGGGGCATGGCCCGCTCGAAGAACATGCTCAACATGCTGATGATGAACATGATCTGTCTCGGGATCGTGCCCATCATCTGGTACCTCTACGGCTACTCCCTCAGCTCGACGGGCACCGACAACGGCTTCATCGGCACGTTCGACAACGTGCTGCTGCGCGACGTGAGCGGTGACGACCTGCGCGACGTCTTCTTCGCCCTGACCTTCGCCTGCATCACCCCGGCCCTGATCTCGGGTGCGGTGGCCGACCGCATGAAGTTCTCCGGCTGGGTCACCTTCGTGCCGGTCTGGTTCACCCTGGTGTTCATCCCGTCGTGGGCGTGGGTCTTCAAGGCCGAGGGCTCCGGCTGGCTGACCGAGCGCGGCAGCCTCGACTTCGCGGGAGGCACCGTCGTCCACGTCGCCGCCGGCATGTCGTCGCTGGCGCTCGTTCTCGTCCTCGGACCCCGCACCGGCTGGCGCAAGGAGCAGATGCTGCCCCACAACCTGCCCTTCACGATGTTGGGTGCCGGCATCCTGTGGTTCGGCTGGTTCGGGTTCAACGCCGGCTCGGCGTTCGCGGCCGACACCCTCGCCATCCAGGCGTTCGCCAACACCTTCATCGCCGGTGCCGCAGCGATGCTGTCGTGGCTCGTCGTCGAGAAGTTGATCGACGGCCACGCCACCTCGCTCGGCGCCGCCTCCGGTGTCGTCGCCGGCCTCGTCGGCATCACGCCGGGTGCCGGCTTCATGGGCGTCAACGGTGCCCTCGGTGTCGGCCTCATCGCCGGCGCCGCCTGCGCCCTCGCCGTGCGACTCAAGTTCCGCTTCGGCTTCGACGACGCCCTCGACGTCGTCGGCGTCCACCTCATCGGTGGCCTGGTCGGCGGCGTGCTGATCGGCCTGTTCGCCAGCCCCTCAGCCCTCGGCGGCGACTTCCACGGCGGCCTCATCGAGGGCGACGGGTTCTTCCTCCTCGGCGAGCAGCTGTTCGCCAACGTGATCGTCGGCGTGTTCGCCTTCATCGCCACGTTCGTGATCGCCAAGGCGCTCGACGCCACCATCGGCATCCGGGCCAGCGCCGAGCACGAGCTCGAGGGTCTCGACAGCACCCAGCACGCCGAGACGGCCTACAACAGCTGACTCTCGTCGCCGATCACCGCCGCGACCCACCGGCGATACTCCATCGAAGCCCTGTCGGTCTTCAGGTGGACGTTGCCGGTGAGGTCGAGGCGGTAGTCGGTCCAGCAGTGTTCGAGCACGGCCTGGTCCTCACCCCAGACCTGCTCGTCGAACGCGATGATGTCGGCCGCAGGGCGGTCGGCCTCGGTGTCGCTGCGGACCACGAACTGGAGTTGGTGGGTCGACTCGGCCGACGCCGGGGTGCACGCCTTCACCATCAGGTGCACCACTCCATCGGGGTAGGTGATGCGGTTGAGCATCAGGAACGGCGTGACGAGGCGGTTGACCGAGTGGCGCACGGTCGTCGTCGTGTCGCCCGGCTGCCCCTCGACCTCGAGTTCGTAGGTGAGGTGGAGACCGTCGTCGTCACGGGCGATCGCCGGCAACGGTACGTCGGGTTTGTCGGGCGAGCCGAAGCTGTCGCGGTGGACGAAGGCGATGTGGGCCGGGTCGATGTTGTTGTCGACCAGGTGGAGGGCGGTGCAGGCCCAGTCGGACTCGGGTTCGTGGACGACCCGCCACCCGAGGTCGTCGACCTCGGGGATGTCGGGGATCGGCGTCGACGGTTCGTCGAGCGCCACCCACACCCAGCCGTAGCGCTCGGCGGCACGGAACGTCTCGAGGGTCGCCTTGGGCGGGAAAGCGGTGGTCTCGCCGAGTTGGGGGATGCGGGTGGCGGCGCCGTCCTCGCCGAAGCCCCAGCCGTGGTAGGGGCAGACGAGTCCGCAGGTGTCGAGCCAGCCGGTCGACAGGCGGGCGTCGCGGTGGGGGCAGCGGTCGGTGGCGGCCGACACGATCCCGGGAGCCGGCGACCAGAGCACGAGCTCGGTGCCGAGAAGGCGACGGGCGATCGGTCGTTCGGCGAGTTCGTCGGCACGGGCGACCGGGTACCAGAACCGCCGGAAGGCGGGATGATCGAGGAGCATGCCGCACGCTACGAGGCCGGTGTTTCACGGGCGTTTCTGGGGTGTCAGCGTTCGGCAGGTCAGCGTTCGACAGGGACCGTGTCGCCGGCGGTGACCGCGAAGGTGGGACCGGCGACGACGGCGCTGGCCGGATCGGTCACGTCGGTGACGAAGCGGTGGGTGGCGACGACCTCGTCGCGGCTCACGTCGACGAGCATCCAGCCATTGGTCGGGTCGATCTGACGCAGCTGGGGGTTGACGATCGCCAGCAGGGGAGCGAGTGGGGCGTAGTCGGCGGGGAACGCGGACGAGATCGCCGGGGCCATGAACTCGGGCGCGACGGTGGCGGCCGACGGGTCGAGCGGGTCGGCTCGCACGTCGAGGACCATCGAGGTGTGGAGGTCGCCCGAGACGACGAAGGCGTCGCGGCGCTCGAGCAGGCCGGCGAGGCGGGCTCGGTCGGTCGGCGTCCGATCCCAGCCGTAGCCGAGGAGCGGGTCGCCCCGATGGTCGAACAGCCCGGCGACGATCGTCGGCGACGCGATCGCCTGCCAGCGGGCCGACGACGTCGTCAGGTGCTCCTCGAGCCAGGCCCACTGATCGTCGCCGAGCACGGTGGCGGCGGTGGCGTCGGAGCGGGTGTCGAGGAGTGCGAGGTCGACCAGGTCGCCGATGCGGAGGCTACGCCAGCGACGCGGTGCCTCGGCCACCGGTTGGTAGGCGGCCCAGGCCCTCAGCGCGGCGTCGCGCCGGGCCGGGTCGACCGAGGCGTCGTAGTCGTTGACGACCTCGTGGTCGTCGGTGCCGATGAACCACGGGTGGGCGGCGTGGGCGGCCTGGAGGGCCGGGTCGGCCTTGACCGCCTGGTAGTGGGCGACGTAGCCGGCGAGGTCGGAGGCCACGCCGAGGCCGTCGCTCGTGTCGTTCTCGTAGATGTAGTCGCCGATCCAGACGACGAGGTCGACCTCCGCGGCGGCCAGGTCGCGGTGGGCGGCGTAGGCGCCGGTCGCCCGCGACTGGCACGAGCTCACCGCCAGGCGGACACGTTCGGCGGCGGCCTGGGTCGCCGGCAGGGTGCGGGTGCGGCCGACGGGCGAGGTGCCGTCGGAGGCCCGGAACCGGTACCAGAGGGTTGCCTCGCTCGAGAGGCCCTCGGCGACGGCCTTCGTCGGTGCCGCGTCGCCGACGAGGGGCGTCGCCATCACCCGTCCGGTGGCCACGAGCGTGGAGAACGTGTCGTCGGTGGCGACCTCCCACACCAGTTCGGCGTCGACGTCGGTGCGGGCGTGGGTCCACAGCACGACGCTCGACTCGGTGGGATCACCGCTGGCGACGCCGAGGTCGAACGACGCGTCGGTGAGGTCGCTCGGTGCCGGGGTCAAGGGTTCGAGGCCCGGCGGCTGGGTCGTGGCCGGGGCAGCCGTCGAGGGGGCTCCTGAGCTCGTCGGCGTGGTGCCGGTCGACGAGGGCGCCGACTCGGGGGTCGCTCCGCCCGTGCACGCCGCCAGTCCGAGGGCCCCGAGGGATGCCAGGAAGGTCCGCCGGTCGGTCACCCGAATTCTCTGGCGGGTTCTGCCCACATACGGATCGTTGTCTCCAACGAACACCGGATTCTCGTTCGTTGGCAGGATCTGCCCATCCCGGTGGGCGGTGCGGTCGGATCGGCAGGCATCGACCGAGCGTAGGGGTCGTACCCTCCGGGCATGGCTCACGGCACCCACGACCACGCCCACGATCCCCGCAACCACGAGATCCTGATCGGCGTCAACGGCGAGCTGAAACCGCGGGCCGAGGCGGTCGTGTCGGTGTTCGACTCGGGGTTCATCCTCGGCGACGGCGTGTGGGAAGGGATCCGGGTCCACGGCGGTCGGTTGGCGTTCCTCGACGACCACCTGAAGCGGCTCTACGAGGGGGCCAAGGCGATCGACCTCGACATCGGCAAGTCCCCCGACGAGCTGACCGCGGACGTGATGGCCGTGCTCGCCGCCAACGGTCAGGACACCGCCGACACCCACGACGTCCACATCCGGCTGATGATCACCCGGGGCGTGAAGTCGACGCCGTACCAGGATCCCCGGTTCACGATCACGCCGCCGACGATCGTGATCATCCCCGAGTACAAGGAGCCCGATCCGTCGGTTCTCACCCGCGGGATCCGGCTGTTCACCACCCACGTGCGACGGGGGCGGCCCGACGTGCAGGACCCGAAGTGGAACTCCCACTCCAAGCTCAACTGCATCTCTGCGTGCATCCAGGCGGCCAAGGCCGGCGCCGACGAGGCCCTGATGCTCGACCCGCAGGGCTTCGTCGCCACCTGCAACTCGACCCACTTCTTCATCGTGCGCGACGGCGAGGTGTGGACCTCGACCGGCGACTACTGCCTGCCCGGCATCACCCGCCGCAACGTGCTCCGGCTCTGCGACCGCCACGGCATCACGTCGCATGAGAAGAACTTCAGCCTGACCGAGGTCTACGGGGCCGACGAGGCGTTCGTGACCGGCACGTTCGCCGGGCTGGCGCCGGTGGCCGAGGTCGACGGTCGGGTGATCGGCAGCGGCGAACGAGGCCCGGTCACCGAGGCGCTGCAGCAGCACTACCTCGCCCTGATCGCCGCCACCGGTGAGGGGACCGGCGCATGACGATCCGGCTGGCCGCGTGGTCGGGGCCCCGGAACCTGTCGACGGCGATGCTGCGGAGCTGGGAGCATCGCCCCGACACCGTCGTGCTCGACGAGCCGCTCTACGCCGCCGCCCTGGCCGCGACCGGAGACGACCACCCGATGCGTGACGAGGTGCTCGCCGCGGGACCGACCGACATCGGCGCCGCGATCGACCGCTGCCTGGCGCCGCTACCCGACGGCGTGACCGTCAGCTACCAGAAGCACATGGCCCATCACCTGCTCCCCGAGTTCCCTCGGGACTGGCTCGACGAGCTGCGGCACCTGCTGTTGATCCGCGACCCCCGCCGGGTGCTGGCGAGCTACACCAAGGTCTGGGCCGACGTCGACGTCGCCGCCATCGGTCTACCGCAGCAGCTCGAGCTGCTCGACCGGGCCGAACTCGTCGTCGACTCGGCCGACTTCCTCACCGACCCGAGGCGCTACCTGGCGGCGATGTGCGAGGCGTGCGGCATCGCCTTCGACGACGCCATCGCTCAGGCGATGACCACGTGGCCCGCCGGCCGCCGCGACAGCGACGGGGTGTGGGCGCCGGCCTGGTACTCGGCGGTCGAGGCGTCGACCGGCTTCGGACCGCCTCCGTCGGAGGAGCCGGTCGAGCTGCCCGCAACGCTGGAGCCGGTGGCGGCCGAGGCGTCGGAGATCTACGCCGAGCTGCGCGCCCGACGACTCACGCTGTAGCGGGGGCTGTGCTGGTCAGGGCTGTGCTGGCCAGGGCTCGGCTGCGCAGGGTCAGCGGGCGCTGGCGTTGGCGTCGCTCCACTGGTCGAGCACGTAGCGCTCCATGAACTCCTGCTGCCAGGCGTAGGTGGAGATGGGAGCGAAGCGGGGACCGCCGGCGTCGATCGTGGAGGGGACCGGTCCGAGCACGGCGTCGATGTCGGGGATGAAATGGGTGGCGATGCTGTGGCGCTCGTCGTCGACGGTCGTGCCGCTGACGACGCGGTGGATGGTCGCCGGCCACGTCCCGTTGGTCACCCGGCGCATCAGGTGCCCGATGTTGACGACGAAGGCCTCGTCGATCGCCGGCACCTTGACCCAGTCACCGTCGACGCGCACCTCGAGGCCCTCGTAGCTGCCGCGCTGGTGCAGCAGGGTGACGAGTCCGGAGTCGGCGTGGGCGGGGTTGAGCACGACTGCCTCGTCACCGATGGCGCCCGCGGGTTGGGGCGGGTACCAGTTGACGGAGTGGAGGGTGACGTCACGACTCGAGACCGGTTCGAAGAAGTCGAAGGGCAGGTCGAGGGCGTCGGCGAACAGGTCGAGGAGGACCCGGCACAGGAAGCGGCTGGCTTCCTCGTAGCGCTTCCAGGTGTCGGTGAACGCCGGGTCGAAGTCGGGCCACACGTTGGGTGCGAAGAAGTCGGTGCGGCCCCGGCAAGCGCCCTTGGCCTCGGCGTCGGCGACGTCGTCGTAGGGGATGAACTGGAAGATCATCCGGTCGAGGAAGCCGTCGTCGTCCCAGCGACGGAACAGACCACGCGAGGACGCTCGCGGCCGATCCATCGAGGCCCGCTGTTCGGCGGTCCAGTCGACCTCGACGGCCCGCATCGCGTCGTAGGCGTCGTCGAGCAGAGAACGGTCGAACCCGTGACCGACGACCTGGACGAACCCGACCGACGTGATCGCCTCCCGGAGTCTCGCGGCGACCACCCGGTGGTCGCTGACCCCGCTGCTACGGAGCGCGGGGGAGATGTCGATGATCGGAATCGGGGCTGCGGCGGAACTGCCCTCCATGGCCAAACGGTACCTTTCGTGTTCGGGTCGTCTGCCCACGACGACCCGTCCTGGGAGGGTCTGCCCACCGTGCGGCGAGTCGAAACGAAACGGTTCCTGATCCTGTTGGTCGTCGCCGCGTCGATGGTCGCCGGCTGTGGTGGCAGTGGTAGCAGCGACAGCGGTGCCGAGCCGGCGCCGGTCACGACGGCTGGGTCGACGACCACGACCACACCAGCGACGACCGCACCAGAGACGACCGCACCAGAGACGACCGCCCCAGAGACCGTGCCCGTGCGGACGGGGGCCGAGGTGTTGGTGACCGGCGGGCTCGGCGAGTTGCGGGGGCAGCGGGTCGGGCTGATCGTTCATCAGACGTCGGTGGTCGACGGGACGCACCTGATCGACTGGGTCGCCGACGCCGCCGACGTCGAGCTTGCGGCGATCTTCGCTCCGGAGCACGGGCTGCGCGGCGTGGCCGACGCAGGTGAGCTCGTGGCCGACTCGGTCGACGCCGACACCGGTGTGCCCGTCCACTCGCTCTACGGCTCGACCCGGGCACCGACCGCCGAGATGCTGGCCGGGATCGACACGCTCGTGTTCGACCTGCAGGACGTCGGCACCCGCTTCTACACCTACACCGCCACGATGGGCCTCGCGATGCAGGCGGCCGCCGAGCACGGCGTGCGGCTCGTGGTCCTCGATCGACCCAATCCGATCGGCGGCGAACGCGTCGAGGGGTTCGCCCGCACGCCCGATCAGGTGTCGTTCGTGTCGCAGTACCCGACCCCGGCCACCCACGGCCTCACCGCCGGCGAGTTGGCCACGATGATCGTGGGCGAGGCCTGGCTGCCCGGGTTGGACGGGTTGGACCTCACGGTGGTCGACCTCGACGGGTGGGAGCGGTCGCAGCTGTGGGATGACACCGGTCGCGAGTGGCTGGCGCCGAGCCCGGGGCTGCCGTCGTCGACCTCGGCGCTGGTCTATCCGGGGACGGTGCTCGTCGAGGCGACCGACCTCAGCTACGGGCGGGGAACGCTGACGCCGTTCACGATGGTCGGGGCGCCATGGGCCGACGCCGAGGCGTTGGCCGCGGAGCTGAACGGCCGGGGCCTTCCCGGGGTGGTGTTCGAGGCGACGAGCTTCGTGCCGGCCGACATCGAGAACATGGCGACCGATCCGCCCTATGAGGGCGTCGAAGTGTTCGGCGTGGAGATCGTGCCGACCGATCCTGCCGTCTTCGAGCCGGTACGGACCGGGCTCCACGTGCTCGAAGCGTTCCAGGCCGCGTCACTGGCGGCGGGCGAGGGTTCGATCATCGACCGGGCCGCCATGTTCGACCTCCTCGCCGGCACGACCGAGCTCCGCCTCGGCCTCGAGGCGGGCACCCCGGCCGACGATCTCGTCGCCGCCTGGCAAGCCGACGTCGCCGCCTTCGGGGCGCTGCGGACTCCCTACCTGCGGTACTGAGCGGGCCTACCATGGGCGCGTGCAACCAACGCTCGTGATCATGGCCGCCGGACTCGGGAGCCGCTTCGGCGGTGTGAAGCAGCTCGCCCGGGTGGGCCCGAACGGTGAGGCCTTCCTCGACTTCTCGATCAAGGACGCCCTCGCCGCCGGCTTCGGCAGCGTGGTGATGATCGTGCGATCCGAGATCGAGGCCGACGTGCGCGACCACATGGCCGAGCAGCATCCCGACCTCGACGCCGTCTACGTCCGCCAGGACGATCTGCCGCCGGCGCGGGACAAGCCCTGGGGCACCCTCCACGCGGTGCTGAGCGCGGCCGGCGCGGTCGAGACGCCGTTCGCCGCCATCAACGCCGATGACTACTACGGGCCCTCGAGCTTCGAGCTCGCCGCGGCGCAGCTGGCCGAGAGCGCGGAGGGCAAGGGGGCGAACGTCGCCTTCCTGCTCGGCAACACCGTGCCGCCGAAGGGAGCGGTCACGCGAGCGCTGTGCGACGTGGCCGATGGCACCTTGGCCGCGATCGTCGAGACCGAGGGCTGCGAGCGCCTCGCCGACGGCCGCCTGATGGCCGGCGGTGCCGAGGTGCCCGACGAGACCTCGGCGTCGATGAACCTGTGGTGCTTCGACCACTCGATCCTGCCCCTCTTCGACGAGAAGTGGCGGACGTTCCTCGCCGCCAACCGCGACGAACCCAAGGCCGAGTGCCAGCTGCCGACCGTCGTCGGGGAGCTCATCGACGAGGGCCGACTCGTGGTCGACGTCGTGTCGTCGGCCGAGCAGTGGATCGGCATCACCAACCCGGGCGACGAGGAACTGGCCACCGCCGCGTTGTCACATCGCAGCTGACCGAGGTGGCCGACATGGTGCACGCCCGCTGCGAGTTGTGCGACGAGCCGATCGAACTCTCGCCGGGCGTCACCGTCACCCTGCGCCACGGCGAGCCGTCCGACGCCGACGGTCTCGCCGACCTCTACGGCCGACTCCGGCCCGAGGACATCCGTCGGCGCTTCTTCTCCGGCGCCAGCCCGCCTCGATCGTTCTTCGAGCGGTGGTCGTCGATCACCGACGAGGGCGGCTTCGGGCTCGTGGCCGAACTCGCCGACGGCAACGAGCGGTATCTCGTGGCCGAGGCCGGCTACGCGCCGACGCCGAAGGGCGACGGCGAGCTCGGCATCGCCGTCGACCCCGCCCACCGTGGCTGGATGGGTCCCTGGATGCTCGATCGCCTGATGGCGCACGCCGCCGCCCGGGGCATCGACAATCTGCAGGCGATGGTGATGGTCGACAACCGCCTGATGCTGTCGCTGGCCAAGCGCCGCGGGTTCGCCGTTCTCGGCCACCCCGACTGGAACACGATCGTGGTCACGATGTCGACCACCGGGCCGGTCCCGGGTTGGACCGGCGACCATGAGCGGCCCCGAGTGCTGGTCGAGACCGACCGCACGCGTTGGCGTGGCGAGGAAGCCGTCGCCCAGGCCGGCTACGACATCGCCCTGTGCACCGTCGCCCTCCGTGCTGCCGACGAGTGCACGACCGGCGGGCAGTGCGCCCTGCTCGACGACGGCTCGTGCCCCCTCGTCAGCGGCGCCGACGTCGTGATCGTCGATCTCCCGTCCGACGACGAGGAGCTCCTCGGCGCACTGCGTCAGGAACAGATCGTGCATCCCGGACTCCGGATCGTCGCCGGCCGCGACCGGGCCGACGGCGACCGCCAGCGTCGACCCGTCGACGAGATCGTCGCCGAGCTGCGAACCGGCGACGGCCCAGCGAACCAGCCGCCGACCGAGTGACCTTCGCCCCTTGTGGGGCGGGCTCGGCGCTGTCGTACTGGGAGTCGTGGAGGAGCGGACTGCGACGTCGGCCGCCACGTTCTCCTGGGACGATGCCCGGGCCCATCTCGACGGACTGCCCGACGGGGGTCTCAACATCGCCCACGAGGCCGTCGAGCGGCATGCCAACGGCCCCCTGGCCGACACCACCGCGCTGCGGTGGCTGCCTCGGCGGGGCGACCCGGTCGACCTGACCTACGGCGAACTGTGGACCGAGACGTCCCGGTTCGCCGCCGCGATGGCGGAGCTGGGTCACCTCGGCGGCCACGGTGTGGCCACGCTCCTCGGTCGGCGTCCCGAGCTCTACGTCACCGCGCTCGGCACCCTCGCCGGCGGCGGCGTCTACACGCCGCTGTTCTCGGCGTTCGGCCCAGACCCGGTGGCGATGCGGCTCGAACTGGGCCGCATCGGCGTGTTGGTGACGACCGCCGCCTTCTATCGCCGCAAGGTGGCGCCGGTCCGCGATCGGCTCGACCACCTCCGCCACGTCGTGATCGTGGGCGGGGGCGCCGCCGACCTCGACGACCCGACCGTCGTCGATTGGGCCGACCTCGTCGACGCCGCTCCCGCCGGCACGCCGGCGCGACGCACCGACCCCGAAGCCCGGGCCCTCCTCCACTTCACCAGCGGCACGACCGGCACCCCCAAGGGCGTGGTCCACGTCCACGAGGCCGTGGTCGCCCACGCCGCGACCGGCCGCGCGGTCCTCGACCTCCGGCCCGGCGATGTCTACTGGTGCACCGCGGATCCCGGTTGGGTGACGGGCACGTCCTACGGCATCGTCGCACCCCTGGTCCACGGCGCCACGACGATCGTCGACGAGGCCGACCTCGACGCCGAACGCTGGTACGCCACGATCGCCGAACAGCGGGTCGAGGTGTTCTACACCGCGCCGACCGCGCTGCGGATGCTGACGCGGGTCGGAGCCGACGTCGCCAAGAGTTTCGATCTCTCGTCGCTGCGGCTGGTCGGCAGCGTCGGCGAACCCCTCGACGCCGAGACCCTCGAATGGGCTCGGCTGGTGTTCGGTGCCCCGGTGCTCGACACCTGGTGGCAGACCGAGACCGGCGCGATCATGATCGCCAACCGGCTCGACCATCCCGTGCGGCCCGGGTCGATGGGGGTCCCCGTGCCGGGCATCACCGCCGGCCTCCTCCGCCTCGACCCGCTGGGCGAGCTGATGGTCGACGCCGACGGTGCCCCGGTCGAGGTGACCGAAGCCGACGAGGTCGGTGAACTGGCGCTGCGCTCGGGTTGGCCGTCGATGTTCCGCGGCTACCTCGACCAGGACGAGCGCTACCGGCGTTGCTTCGCCGGACCCTGGTACCGCTCGGGCGACCTGGCCCGCCGCGACGCGGACGGGTACTACTGGTTCGTCGGGCGCAACAACGACCTGATCAAGTCGTCGGGTCACCTGATCGGTCCCTTCGAGGTCGAATCCGCGCTGACCGAACACCCGTCGGTGGTCGAGGCCGGCGTGATCGGCGTGCCCGACGAGACGATGGGGGAGAAGGTGAAGGCGTTCGTGCTCCTCGCCGCCGATGCCGAACCCACCGAGGATCTGCGACGTGACCTGATGGGCCACGCCAGGGCTCGGCTCGGGCCGGCCGTCGCGCCGCGCGAGATCGAGTTCTCCCCCGAGCTGCCCCACACCCGCAGCGGCAAGATCATGCGCCGCCTCCTCAAGGCCCGCGAACTCGGCCTGGAGATCGGCGACCTCTCGATGCTCGAGGGGGCACCCGGTGACGCAGAGGCAGTGACATGAACGAGCGCAGTCACATGAACACCGACATCAGGGACGCACGAATCGGCCTGCTCGGCGACATGATCCGTATCCGGGTGCTCGAGGAACGCTGCGCCGAGCTCTACGGACAGATGAAGATCCGCGGGTTCCTCCATCTCTACATCGGCCAGGAGGCCGTGGCGGCCGGCATCGTCCCCCAGCTCGAGCCCGACGACGCCGTCGTCGCCACCTACCGCGAACACGGCCACGCCCTCCTGCGTGGCGTCTCCGCCGCCTCGATCATGGCCGAGATGTACGGCAAGGCCACCGGCTGCTCCGGCGGTCGGGGCGGCTCGATGCACCTGTTCTGCGCGGAGCGTCGCTTCTACGGCGGCAACGCCATCGTCGGCGGACACCTCCCCCTCGCTGCCGGGCTGGGCCTGGCCGACGTCCTGGCGGATCGGCGGGGACGGGTCACGGCCTGCTTCTTCGGCGAGGGGGCGGTGGCCGAGGGCGAGTTCCACGAGGCGATGAACCTGGCTGCGCTCTGGAACCTCCCGGTCCTGTTCTGCTGCGAGAACAACACCTACGCCATGGGCACGTCGCTGCGATCGAGTGAGTCGCAGACCGACCTCGCCCTCAAGGCTGCCGGCTACGAGATGCCGGCGTGGGCCGTCGACGGCATGGACGTCGAGGCGGTGCGCGATGCCGCAGGTCGCGCCCTCGCCACCGTCCGCGCCGGCGGCGGCCCGGTGTTCCTCGAGCTGCGGACCTACCGGTTCCGGGCCCACTCGATGTTCGACCCCGACCTCTACCGCGACGCCGAGGAGGTCGAACGGATGAAGGAGCGCGACCCGATCGCCACGTTCGCTGCCCGCCTCGTGGCCGACGGCGTCGTCGACGACCCCGCCGTCGAGGCGCTCTGGGCGGCCGCACGCGACGAGACCGAGGCGGCGGTCGCCTTCGCCGAGGCCGCGCCGTTCGAACCCGTCGAGGACCTCACCCGCCACGTCCTGGCCGAACCGGAGGACCACCGATGAGTGGCGAACTCACCGACCGCGAGATCACCTACCGAGAGGCGATGCGCGAGGCCCTGCAGGAGGCCCTCACCACCGACGATCGCGTCTTCATCATGGGCGAGGACGTCGCCGACTACGGCGGCACCTACGCCGTGACCAAGAGCCTCTACACCGAGTTCGGCCGCGACCGGGTGCGCAACACCCCGCTGTCGGAGTCGGGGTTCGTCGGCGCCGGCATCGGGGCGGCGCTCGGCGGGATGCGCCCGATCGTCGAGATCATGACGGTCAACTTCAGCCTGCTCGCCCTCGACCAGATCGTGAACACCGCCGCCACCTTCCGCCACATGTCGGGCGGACAGGTGTCGATCCCCGTCGTGATCCGGGTGACGACCGGCGCCGGACGGCAGCTGGCCGCTCAGCACTCCCACAGCCTCGAGGGGTGGTACGCCCACGTGCCCGGCCTCAAGGTGGTGGCCCCGGCCTCGGTGGCCGACGCCCGCTGGATGTTGGCGGCCGCGCTCGACGACCCGGACCCGGTGATCATCTTCGAACACACCGGGCTCTACAACCTGCGCGGTGACCCCGGCACCGGGCCCGTCTCGCTCGAGGGCGCCGCCGTGCGACGCGAAGGCGGCGACGTCACCATCGTGGCGTCGGCCGGCATGGTGCCCAAGGCGCTGGACGCCGCCGACGAACTGGCCGAGGCCGGGATCGACGCCGAGGTGATCGACCTGCGTTCGCTGCGTCCCCTCGATCGTCCAGCGATCCGCCGTTCGGTGGAGCGAACCGGTCGGGCCGTGGTGGTCGACGAGGGCTGGCGGTCGGTCGGGCTCTCGGCCGAGCTCGCCGCCACCATCACCGAGGACTGCTTCTACTGCCTCGACGCGCCGGTGGCCCGGGTCGCCGGCGTCGAGGTGCCGATCCCGTACCCCAAGCACCTCGAGGACGCGTCGATCCCCCAGGTCGCCGACATCGTGGCCGCCGCCACCAACGTGATGGAGGGGGTGACCGTCGGTGGCTGAGCCCGGCGACCGCTGGGCCTTCGAGCTGCCGTCGCTCGGCGCCGACATGGAGCGAGGGACCGTGCTCGAGTGGTACGTCCACCCGGGCGATGACGTGGCCCGGGGCGACCTGGTGGCGCTCGTGTCGACCGAGAAGGCCGACATCGACGTGGAGATCTGGCGGGCGGGGGTGGTGGCGGAGCACCTGGTGACCGTCGGCGAGGAGGTGCCGGTCGGGACGCCGATCCTGGCCCTCGACGGCGCCGGTGCTCTCGCCCCTGTCGTTGCGGAGCAGGCTGTCGCTCCGGAGAAGGCTGTTGCACCGGAGGCGCCTGTTGCTTCGCCCGTGCGGGTGCTCGCGTCGCCGCGGGCTCGGGTGGTGGCGTCCGAGCGGGACGTCGACCTCGGCGCCCTCGCCGGTACCGGGCCCGACGGTGCGGTGCTCGTCCGGGACGTGTTGAAGAGTGACGTGCTGCCCAGTGACGTGAGCCCCACCCCGCAGCCGGCCAAGGCCCCGACGGAGGACCGGTCGACCGGGATGCGTCGGGCCATCGCCGAGCGCATGGCGGTCGCCAACCGGACCATCCCGCACTACCACCTCGACCTCGACGTCGAGCTGGGCGGCGCCCGGGCTTGGCTGGAGGACCACAACGAATCGCTGTCGATGCGGGAACGGGTCCTGCCCGCCGCCCTGTTCATCAAGGCCGTGGGCACCGCGGCCGCGGCCGTGCCCGAGCTCAACGGCACGTGGGTCGACGACGCCTTCGTCGCGGCCGAGCGGGTCGATGTGGCCGTCGCGATCTCGTTGCGGACCGGTGGCCTGGTCACCCCGGCAATCCGGGATGTCGACACCAAGACGGTCGACGAGATCATGGCCGACCTGCAGGCCCTCGTCGCCGGCGCCCGCCGGGGATCGCTGCGCAGCAGCTGGATGGCCGACGCCGGGATCACCGTCAGCAACCTGGGCGACCAGGGGGCCGACCGGGTCGGCGGCGTCGTGTTCCCGCCCCAGGTGGCCCTCGTCGGCTTCGGACGGGTCCGCAAACGGCCGTGGGTGGTCGACGGTGCCGTCGAGGTGCGGCCCGTGGTGACCGTGACCCTCGCCGCCGATCACCGCGCCACCGACGGCGCCACCGGCAGCCGTTTCCTGCACGCCTTGGCTGGCGCCTTGAGTGCGTCTGCGACGAACAACGCAGTCCTCGAAGAGAAGGAGGAATCATGAACCCGCTCACCGACGACCAGGCCCGCGCCGTCGTGCGCGAGGCCGTCGCCACCGTCGCCCCCGAGGTCCGGCCCGAACTCGAGGCCCTCGACCCGGCGATCGACCTGTGGGACGAACTCGGTCTCGACTCGATGGACCATCTGAACGTCATGACCGAACTGGCGGAACGGACCGGGATCGAGGTCGCCGAGCGCGACTATCCCCGCCTGCGGAGCGTGGCCGCCATCGCCGCTCACCTCGCGACGGCCGGGAGCCCGTCGTGAGCTCCGAACCGACCGGCCGCTACACGGCGCGGGCCGGGGAGCTCCGCCAGGGTCTGCGCACCATGCATCGTCGGCTGCCGGGAACGATGCGGGCGTTCACCAGCCTCCATGCGGCCGCCGTCGAGGACGGTGCGCTCACGCGATCGACCAAGGAGCTGATCGCGTTGGCGATCGGGATCGCCGGCCACTGCGAGGGGTGCATCGCCTATCACGTCGAGGATGCGCTGCGGGCCGGTGCCACCCGGGCCGAGGTCGAGGAGACCATCGCCGTCGCGGTCCTGATGGGTGGCGGTCAGGCCGTGGTCTACGGCAGCGACGCCCTCGCGGCCCTCGACGAGTTCGAGGCGGCCGCGGCCGACTGAGCGAGACGGCGCAGGAACGCGTGCCCGAACTGCCGGCTCAGCCGCGGCGCAGCTTGCCGAGGCTGGTGGTCGGCAGGGCGTCGACCAGTTCGAGCGAGCGGGGCGCGTACCAGGCGGGGAGGTCGGCCTTCACCCAGTCGCGCAGCTCGTCGAGGGTCGGCGGGTCGGCCGGGTCGGCGGGTTCGACCCGGGCCACCACCTCGTGGCCCCACTCGGGATGAGGGCGGCCGACGATCATGGCCCGACCGACCTTGGAGTGCCGGTCGAGGAGGGGTTCGACCCGGGCCGGCCACACCTTCTCGCCGCCGCTGACGATCACGTCGCCGGCCCGGCCGAAGACCTGCAGGACCCCTTCGGCGTCGATCGTGCCGAGGTCGCCCGTGGCGAACCAGCCGTCGACCTTGGGGTCGCGACCGGCCGGGTCGTCGAGGGTGCGATAGGCCCGCAGCAGCATCGGCCCCGCGACCTCGAGCTCGCCGTGGCCGGCTGGGTCAGGGGTGGCGATGCGCAGCGACACCCCGTCGATTGGGCGTCGTTCGTAGACGACCCCGGAGCCGGTCTCGGTCATGCCGTAGGTGGCGATCACGTTGGCTGGGCGGTCGGGTGGGGGAGCGGCGCCACCGATCACGACCCGACGGAAGG
>JAWSVN010000236.1:0-1146 GCA_033851875.1 Acidimicrobiales bacterium
CTGGGCGGATCATGGCACGCCGTCTACGGTCGGCGCATGGTCGACACGCCACAGACGCCACCATCTCCCGCGCCACATCCAGCCCGCGTCCTGTGGCAGCGGCTCGAGACCTTGCATGCGGTCACCTACTTCGCGCCGGAGTCGCGGGCGGCGGCTTCCGGGGTGGGGTTCAGGGGGTTCTGGATGGGCTACTTCGGGTTCCGGGCGGCCCCGATGGGGGCGGTCGGCGCCGGGGTGGTCAGTGCCACCTTCGCCAACTTCGCGCCCGCGATGGTCGAGCGGGCCGTGCCCTCGGCGTGGGACTTCGCGACGCCGGCCGACGCCGTGGTCGCCAGGAGCGCCGCGGCGGCCGCCGCGTTGCGGGCGATCGTGCCCGACATCGACGACGTCGCGCCCACGGTCGTCGACCGCCTGGGACCGGTGGTGGCGTCGCTCGACCTGCTCGGGCGACCGCTCGCCGCCGCCAACGCCGGTGTCGACCTGCCCGACGATCCGGTCGAGCAGCTGTGGCAGACGTGCACCACGTTGCGGGAACACCGGGGCGACGGCCACCTGATGGCGCTCGCCGCCGCCGACCTGTCGGGGCTCGACGCCCACGTGCTGTTCGCCGCCGAGCGAGGCGTGCCGGTCGAACTGTTGCGCGACAACCGCGGCTGGAGCGAAGCCGACTGGGAGACCTCGGTCGACGGCCTGGCCGGCCGAGGCCTGATCGATGCGGACGAGCTCAGCGCCGATGGGAGAGCGCTGAGTGATGGCGGCGCCGCGCTGCGGGGCGACGTCGAGGCGATGACCGACGAGCTCGCCGGTCGCGCCATCGCCGCGGTGCTCGGCGGGCCGGGCGACGCCGACTTCGATGCCGTGCTCGCCCTCGTCGACGGCCCCGCTCGAACCGTCGCCGGGTCGGGCGTGCTGCCGTTCCCCAACCCGATGGGCCTGTCCCCGATCAGCGGTTCCGACTGACCGTCAGCGCGACCGGCTGAAAGAAGACAAGCCCGGCACGAACCGTGGGGTTCGCGCCGCGTAGGCCGCGTAGTCGGGATAGCGCTCCGACAATCGGCGCTCCTCCCACGCCGCCTTGGCGTTGAAGAATGCGACCGTGGCCGCGCCGACGGCCAACCGCCACACGCTGCCCGACCCGACGACCAG
>JAWSVN010000051.1:0-2296 GCA_033851875.1 Acidimicrobiales bacterium
GGGTCAGCCGACCTTCTCGAGCGGGGCCCAGGCGAGGAGGAGGGTCTTCTCCCCCACCGACGGGAACCGCACGACGGCCTCGGCCTTGTCGCCGGCGCCCCGCAGGTCGAGGATCACGCCTTCGCCCCACTTGGCGTGGCGGACGTCGTCGCCGGTGCGCAGACCGAGTTCGTCGGCCCCCGACTGTTGCGGGCCCTTCGGCTTGAGGGCCGAGTCGACGATGCGGTCACGGTTCTCGGCGGCCCGGGTGCGCCACCCGCCATCGCCCCCGCCGTAGGTGCGGCCCGACGGCTCGTCGGACGGTGTGGTCCCGCTGCGGCCGAACACGCTCTTCGATCGGCGGCTCTTCGAACTGCGGCTGCCCTCGGCCTCGGTGAGCAACTCGCCGGGGATCTCGTCGAGAAAGCGGCTCGGCGGGTTGTACTGGCTGGCGCCGAAGATCATCCGGCTCCACGCGTGGGTGAGGTAGAGCCGCTCCATCGCTCGGGTGATGCCGACGTAGCAGAGGCGACGTTCCTCCTCGAGCTCGTCGGGGTCGGTGAGCGCCCGCAGGTGAGGGAACATGCCGTCCTCGAGGCCGAGCATCACCACGACGGGGAACTCGAGGCCCTTGGCGGCGTGGAGGGTCATCAGGATGACGGCCGAGTCATCGTCGTCGACCTCGTCGGCGTCGGACACGAGGCTGATCTGTTCGAGGAACTCGTCGACGGTCTCGAACTGGCGGGCGACGCCGACCAGCTCCTGCAGATTCTCGATGCGACCCTCGGCCTCGATCGAGCGCTCGTCCTCGAGCTCGGAGATGTAGCCGGTGTCGCGCAGGATCGCCTCGAGGGCGGGCGCCGGGCCCTTCTCCAGCTGGTCGTCGAAACCGGCCATCAGGTCGATGAAACGGGCGATGCCCTTCACCGCCGTGCCCGACACGCCGGCGTCGGCCGACCGCTCCAGCGACTGCCAGAAGGTGTAGCCGTGGCCCCGGGCGAAGGTGTCGAGCTTCGTGACCGACGTGTCGCCGATGCCCCGCTTGGGGGTGTTGAGGATGCGCTTGAGGGCGACCTCGTCGTCGCGGTTGGAGGCGGCCTTGAGGTAGGCGACGGCGTCCTTGATCTCGCGACGGTCGTAGAAGCGGGTGCCGCCGACGACCCGATAGGGGATGCCGACCCGCATCAGGTATTCCTCGAGCACCCGGCTCTGGGCGTTGGTGCGGTAGAAGACCGCCATGTCGCCCCAGCGGTAGTCGCCCCGGTCGTGGAGGCGGCTCAGCTCGTTGGCGACGAACTGGGCCTCGTCGACCTCGTCGTCCGCGTGGAACCGCTGGATCTGCTCGCCCGGCCCCGACTCGGTGAACAGGTTCTTCGGCTTGCGCCCGAAGTTGTTCGCGATCACCGCGTTGGCGGCGTCGAGGATCGTCTGCGACGAGCGATAGTTCTGCTCGAGCAAGACGACGGTGGTGTCGGAGAACGCCTCCTCGAACTGGAGGATGTTGCGCATGTCGGCGCCGCGGAACTTGTAGATCGACTGGTCGCCGTCGCCGACGACCGTCACCTGCCGGTGGCCACCGGCGAGCTCGGTGACCAACTCGTTCTGCACGGCGTTGGTGTCCTGGTACTCGTCGACGAGGACGTGACCGAAGCGGCGGCGGTAGCTCTCGAGGGTCTCGGGCGACGAGCGGAACACGCGAGCGGTGTTGAGCAGCAGGTCGTCGAAGTCCATCGCCGAGGCCTGGGTCATGCGGCGCTGATACTCGACGTAGACGTCGGCCGCCTTCTTCTCGGTGATCACCTTGGCCCGCTCGGCGAACGCCTCGGGGGTGAGGCCCTCGTTCTTGGCCGAACTGATCGTGGCGTGCACGGCCCGGGGCTGGAACCGCTTCGGGTCGATGTTGAGGTCGCGGATCACGTAGCCGACGAGACGCTGGGCGTCGGCCTGGTCGTAGATCGAGAAGTTGGAGGGGAAGCCGAGCACCTGGGCGTCACGGCGCAGGATCCGGACGCACGCCGAGTGGAAGGTCGACACCCACATCTTCTGGGCGACCGGCCCGATCAGCTCCTGGACGCGGTGCTTCATCTCGGCCGCGGCCTTGTTGGTGAAGGTGATGGCGATGATCTCGAACGGCGAGTGGCCTTCGTCGATCAACCAGGCGATACGCCGCGTGAGCACCCGGGTCTTGCCCGATCCGGCGCCGGCCACCACCAGCAGCGGACCGCCGGTGTGGGTGACCGCGTCCTTCTGGGAGGGGTTGAGCCCCTGGAGCAGCTTGTAGTCCTCGCCGTCTGCCATACCCGTTCAACCCTACCGG
>JAWSVN010000006.1:0-23042 GCA_033851875.1 Acidimicrobiales bacterium
CCAGCCGCCGGGGCCGCGGCAGCGGCCGGGGCGCCAGCCGCCGGGGCCGCGGCGGTGGCCGGTGTGTCAGGGGTGGCGGCGCGGCCAGACATCAGCGACGAGATCTGGTCACGGGTGAGCGGGCCGGCCAGGTAGCTGAGAGCCCACCGGGTTGTCAGCAGGGGCAGGTCGCTCGAGCGGGTCGTCCGCAACACGAACTGGCGCTTGCCGAGCCCCGAGATCCGGCGTTCGACCTCGGCCACGTCGACGGCGCCGTCGGCCGCCCGCAGGCCGTCGATGAGGCGGTTCTTGTCCTGTTCGGTCTGGAGCCGACCGATCAGCCAGGTGCCGGCGTTGGAGATCGCCTTGTAGTCGAGGTCGACGGGGTTCTGAGTCGACAGGACGAGGCCGACGCCGAAGGCGCGGGCCTGCTTCAGGAGGGTGAGGATCGGCTTCTTGGGCGCCGGGTTGCCGTTGGGCGGGGCGAGGCCCATCACCTCGTCGATGTAGACGAGCACCCGCAGCTCGCCGGTGCCCGACTGCGATCGCATCCACGAGATCAGGCGGCTGAGGATCAGGGTGATCGCGAAATGGCGCTCGTTCTCGTCGAGGTGGCCGAGCGACATGATCGCGGCCCGAGGCGTGCCGTCGGCCTTCCACAGCAGGGTCGACATGTCGAGCGGTTCACCCTCGGCCCAGGCCGCGAAGCTGGGCGACGCCAGCAGGCCGTTGAGTTTGAGGGCGAGGGCCTGGCGGTCCTTCGGCGGGAAGAACATGTCGAGGTCGAGCACGCCGAGCTTGCGGATCGGGGGATCCATCAGCTGGGTGAGCAGGGTCGGCATGTCGAGGTCGGTGCCGGCATCCCAGGCCCTTGTGATCAGGTTGGCGAGCAGGATGTGCTCGCGCCCCGACAGCGGGTCGGAGTCGACGCCAACCAGCTGAAGGAGGCCGGCGACCGTCGCGTCGACCTCGTCCTGACGGACACTCGGGTCGTCGGAGTTGGGCACGCTGAGGCGACCGAGGGCGTTGACCGGCACGCCGGAGGTCGACCCCGGGGTGAAGATCGTCGGCTCGGCCGCCTGGCCGAGCCGACCGATGTCGGACCCGTCCATGTCCCAGGACGCGAGGCCGTCGCGCCACATCTTGGCGGTCTTGGCTGCCATGTCCGGGATGGTCATCCGCTCGACCCGGGCGGTGCCCTCGTCCATCCACGGTTCGAAGTCGGCCGGGTTGAGGTCGGGGAAGTTGAGCGCCAGGTTGCCGAGGTCGCCCTTTGGGTCGATCGCCAGCACGGGGATGCCCGACATCAGGGCTTCCTCGAGGAGGACGACGCCGAGGCCGGTCTTGCCGGAGCCGGTCATGCCGACGATCACCCCGTGGGTGGTGAAGTCGGCCGAATCGAGCAGCACCGGCGTGCCCTCGCGCTTGCCGTCGTCGTCGATCGTCTCGCCGATGAAGAGGTCGCCCGGGTTTCGTTCCATCGTGTCGCTCGTAGGTCTCCTGCCCGAGCGGGGAGCCGGCCCTCCGGCCCCGTCCGCTTCGAGCCTCGAACAGTGGTGATGACAAGGGTGACACGAGAACTCCTTCGGCACACCGACCGCGCCAAAAAGGTGCACAATGGCGGGTGCCGCTGGGGGCGACTGTTCCAGCGGTCCCACACAAAGGAGAAACACGATGGGCGTGATGGACAAGATCAAGGGGCTGCTCGGGGGTGCCGGCGACGCCGCCGGTGGCCTGACCGACAAGGCCGGTGACCTCGCGTCGAAGGCTGGTGACGTCGCCGGCGACACGCTCGACAAGGCCAAGGACGTCGCTGGCGATGTGGCCGACAAGGCCGGCGACGTGGCGGGCGACGTCCGCGAGACCGTCGGTGGCGCCGTCGAGGGCGCGGTCGACAAGGCCGCCGATGTGGCCGACTCCGCCACCGGTGGCAAGTTCAGCGATCAGATCGACAAGGTGCGCGACGCCGCCGACAAGATCGACGGCGAGGACGACGACGCCAGCGAGGCCTGATCGTCGCCGACCCGCACGAGGTCAGGGCTCGATCAGCTCCTCGAGGAGCGCGAGCTCGGCCTCGCCGGGCGGTGCCGTCAGACGAGCCTTGAAGTCGTCGGCGTCACCGATCAAGAGGTAGGCGAAGCTCTCCGCGAAGTCTCCGGCGCCGGTCTCGAAGTCGGCCGCTCCACTGTCGGGCCACCACGGCTCGTTCTCGATGCCTCGCGCCTCCTGCCACCGTTCGCGCTCCCCGGTGTCGTTGAGCGACACGTCGATCGCGTGGCCGATCTCATGGGCCAGCACCCGTTCCAACCGTTCGGCGGTGCTGTCGGAGCGCACGAACACCTCGATGCGGTGCTCCCGGCTCCACGTGTAGCCGGCGATCCGGTCCTCGCCCGCCACGAACTCGATCGTCCATTCCGGCAAGTGGGTCTCCCACGGATACGGGAAGTCGTCGACGATCGGGCTGGCCAGCGCTTCGATGTCGGCCGTCCCGTAGGCGACCGTGTCGGCTCGTTCGACGAGGGCGGCCGCGATCGGCACCCGATCGGCACCTGCCTCGGGCGACAGCCCGCTGAGGGTGACCGGTGGCGCGCCGACGGCGATCCCCGCCGCCACGGCAGCTGCCCCGGCCACCGCCAGGGCGGTGACGACCGTGGCGACGCGGCCCACGAGCCGGGAGCGGCGACTGGCCGTGACGGCGCGCTTCGAGGCGCGCGTCGCGCGCAGGCGGTCGGCCGCAGCGTCGTCGGGGGAGAAGCGCTCGAAGGGGTCCACGTCCCCAGAGGCAACGACGTGCTTGGGGCCCACCTTGAGTCGCTCGGTCAGGCGGAGGCGGGAACCGGCCCCAGCGCCGTGCGCAGGTGGTCGGTGAGGGTCTCGAGGGTGGCGTGGGCGTTGAGCCCGCTCGGGTTCGGCATGAGATACACCGGGGTGTCGCCGATCGAGGTCGCGAGCCAGCCGGCCTTGGCGCTCGTGTCGCCGGTCGCCGCCCGCCAGCCGGTGACGCCGACCATGACCAGACGTTCCGGGCGGAGCCATCCGACGAGCCGTTCGATACGGCTGTAGCCGGCGGCGAACTCGGCCTTGGTGACCTCGTCGGCTCGCGTGGTGGCCCGCTTCACCAGATCGGTGAAGCCGATCCCGTGCTCGAGCAGGGCGTCGAACGGCTTGCGGTCGTTGGTGACCACACCGGCGGCGATGGCGGCCGGCCAGAACCGGTTCGACGGGCTGACGAAGCCGACCCCTGCTTCGGCGGCGTGGAGGCTGGGGTTGAGTCCGCAGACCACGGCCCGCATGTTGGGGCCGACCACGTCGGGAAGGGTGGCCTCGCGCACGAAGTTGGAGCCCTGCTCGCGGAAGCCGGCGCCCTCGAAGAGCACCTCGCGGGGCAGGGGGAGGTCGCCCTCCACGCTCAGTCGCAGCTGCACGCCGGCGGGAAGGCTCTGGTGGAGCCGGGCCAGCCAGGCCGGGACGCCGACGGCGTCGACCGATGACTCACGGCGCAAGCCGACGTCGTCGCTGGTGGCCTTCACGACGATGTCGGTCATCGGCGCCCGCCTGCGCCGGCAGAGCCGACCGCACTGACGGAGCTGGGACGACAACCATCAGTGTGCATCCCGAGCGCCCGCATCCCCAGCACCGTAGCGGAGTCCCTCCAGAACCAAACGAGCCGTTCCACCTGCCCGTCCGGGCGATTCGCGGTCACGTTCATGGTTCAGAGTGGCCAGATCCGCTTGGCGACCAGGCCGAACGTGGAGCCGACGACGGCCCCGGCGGTGATGTCGGACGCATGGTGCATCCGGGTGTGGACCCGGCTGGTGGCGACCGCAGCGGCCGCCGCCCACCACACCGGCCGCAGGCGGGGCACGGCGTCGCTGAGGAGCACCGCCGCCATCGCCCCGGACGAGGCGTGGCCCGACGGGAAGCTGTGGGTGGTCGGGCGGCGCAGGTGCGGGGAGCCCTCGATCAGGTCGGGGCGCTCCCGGCGGAAGATGCGTTTGATGCCCTGGTTGACCACGAGCGACTCGACCCCGAGCGAGACCACCATGCGGGCCGCGTGGGGGCGCAGGGTTGGTGACACGGCGGCGCCCAGGAGCGACAGGGCGTGCCAGCCGATCGAGAACTCGGCGAACCTCGACGCGTTGTAGAAGATCGCGTCGGCCGCGGCGCGACGACGGAGCGGATCGAACAGGCGATCCACTCCGTCGTCGAAGCGCCGGACCGGCGCGGAATCCAGGAAGTCAGTCAGGGCGACGTCCTCGAGTTGGCGGGAGCCCTCAGGCCTGCCACATCTTCATGAGCTTGCCGAACTCGTCGCCGGGGCCCGAGGGGACGATGTAGCCGTCCTCGTCGTTGACGGTGGCCCACTCGTCGCGCACGGCTTCGGCGCTGATCTCGGCGCCGAAGTGCTTGCCCTGGGTGAGGCCGATGAAGTAGCGGGCGATCGTGCCGCCGGCAGCCGAGTAGACACAGCCGGTGGTCTCGTTGCTCTCGTGGCAGAGGTAGATGACGACGGGGCTGACGAGCTCGGGCGCCAGGCTGTCGGCCATCGGGCCGAGGATGTCCTCGGTCATGCGGGTCTTGGCGACCGGGGCGATGGCGTTGACCTTGATGTTGTACTTGGCGCCCTCGGCGGCGAGCACCCGGGTGAGACCGACGACGCCGAGCTTGGCGGCGCCGTAGTTGGCCTGCCCGAAGTTGCCGGTGAGGCCCGAGTTGGACGAGGTGTTGATCACGCGGCCGTAGCCCTGCTCGCGCATGAGCTTCCAGGCCGGGAGGGTGACGTAGAAGGCGCCACGGAGATGCACGTCGAGCACGGACTCGACCTCGGCCGGCTCCATCTTGTGGAAGGTCTTGTCGCGCAGGATGCCGGCGTTGTTGACCACGATGTCGACCTGGCCGAACGCGTCGACGGCCGACTTGATGATGTTCTCGCCCCCTTCGGCGGTCGACACCGAGTCGGCGTTGGCGACGGCCTCGCCGCCGAGGGCCTCGATCTCGGCCACGACCTTCTCGGCCGCCGTGGCCGAGCTGCCGGAACCGTCGACGGCGCCACCGAGGTCGTTGACGACGACGCGAGCGCCACGGCGGGCGAACTCGAGCGCGTGCTCACGGCCGAGGCCGCCACCGGCGCCGGTGATCACTGCGACCTTGCCATCGAATCCCAAATCCATCAGTTCAGCTCTTTCGCCTTGTCCCCACGGTCGGGGGTTCCCCATCGTCGGGGCCGAATCGGACGGGCCGAGCATAGGGGGGCGCGAGCTTCGACTCCCAAACGAGTCGGTGAACCGGCGGGACGTGGACGGCGGCGGTCAGGACGGTGCGGCGACGCCGAGCTGGTCGCGAGCGAAGCCCGTCCACTTCTTGTAGTCGATCTTGCCGTTGGGGGCTCGGGTGAGTGACTCGGTGAACAGGACGTGGCGGGGCGCCTTGTAGCGGGCGAGGTGAGTCCTCACGTGGTCGATCAGGGCCTCGCCATCGGCGGTGTTGGTTGCGGTCGGCTCGACGACGGCGGCGATGATCTGGCCGAAGCGTTCGTCGGGCACGCCGACGGCGATGGCGTCGACCACGCCCGGGTGCTGCTTGAGCACCTCCTCGACCTCCTCGGGGAAGACCTTCTCGCCGCCGGTGTTGATGCACACCGAGCCCCGGCCGAGCAGGGTGATCGAGCCGTCGGCCTCGACGATGCCGTAGTCGCCCGGCACCGAGTAGCGCACCCCGTCGATCACGGGGAACGTCGTGGCCGTCTTCACCTCGTCCTTGTAGTAGCCCTCGGGCATCACGCCCCGGATGCCGAGGCGGCCGACGTTGCCCGAGCCGGGCTCGACCAGGCTGCCGTCGTCCGCGATCACCACGGCGGAGGGGCCGAGGGAGAACTTCGCGGTCTCGGCGACGCTGTCCTTGGTCGTCACGCTGGCGCCGATGCCCAGCGCCTCCGACGACGCCAGGGAGTCGGCGATCATCAGCTGGGGGATGTGCTCGAGGAGGCGTTGCTTCACCGGCTGGCTCCACATCACGCCCGAGCTGCCCATCCGGGCCACCTTCGACAGGTCCCAGCGGTCGGGCTCGGCGTCGAGGGCGGCCAGGATCGGGCGGGCGAAGGCGTCGCCGACGATGGCGAGCGAGGTGACGCCCTCGCGTTCCACCACGTCGAGCGCCCGGGCGGCGTCGAAGGAGCGGTCGATCATCGTCACGATGCAGCCCCCGTCGGTCAGGGCTCGCATCGAGCCGATCTGGCCCGTGCCGTGCATCAGAGGGGCGGCGGGGAGGAGGACACCGGCCCCGTCACCCGAGGCGACGTTCTCGCGCCAGGCCGGCACGTCGCCGGTGTCTGCGAGGCGTACGGCTGCGGTGCGGGTGACCAGGTCGATCAGCGACTGCTGGGCCCACATCACACCCTTGGGCATGCCCGTGGTGCCGCCGGTGTAGAGCAGCCACAGGTCGCTGCCGTGGCGCCCCCACGGCCCCTGGACCTTGCCGTCGTTGGGCGTGGCGGTGGCCGTCTCCCACGGGGTGGCCCAGTCGGGGCAGGGGTGGGAGCCGTCGTCGACGTGGAGCCAGAGCTTCACCTTGGTGCAGTCGTCACGGATCCGCTCGATCGTCGGGACAAAGGTGCCGTGGAACATGACGACGGCGGCGTCGGAGTTGTCCCACAGGTAGCGCAGCTCGGCGTCGGCGTAGCGGTAGTTGGTGTTGACCGGCACCAGGCCGGCCTTGAAGCTCGCGAACACCCCCTCGAGGTACTCGGGGCAGTTGTAGAGGTACTGCGCGACCTTGTCCTGCTGGGCGACGCCGGCGGCGAGCATGGCGGCGGCCAGGCCGTCGGCCCGGTCGTCGAACTGGCGCCACGTGAAGACCCGGTCGCCCTGCACCTGGGCCCGGGCGTCGGGTCGTTCCTCGGCGACGATCTCCCACAGGCCGGCGAACGTCAGGCCATCGAGGCCGACCCCTTCGGCGTCCCGTGGTTCGTCGTGGCGGCTAACGCTGTTCTCCGAGGCCATGTCGCGGTTCTATCGCACCGCGGGGCGCGCGAGCCAGCCCGATCGTGACGTTGGTCACCAGCGCCACCCGAAGGCGGCACTCGGGAACAACCAGTCAGGCGACGCCGGCCTCGGTGGCGGCGTGGGCGGTCCAGCGCTTGTAGTCGACCTTGCCGTTGGCGGCCCGCTCGAGGGCCGGCACCGCGAACACTCGCTTGGGTGCCTTGTAGTGGGCCAGGCGCTCCTTGACGTGGGCGATCACGGCGGCCTCGTCGAAGCCGGCGGCGTCATCGACAGCGACCACGGCGGTGACGGCCTGGCCGAAGCGTTCGTCGGGCACGCCGACGGCGATGGCGTCGCTCACGCCCGGGTGGGTCTTGAGCACCTCTTCCACCTCTTCGGGGAAGACCTTCTCGCCGCCGGTGTTGATGCACACCGAACCTCGGCCGAGCAGGGTGATCGAGCCGTCGGCCTCGACCGTGGCGAAGTCGCCGGGGATCGAGTAGCGCACGCCGTCGACCACGGGAAAGGTCGCGGCCGACTTGGCCTCGTCCTTGTAGTAGCCGACCGGGGTGCGGCCGCGGATGCCGACCTTGCCGATCTCACCGGAGCCCGCCTCGACCAGGCGACCGTCGTCGGTGATCACGGCCGAGTCGTCGCTGAGGGCGAACTCGGCGGTCTTGGTGGCGGCATCCTTCGACGCCACCGACTTGGCCATGCCGATCGCCTCGGACGACCCGTAGGTGTCGACCAGGATCAGGCGGGGGTAGTGGCCGAGCAGGCCTTCCTTCGACTCGGCCGACCACATCACGCCCGAGGAGATCATCACCCGCAGGCACGACAGGTCCCAGCGGTCGGGCTCGGCGTCGAGGGCCCGCAGGATCGGCTTGGCGAAGGCGTCGCCGACGATGAAGATGCTCTTCACGCCGACGTCCTGGATCGTGTCGAGCATCTCCTCGACGCTGAACTTCACGCCGGTGAGGGTGGCGATGGCGCCGCCGAGGCCGAGGGTGTTGAGGGCGTTGAACAGGCCGGTGCCGTGCATGAGCGGGCACGCCGGGATCGAGATCGGCCCGGGCTTGGCGGTGCGGGCCCGAACGGCGGGGGAGAAGCCCTCCGCGTCGAGGTCGGGCTCGGAGGGCAGGGCGTTGGAGTTGGCCTTGTCGGTGACGCTGAACAGGTCGTCCTGGCGCCACATCACGCCCTTGGGCATGCCGGTGGTGCCGCCGGTGTAGAGCAGTACGAGGTCGTCGCCGTCGCGACCCCAGTCGCCCTTCACCCGGCCGGCGTTGGCGGTGGTCGTGGCGTCCTCGTAGGGGGTGGCCCACTCGGGGCACGGGGTGTTGTCGCCATCGGGTGCGTCGGCATGGTCGACCCAGAGCCAGGTGTGGATGTTGGGCACCCGGTCACGGATGCGCTCGATCGTCTCGGTGAACGAGCTGTGGAACACCACGGCGACCGTGTCGGCGTTGTCCCAGATGTAGACGAGCTCGTCATCCGCGTAGCGGTAATTGGTGTTGACGTGGACCAGCGACGCCTTCGAGCAGGCGAACAACAGCTCGGAATACTCCGGGCAGTTGTAGAGGTAGAACGCCACCTTGTCCTGGTGGCCGCAGCCCCGGTCGAGGAGATGCTGGGCCAGGCCGTCGGCCCGGTTGTCGAACTCGGCCCACGTCACCCGCCGATCCCCGTGGATCAGGGCCGGCGCCTCGGGGAGCGTGTCGGCGATCGTCTCGTAGATGTCAGCGTAAGTCCATCCAGGCACCCGACGAGCCTACGACGCGCCGGGGGGATCGTTCGAATCTGGAAGCATCGGCCTGTCCTGCGTCGGTCGCCCCTCAGGTCGCTCCGTCGAACCGCGGCGCCCAGGTCTCGACGAATCGCTCATGGGCGGCGTGGACCGCAGCGACCCGGTCGGCGTCGTCGCCCGCCGCCAGCAGTTCGACCAGCAGGCCGCGGGTGGTGGCAACAGCGGTCAGTAGATCGATCGGATCGATCGCGGTGAGGAAGGGCGCCTCGAGGCCGGTCGCCGCCTCGAGCCAGGCCTGGGAGCCCGTGACCTGCGAGCGGACGCCGACGGTCTCGAAGAAGAGGCGCACGAAGGGTCGCTGGGCATCGGACGACACGTCGATCCACAGGCGCCGCATCAAGTCGGCGGCGTCGACCGACTCGCTGGCCAGCCGTCGCAGCGCCTCGCGCTCGGCTTGCTCGGTGGCCTGCACCACCGCCGCGATCAGGCCGTCGCGCGACCCGAAGTGGTAGTGGAGCATCCGATGGCTCGAATCGATGGCGCCGGCGATCTCTCGCAGGCTCCGGTCGGTGAGGCCGTTGGCAGCCGCCTCCACCAGGACCTTGGTCAGCAGATCGTCGCGGGCGCCCATCGCCGCCGACCCTAGGGCCGATCGGCCGGGGTCGGACAAGGTTTGTACCAATCGGTACATCGTCGATAGGGTGGGAGACATGGCCTTCGAGCACCGTCTGACCATCGCCGCCCCGGCGTCCGCCGTGTGGGCCCTCACCCTCGACGTCGTCGAGCTGCCGTCGATCACCCCGACGATCGAGGAGGTCGAACTCGTCGATCCGGCGCCTCTCGCCGTGGGGAGCCGGGTCCGGCTCCGGCAGCCGGGCGACAAGCCACGAATCTGGACGGTCGACGAGATCGAGCCCGGCCGACGGTTCGCTTGGTCGACCGGAGCCCTCGGCACCACGATGCAGGCCGTGCACGAGGTCACTCCGCTCGACGCCGGCTCGTGCACGAACACGTTGCGGATCGAGTTGTCGGGCGCCACGGCGCCGCTGCTCCGACGGCTGATGGCCGCCAAGATCCGTGACAACCTCGCGCAGGAGAACGCGGGTTTCGCACGATCCGCGGCCGGTTGAGACTCGGCGGCGCCTCTGGTCGGTCAACGCCCTGGGTCGACGACCACCAGGCGGGCGTCCGTCCCGAGCAGCCACACCAGCGAGTCGTCGGCGGTCCAGCCGACCTCGGCGGGGGTGAAGCCGAGGTGGGCGGACGCGACGTCACCGGCGCCGTTGGCCACCCCCAGCGACCCGAGCGGGAACGAACGCTCGGCACGGCGCCAGCGTTCCGTCCAGCCGCCGGCCTCGCGCGAACCGAGGAGCGCGAGCCGGGGCGGTTCGCCGCTGTCGGTGAAGGCAGAGTCGGCCTGGAGGGCGATCTCGACGTCGGGCGCCGGCAGTGTCTCGACCACCTGGCGTTCCCCGTCGATCTGCTCGAGCAGGAGAATCTCGTCCGACCCTCGGTCGCGGTCGTAGGTGCGGCCGGACGCCGCCCACGCCCAACGACCGAAGCCCGAACCGGCCCAGCGGTTCTCCTCATCGGTGAGATGCTCGATCAGGTCGCCGGTCAGGAGATGGCGCACCGTGCCCTGGCACTGGAACTCGAGGTTGTCGGGCGAGATGCCGAGCCGCCCGGCGCAGTCGAAGCCGGCCTCGCCGAAGGGATGGACGGCGACCGACTCGCCGGTGGCCGTGTCGAAGATCTCGACCACCGCGCCGGCCGTCCCGGCCGTCCACCCCTGGTGGACGGCGGCGACGAGCGACCCGTCGGGGGAGAAGCGCGGGGTGCTGACCCAGCCCTTGGTCAGGGGCAGCAGGGTCCGGGTCACCTCGCCGGTGCGGGCATCGAAGAGGGCGAGTGCGGCGTGTTCGTCGGCCCGCACGGTGCCGGCGATCGGGCCCGATGCGGCGGAGACGTCGACCTCGATCACCCGGGCGTCACCGACGAGAGCTCGGTCGCTGACGGCGTCGACGTCGAGGGTGATGTCGACCGCGCACGGCATCGCCGAGTCGCTCTCGCACAGCCACGTCGGGTCGGGCTGGTTTCGGTACCAGGTCCACCCACCCGCCGTCAGGGTCACGATGGCGATCGTCGCTGCGAGCACTTTCATGTCGGGTTGGACGACGCGCCGTCTCCGCTGGTTCGGGACGCCCCGGATCGGGACGCGTTGGGTCGGGGCTTCCCGAGTTGTCTGAGTTGCCTGATCGCAGCCGGAACGGGTACCACCTTTGGGGTACCGCACCGTCCGGCGGTGGTACCGCGCCGGCGCCTCACCGACAGGGGAACACCATGAAGATCAGCATGCCGCTCAACTACGCGGGTGACATCAAGTCGATGGCCGAGCGCGTCGTCGAATACGAGAACGCCGGCGTCGACCTCGTGTGGGTGGCCGAGGCCTACGGCATGGACGCCCCCACCGTGATGGGCTACCTCGCCGCCATCACCTCCAAGATCGAGATCGCCTCGGGCATCCTGCCGATCTACTCGCGCACCCCGACCCTGCTCGCCATGACCGCCGTCGGCGTCGACGTGCTCAGCGAGGGTCGCTGCGTGCTCGGCCTCGGCGCCTCGGGCCCCCAGGTGATCGAGGGCTGGCACGGCGTGCCCTACGACGCGCCGATCGGCCGCACCCGCGAGGTCGTCGAGATCTGCCGCAAGATCTGGGCCCGCGAGGACAAGCTGGTTCACGACGGCAAGTACTACCAGCTCCCGCTGCCCGAGGAGCAGGGCACCGGGCTCGGCAAGCCGCTCAAGATCATCACCCACCCGCCCCGCCCCAACATCCCGATCCTGTTGGCGTCGCTCGGTCCGAAGAACGTGCAGATGACCGCTGAGGTGGCCGACGGTTGGCTCCCCACCCTGTTCGTGCCCGAGCGGGCGTCGATGGTGTGGGGCGAGGACCTCGAGCGGGGCTACGCCAAGCGCGACGCCTCCCTCGGCACGATGGACATCATGGCCGGCGGCTCGCTCGCCATCGGCGACATGGGCGAGGTCACCCCGCTGCGCGACGCCGCCCGGCCCGGCACCGCCCTCTACGTGGGTGGCATGGGCGCTCGGGGCAAGAACTTCTACAACTCGCTGTTCAGCCGCTACGGCTGGGAGGGCGAGGCCAAGGAGATCCAGGACCTCTACCTCGAGGGCCACAAGGACGAGGCGGCGGCCAAGATCCCGGCCGATTTCCTCGAGCTGTCGTCGCTGATCGGCGACGAGTCCTACGTGAAGGACCGCCTCGAGGCCTACGCCGAGGCCGGCGTCACCTACCTCAACGTCACCCCGGTCGGCCCCGATCCCCTCGGCTCGGTCCGCAAGCTGCGCGAACTGATCGGCTGACGCTGGTCCCGTCCCACTTCTCGTTGCGGTCAGTCCCACATATGGCACTGACCGCAACGAGACGCAGGCAGCGGCGGTGGGCCGAGACCCCCGAGCGTCAGCGGTAGGCGCCGGGGCGGGTGAACATGTCGCGGGACCAGCGGTGCGGGGTGCCGAGCACGGCCCGGGGGTAGTCCTCGAAGAGCCAGCGGGCGAAGTTGCGGCGGGTCCAGCCGGTGGCGCCGGCGATGGCGACGCTGCTGTTGGCGCCCCAACCGGTGCCGAGCACCTTCGCCAGCGCGTTGGCCAGGCCGTGGTCGCGGACCATGCCGCGCCGCAGCTCGCGTTCGTAGCGGGCGCCGGCCTCGTCGATGTCGGCTGCCTCCAGGAGGCATTCGGCGGCGAGCCGGCCGGTCTCGATCGCCTGCCCGATGCCCTCGCCGGTCATCGGGTCGGTGGCGGCCGCAGCGTCGCCGACGAACAGCACCGGACCGTGGCGCAGGGTGAGGTCGCCGAGCCGGGCCGGGATCGGCCACGCCCGGTGGGGCGCCTCGGGTTCGGCGTCGGGACCGACCACCTCGGCGATGTGGGGGCGGGCCAAGATGTCGGGCCACAGTCGCTTCATGTCCTGGATGGCGACGCCCTGGCCTCGCTGGATGCCGAAGCCGACGTTGGCCGAACCGTCGGCCAGTGGGAACGACCACACGTAGCCCGGCAGCAGATCCTTCTCGAACCACACGAACAGCTCGCTGGCGGCCGCCGGGGTGACGTTCCGGAAGTACTGGCGGAAGGCGTGCCACTCTCCGCGGTAGTCGGGCTGGGCGAGGCCGAGGTGCTTGCGGGTGGGGGACCACATCCCGTCGGCGGCGATCATGGCGTCGGCCCGGATCTCGAGCTCGCCGGCGGTGACGACGACCGGCGCACCGGCGCCCCGAGCAGCAGCGGCGCCGGCAGCGCCGGCGACGTGGACCCCGTGGAGGCTGCATCCTTGGTGGACCTCGGCGCCGGCCTCGATCGCGAGGTCGACCAGGGCCGCGTCGAGTTCGCTGCGCCGGGTGATGGCGGCGAACTGGCCGCGGCCCTCGGGCAGCGGGAACCGCACGAGCTTGGTGTTGGGGCCGGCGACGTGGACGTCGTGGACCGGCTGCCAGCTCGGGACGGCGGCCGGGTCGAGGCCGAGTTCGTCGAGGTGGCGCAGCGCCCCGGTGGTGAGGCCGTCGCCACAGCACTTGTCGCGGGGGAACACGGCCTTGTCGACCACCACCACGTGGCGCCCGGCCCGGGCCGCTTCGATGGCGGCGGCGGCCCCCGACGGACCGGCGCCGACGATCACGAGGTCGGCGTCGATGGTCGTGGCGGGGGAGGTCACGAGCACGCAGGGTATTCGGCGCGACGGCCGACACGTCCGGTCGGGTGACGGTGAGCGTCCGGTCCGGCCGGACCGGCGGCCGGAGGACGCAGCCGGTAGGTTCGCGGCCGTGATCGACCACCTCGTCCTCGCCAGCCCGGACCCGCTCGCCACCCGCTCGTGGCTGGCCGAGGCCACCGGGGTCGAGCTCGGCGCCGGGGGCCCTCACGTCGGGCTCGGCACCACCAACTGGTTGGGCACGCTCGAGGGCGGGCCGAGCGGCGGCACCTACCTCGAGTTGATCGGACCCGACCCCGACCAACCGGAGCCCGAGGCGGCCCGGCCGTTCGGGATCGACGACCTCGCCGAAGCCCGCCTCGTCACCTGGTGTTCGCGTCAGCCGGGCCTGGTGGCGCTGCGGTCGCGCCTCGCCGGGGTGCTCGAGATGACCGAGCCGTCGCCGATGCAACGCGAGGCTCCCGCCGGCCTGCTCAGCTGGGAGCTGGCGTTTCCGCTCGACGACCAAGGCGGGGTGGTCCCGTTCTTCATCGACTGGCTCGACAGCCCGCACCCGTCGACCGTGGTGACCCCCGGACTGTCGCTCGCGTCGTTCGCGCTCGTGCACCCCGATCCGGAGCGTATGGCCGAGGTGCTCGCCGCGATCGGTGAGGGCGTGCCCGTCGAGGCCGGCGACGAGCCGGGCATTCGGGCTCGGCTGACGGGGCCCGCCGGCAGCATCGACCTCTGAACGTTCAGGCGACGATCACCGGACGGTGAACTCGACCCCGCCGATCTTGGTTGGGGCTGGGGCTGGGGCTTCGGCAGAGCCGCGGGTTGCACGCAGTTCGACGGCGACGATGCCCTGGCGGGCCGGATCGGCCTCGGCGACGAAGTGGATCGTCGCCTCGTCGGTGGCGATCGTCGCGGCGCCGTCCGCCCCGTCGGCCGGCTCGCTCAGCCCGAGCAGGTCGGCCCAGCGAGCCGCCACCGCCGCCGGGTCGGCGCAGGCGATCGTGGCGCCGACGATCCCGTCGACCACGTCGGTGCGCACATGGTCGCGCCACTGCGTGCCGGCCGGCGACCAGCCGTCGTCGTCCTGCTGATCGATCTCGAAGAACGCGCCACCGGTGTCGGCCGGGTGGAGCTGCATGTTCGTGAAGTCGGGGGCGTCGAAGCGGGCCACCACCCTCACTCCGAGGGCCTCGACCCGGGCCGAACGGGCGGCGTGGTCGTCGGTCTGGAAGATCAGCATGTAGCCGGCGTCGCCGCCCCGGCGTGCGAGGTAGCGGCCGGCCGTGGTGCCGTCGCTGACCGGGGCGACGACCTCGATGAACTGGTCGCCGACCGGGAGCACGGCGTTGTGGAGGCCGAGCTGACCGATGTGTGGGTCGTCGTAGCCATCGCCGAGCCCGAAGGCGGCCTGGAGGGCGGCGACGGTGGCGTCGCGGTCGTGGGCCACGATGGCCATCTGTCGGAGCCGGAGCATCAGCGTCCCTCGAATCGTGGAGTGCGCTTCTCGACGAAGGCCGAGAACGCCTCGCGGCAGTCGGCCGACGCGCAGATCAAGCGGTGTCGTTCGGTCTCGAGCGCCACGTAGTCGGCGAAGCCGGTGCGCTCGGCGGCGAGATAGTTGGCCTTCATACCCCGCAACGCGAGTGGCGCCTTGCCGGCGAGGGTGGCGGCCCGTCCCTCGACCTGGGCGAGGAGCTCGTCGGGCTCGACCACGGCGTTGACCAGTCCGAGCTCGGCCGCCTCGTCGGCCGTGAGCTTGCGCGGGAAGAACGAGAGCTCCCGAGCCACGCCGGCGCCGACGATGCGGGGCAGCGTCCACGGGATACCCATGTCGCCGGCGACGGCGACGTCGAGGAAGGCGGTGTTGAGCTTTGCGCCTCGGGCCGCGACCCGCAGGTCGCAGGCCAGGGCGTAGCCGAGGCCCGCCCCGGCACAGGCGCCGTTGATGGCGGCGATCGTCACCTGGGGCAGTTCGTGGAGGAGGACGGCGGCCTCGAAGTACTCCGACCGCAACGGCTCGTCCGGCCCGCCCGAGGAGTAGTGAGCGAGGTCGGCGCCGGGGCAGAACGACGAGCCGCGGCCGGTCAGGATCACGACCTTGACGTCGTCGCGAGCTCGCAACGACGACAGCCGCTCCCAGAGCTCGCGGGCCATCCGGTTGGTGATGCCGTTGCGCTGCTCAGGTCGGTCCAACTCGAGCAGGCCGACCCCGTCGTGTTCGCTCCACGCAATCGTGGCGTGCTCGTTGAGGGCGTGTCCGTCGGTCATCGGGTGCCCAACCGGTCGAAGTCCGGGGCCCTGCGCTCGAGCAGCGACGCCACACCCTCGGTGGCGTCGGGCCGTTCGAGGGCCTGATAGGTGGCCATGTCGGCCTCCTCGAAGGCGGTGTCGATCGAGGTGCCGGCGTGGGCGTAGAGCAGTCGTTTCGTGTCGGCCAGGCTGGCGGGCGACACCTCGGCGGCGAGGGCGCGCACGTAGCCGCAGGCCGCGTCGAGCAGGTCGTCGTCGCCGACGACCCGTTGTGCGAAGCCGAGCTCCTTGGCCTCGGCGGCGTCGAGCCGACGCGACGACCACAGCAGGTCGAGGGCGTCGCCCAGGCCGACCTGCCGGGGCAGCAGGTAGGACAGGCCGTGTTCGGCGATGAGCCCGCGCTTGGAGAACACGGTGACGAACGACGCGCTCTCGGCGGCGAAGCGCAGGTCGCACTTGGCGGCGAGCACGAAGCCGCCGCCGGCGGCCACGCCGTTGACGGCGGCGATGATCGGCTTCGGCGTCTCCAGCAGGTAGCTGAACAGGCCCGGGCGGTGGTCGCCGCTCGGCGGGGGCGTGTTGTCGCCCCCGTCACCGTTGCTCGCCGCGGCGCTGGCGGCGGCGAGGGCGTCGGCGTCGAGGCCGGCGCTGAAGCCGCGCCCCTCGGCGGTGATCACGATGCCGACGACCCGGCGGTCGTCGGCCGCGTCGGCCACCGCCTGCTCGAGCGCGCGAAGCATCGGGTGGGTGAAGGCGTTGAGCTTGTCCGGTCGCCGCAGGGTGACCACGGCGACCGGATCGTCGATGTCGAGGGTGACCAGCTCGTCGGGGGCCGAGGTCACGAGGGTCAGATCCGCTGGGCGAAGGCGACGATGTCGTCGACGGCGGCGTCGTGCACGTCGGGAATGGCGTCGCTGAAGATCATCTCGGCGCCGTGCACGATGCCGAGGTTGACCTTGCCGGTCGTCGGCACCCCGGCAGCCAGCAGCTTGCGGTAGAAGGCGATGCCCTCGTCGCGCAGTGGGTCGAGTTCGTTGACGCTGATCACGTGGGGCGGCAGGCCCTCGAGGTCGCTGGTGGAGGCGAAGTAGGGCCACACGAGGGGGTCGGTCGGCTCGCCGCCGTAGTAGGCGACGAGGAGGTCCATCATCGTGCAGTCGAGGAACATGCCGTTGTTCTCCACCAGCGACGGCAGCTCCTCGGCCCGGCGGGCCTCGTCCCAGCCGTAGCCGCCGCTGATGTAGGGCACGCTGGCGTAGACGCCGTCGATGGCGTCGAGCCGACCCTCACGCTTGGCCTTCAGGGTCGACGCGAGGGCGAGGTTGCCGCCGCCCGACTCGCCCTGCACGACGACCTTCGAGATGCCGAGCTCGGAACGGTTGGCGTGCACCCAGTCGATGCAGGCTGCGCAGTCGTCGAGGCCGGCCGGGAACGGGTTGCGGCCCTCGGCGGTGTAGGCGTTGCGGAAGTCGGCGGAGATCGCGATCACCCCGCGGTCGGCCATCGCCTGGCACCAGCGCAGATGGGGCAGACCGTCGGTCGGCAGGATCGTCATGCCGCCGCCGTGGATGTAGATCACGGCGGGCACCGCGGTGTCGATGCCCTCCGGGCGAAACACTCGCAGCACGAGCTCGTTGCCGTCGGTGCCCTCGATCGTGTGGCTGGTGAAGCGCAGGTCGTCACCGCCGGGCAGGTTGGCGTAGAGCGCGGTGAACCCGGCGTCGGCGGCCTCGAGGTACTCGGCGATGGCGTCGAGTCCGGCGTCGCGGCCGAACGGGGCCGGCGCCGCCGGTCCGTCGAGTTCGAACACGGCGAGCGCGGCGCGCAGGCGCCGGTCGATGCGCGGGTCGGTGGCCGGGCTGGTGCCGGCGGGTGCGTCGGTCGACGCCTCGGTGGTGGACATGACTCCCCTCTCTGCGACGGCCCCCCGGTCGTCGTCGAGGCCGACGCTACGAGGCGGAGCCGCCGCGGTCCACTCGTTCGAGGTGGGAGCTAGCCGCCGTCGCCGCCGCCCTCGGAGGACGGTGGGGCGGTGGTCGTCGCCGTGGTCGACGACGGGGGAGCGGTGGTCGTGGTCGTCTCGCCCTCGGTGGTGTCGCCCGGCGTCGAGGAATCTGGGGTGCCTTCCTCGGTTTCGGGCGGAGCGGTGGTCGGCACCGTCGAGTTGCCGGCGCAGTCGAGGCCCTCGCCCGGTCGGTAGACGGCGAAGACGGAGTCCTCGTCGGTCGTGCCGTCGGCGAAGGTGCGCGACCGGACCGTCGTGTTGCGGGTGCACGCACCCTGCGACGACCAGCGCACGGCGTCGTCGCAGGCGTCGGGGCCCTGCACCAGCGAGCCGTCTGGCATCACGCACGACACGTCGACGTTCTGGGTCGAGTAGAAGGTGACCGTGATCGAGGTGTCGGTGTAGGTGGGCCACACCAGCACGCCGTAGGGCGTGTTGTTCTCGATGATGAAGTCGGGCTTGGGCCACGAGATCGTCGCCTCTCGGCCGCGGGGATAGCGGGAGAAGTAGAGCGAGTGGCTCTGGTACTCGACGAAGTCGAGGCCGCCGAAGAAGGCGGCGTTGAAGATCGTGGTGACGAACTGGCTGACGCCGCCGCCGACCTGGGCCTCGAGCACGCCCTGGGCGATCGCCCCGGCGGGCACGAAGCCCTTCTCCGGGGTGCGCTTGCCCACCACCTCGTTGAGGTCGAACCGCTCGCCGGGGCGGATCACGTGGCCGCGGACCATGTCGGCCATCAACTGGATGTTGGTGACGCGACCCTCACAACAGTTGTGGTTGGTGGTGAAGGTCGAGATCTCCTCGATGATGCCGAGGGCCTCGAGCTCGGCAACCCCCGCGTCGCTGTCGGCGATCGACGGCGCCAGCTCGATGACGGGCAGCTGCTCGCCGTCGGCTGTGTCGCTGTCAGCGTCGGTCTCGGTGTCGTCCGCCTCGTCGTCGGCCGGCGCGTCGTCGCCGTCGAGGATGCGTAGCAGGCCGGCCTTGAGCCGTTCGGCGGTGTCGTCGTCGCAACAGACGACCGACTCCGACGCCGGGATGATGATCGGCTCGCCGTCGACGATGTCGAAGCGGGCCTGCTGGTCGGCCGAGCCGAGCTCGGGGAACAGCGGGGCGAGGGCGGCGACCGCGGAAGCGCCGTCGATCTTCCAGGTCGGGGTCGGCCCGTCGGGTTCGAGCGTCACCCACGACCGCAACGTCGCCGCCTCGACCGGCGCTTGATCGCCGAGCACCTCGACCATCACGTCGGTGCTCGTCGCGGCGTTGGCCTGGGCGGCGACCGCCTCGAGCTCGGCGGTGTCGAGGTCTGGATCGAGGGCGGAGAGTTCGACCGTCACCTCGTAGGGCTCGCCGGCCGCCAACATCGCCGGGAGGGCCGCCGCGAGCGCGCCCGGGGCCACCTCCGCGCCCTGTCCTCCGGGGATCACCACGAGCTCGCCGCCGGCGAGATCGATGGACGGCTCGAGCGGCTCGTCGAGCACGCCGCCGGCGAGTCCCCCGATGGCGGCGTCGGCCGTGGCCTCGTCGATGGTCAGCGGGACGTCGATCGTCACGGTCGAGAAGAACGAGCCGACCCAGCGGAACGGCGCCCACAGCGGGAAGCCGCCGCGACGGGCGTCGAGCGCCTCGTCGACGAGGGTGTCGACGTCGACGACCACGCCGAGGGCCGCGGCGTCGGTGGCCACGGCGTGGGCGCCGAGCTGCAGGGTGGCGCCGACGTCGGCCAGGGCGTTGTCGCCGTCGACGGCCACGCCCCGGACCTCATCCGCGGTCAGGCCGCCGAGCTCGACCACGCCGGCGGGGCCGTCGGCCTCGACGTTGCGGAGTACCCGGTCGCCCGCGACGGCGGTGTCGATCGCCCACGCGGTGGTGAGCAGGAACAGCACGGCGACGGGGATGCCGCCAGCCAGGAGATACGACCGCCGAATCGGGAGCACAGCCCATGAGTGTGCCACCGATCGAGGCTGGTTCGGTGGCGGGCTTTTCGCATCGTCACCCCCTTGTGACAAGATCGCTCGGCCACCACGCGACAGGGGGAAAGCAAACGATGGAACGACTGTGTGAAGGACGGGTGTGCGTCGTCACCGGCGCCGGCCGCGGGATCGGGCGCGAGTATGCGCTGATGCTGGCCGAGCAGGGGGCCAAGGTCGTGGTCAACGACCTCGGCGGCGCCCGCGACGGCAGCGGCGACGGTGACTCGACGCCGGCCCAGGACGTGGTGGCCGAGATCGTGGCCGCCGGCGGCGAGGCCGTGGTCAACGGCGAGGACGTGTCCGACTTCGAGGGTGCCAAGCGCATGATCGAGCAGGCCGTCGACACCTTCGGCGGGCTCGACGTCGTGATCAACAACGCCGGCATCCTGCGCGACCGGATGCTGGCCAACATGGCCGAGGCCGAGTGGGACGCCGTCATCCAGGTCCACCTCAAGGGCACGTTCGCCCCGGCCCATCACGCCGCCGCCTATTGGCGGGCCCGCTCCAAGGCGGGGGAGACCAACGACGCCCGCATCATCAACACCACGTCGGTGTCGGGCATCTTCGGCAACCCGGGTCAGACCAACTACGGCGCCGCCAAGGCCGGCATCGCCGCCTTCACCGTGATCGCCGCCCAGGAGCTGGCGCGCTACGGGGTGACCGTCAACGCCATCTCGCCCGGGGCGCTCACCCGCATGACCGAGGACCTCGGCATGGGCAACCTCTCCGGCGAGGAGCGCGAGCGCATGTCGCCGCGTTGGATCGCCCCGATCGCGGTGTGGCTGGCGTCGGCCGAGTCGGCCCCGGTGACCGGGCGGGTGTTCCTCACCAGTGGCCGCGAGCTCGGCGTCGCCAACACCTGGCACAAGGGCCCCGTCGTCGACCCGGTCGACGACCCGACCCGCATCGGTCCGCTGGTCGAGCAGCTGATGGCCGAGGCCCAGCCCAACTCCGACATGGCCGGCGACCCCGTCACCGGCCCCGGCTACCCGACCCCGCTCTCGTAGCGTTCGACCGTCTCAACGATCAGGAGATCACGATGCCCATCAATCCCGAAGCCGTCGGCGCCAAGGGCGAAGCCCGCCGTTGGGAATGGAACTCGACCGACGCGTTGCTCTACGCGGTCGGCATCGGTGCCGGCATGGACAACCCCGTCGGTGCCGAGCTCGAGTTCACCACCGAGAACACCGCCGGCGTCGACCAGAAGGTGCTGCCCACGTTCTGCGTGCTCGCCGGGTTCAACGCCACGGGCGGCTCGAGCGCGATGGCCAACATCGGCTCGTTCGACCCCCGCATGCTCGTCCACGGCGAGCAGGGCGTGGTGCTCCACCGCCCGATCCCGGTCGAGGGTGCCATCACGATGGTCGACGAGGTGACCGGCATCTACGACAAGGGCAAGGGCGCCGTCGTCGCCACGAAGTCCTCGGCGGTGCTCGAGGCCGACGGCGAGCCGCTGTTCGACCTGACGTCGTCGGTGTTCATCGTCGGCGAGGGCGGCTTCGGTGGCGACCGTGGTCCCTCCGCCGAGGCCAACGTGGCGCCCGAGCGTGACGCCGATCGCTCGATCACCTACCAGACCCGTCCCGATCAGGCGCTGCTCTACCGGCTCAGCGGCGACCGCAACCCGCTCCACTCCGACAAGCAGTTCAGCGACGTCGGCGGGTTCCCCAAGCCGATCCTCCACGGGTTGTGCACCTACGGCTTCACCGGCCGGGCGCTGCTGGCGGCCCTGTGTGACAACGACGTGACCCGGTTCCAGACGATGGCCGGCCGCTTCTCGTCGCCGGTGTTCCCCGGCGAGGAACTGACCGTCGACATGTGGCTCGGCGACGAGGCCGGCACGGCGGTGTTCCAGACCAAGGGCGCGGATGGCCGCGTCGTCATCAACAACGGCGGCATCACCTTCACCGCCTGACGCNNTGGGGCCCTGTGAGTGACCCAAAACCAGCGAGCGCTGACCCCGGCGACGGGTCAGCGGTTGGTGCTGATCCAGGTGGTGGCGTAGTCGACGAGGTGACGAGCCCGGCAACGCCGGGCCGTCGCCAGTCCTACCGGCCCGACGACGACGGCGTCGGGGTGGTCGCGCTCGTAGTCGGCGCCCAGCCGCTCGAAGTCCTCGTCGTCGGGTTCGATGTCGTCCCACGACACCCACTGCCGGCGCCCGTCGACGGTCATCGGGGCGCCTTGCGTGGCCGTCGTGCGGCCCGGCCAGTCGGCCCGGTGCTCGGCGAGGTGGAGCATCGTGTTGTTGCCGTGCCCGACCCCGAGGAGGAGCACGTCGGCGTCGAGGTCGTGGAGCCGTCCCATCGGCGAGGGATCACCGAGGTCGGCCGTGAGGTCGTGGGGTTCGACGATGCGGGCGGCCTGCGGGCCGAACGCGGCGACCGACACCTGCGGGTGGGCGCTCCGGAGCGCGCCCGGCATCATGCGGACAGCGTCAGCGATCGCGCCCATCTTGCGGGTCGGGGTGCGCTCCGGATCGTAGGCGGGCATCGTGGCCCGGATCGTGTCGTGCCAGTCGGCGGGGACGGGCGGGGCCTCCCACGCGGCCGGGTCGCTGAGGCCACCCGAGTGCGTCGGCACCACGAGGGTGCCCTCCGGACCGATGACCTCGAGGAGTGCGTCGACGACCGCGATCGGCCCGCCCGACACCCAACCCAGCGAGCGGAGCGAGCTGTGCACGATGACGACCGACTCCGGGCGCAGCCCGAGCGCTCTCAGGTCGTCGACCAACCACTCGGTGGTGACCGGACCCCGGCCGTGGGCCGCGGTGCGGGCGATCGGGTCGCTCTCGTTCATCGCCGCCCTCGCCTGCTCAGAACAGCTTCTGTTGGGGGCGTTCGATTCCGCGGAGTACGTCGTAGTCGACCTCGACCACGCCGAGCCCTCGGTCCTCGGCGAGGGTGCGAGCCTGGGGCTTCACCTGTTGGGCGACGAACATGCCGCGCACGGGAGCCAGGTCGCCGACCCGGTTGAGGAACTCGAGGTAGCGGGTGAGTTGCTCGACGCCGTCGATCTCGCCTCGTCGCTTGATCTCGATCGCGACGGTGTTGCCATCCGCGTCGCGGCACAGCAGATCGACCGGGCCGATCTCGGTCGGGTACTCCCGACGGATGAGCGTGAGTTCTTCGCCGAGGTGGGTCGGGTCGACGGCCAGCAGTTCCTGGAGGTGGGCCTCCACGCCGTCCTTCTGGAGGCCGGGGTCGACGCCGAACTCGTGAGCGGTGTCGCTGATCACCTCGTGGATCGTGATGGTGAGCTTCTCGCCCTTGGGCGACGTCACCGTCCAGTGGTCCTCGTGTTCGGCGAGGACGTTCGGCGCGTTCATCCAATTGAGCGGCTTGTAGGCGCCGCCGTCGGCGTGGACGGCCACGCAGCCGTCGGCCTT
>JAWSVN010000237.1:0-4887 GCA_033851875.1 Acidimicrobiales bacterium
GTGGGACGACCACTCGCTCGACCTCCACGGACGATGACCTTCGTTCATCCGACCAAGGAGGTCATCGTGACTGCCACCACCGAACGCTCCGGGTTCGACCATCGACCCGAGGCCACCCCACCCCCACCGCCCGCCTCGCCCCGCCGCATCGGGGCGTTCCTCGTCGCCGTCGTCGCCCTCGGCTGGCTCGGCCCGCTGATCGATCGGGCCGTCGCCCCCGACGAGGCCGGTGGACCCGGCCAGCTGTTGTGGGTCCTCCTCCCGGTCGGGATGGCGCTCGGGCTCCGACGCTTCGGCGGCGACGGCTTCGCCGACAGCGGCCTCCGGCGCTTCCGGATGGGCCGCGGCACCTACCTGGCGAATGGCAGCTTCTACCCGATCGTCATGCTGCTCGCCGCGGCCGGCGGGCTCGCCGTGGGCCACGTCGAACTGGCCGAAGGGCCGGCCGTCGCTCGCTTCGCCGCCATCGCCGGCATCGCCCTCGTCCCCTACCTGTTCGCCGCCATCGGCGAGGAGTTCGGTTGGCGTGGCTACCTGGTGCCGCGCCTCGAGGCGCTCGGCGTCCACCGGCTCGCCAACCACGCCATCGTCGGCGTCGCCTGGGGCGTGTGGCACTTCCCCTACCTGACCACCGCCTGGGACACCACCGATCAGTCGGTCGTCGGCCTCGCCGTGCGGGTCGTGATCGGCACCACCGTCGCCGCCGTCGTCTACGGCGAGATCCGGCTCCGCACCGGGTCGCTGTGGCCGGCCGTGGCGATGCACGCCACCGGAAACGCCATCGCCACCGGCCTGCTCGACGACGACGTCCTCACCCGGGTCTCGACCCGGCCCTGTTTCTCGCCGGGCATCGACTCGCCAGCGGTGATCGCCCTCACCACCGTCGTCGCCGTCGTCCTCTACCGCTGGAACCGGTCGTCGGTCGGGAGCGTCGAGCGATGACCGCCCCCACCGTCGCTCCCACGCCGACTGCCGCCACCGCGCCGGCCATCGACACCGAGAAGGGCGCCGATGCCCGCTGGCCGGGGCGAGCCCTCGCCGTCGTCCTGCTGGTGGTCGCCGTCGCCGGGTGGCTGACGGGCCAGGTGCTCACCCTCGTCCTGTTCGCCCCCGCCGCCATCGCCGGGCTCACCCTCGGCCATCGTGTGGTTGCCGGCGTGCGTCGCCGCCTCGACTTCGGGCCGATCACGTCCCCCCTCGCACCCGGGTCTCGGCCCCACCTGGCGCAGTTCGTGGTTCGGGCGGCGCTCGGTGTCCTCACCCTGGCGGCGGCCCGCCACGCCCTGCTCGACATCGAGGCCGGCGGGCTCCCCGACCCGAGCACCCAGCGCCTCCTCGTCGCGGCGCCGGTGATCGCCTTCGTGGCGCTCCAACTGGTGCCGAGCCGCAACGTGTCCCGCTCGCTCAACCTGGTCGCCGTGATCGCCGCCGGCTTCCTCGGCTTCCAGCTGGTGAAGCTGGCGACCGACTCCGGGGGTGAGCACGTCGTGACGATCGAGGCGCCGTTCGAGGCGCCGACCGCCGGCACCTGGCACGTCCCCTCGGCCGGTCCCTCCACGTTGGTCAGCCATCATTGGACCCCACTCGCCGACCAGCTGTGGGCGGTCGACTTCGTGGTCGAACGCGACGGCGCCACCCGCGACGGTGACGCCTCGGACCTGGCGGCCTACCACTGCTGGAACGAGCCGATCCTCGCTCCCGGTGACGGGGTGGTCGTGGCGGCCGAGGACGGACGCCCGGACGTCGAGATCGGCTCCACCGACCCCGACCACGCGGCCGGCAACGTGGTCGTGATCGACCTCGGCGACGACGTCTTCGTCCAGCTCGCCCATCTCCGTGAGGGCACGGTCGCCGTCGACGTCGGCGACCGGGTCGCCCAGGGCGACGTGATCGGCCGCTGCGGCAACTCCGGCCACAGCCTCGAACCCCACCTGCACCTCCAGGTACAGGACTCGCCGTCGACGGTGAACTCCCACCAGGCCGGCACCGACGGCGGGGGCGAGATCACCACGTTCCCGTTCCACATCGCCGGCACCGACTCGCCCGATCGGCCGCTGCGACGCAACGACCGGGTGATCGTCGAGCCCTGAGCGCTCAGCCCCCGAGGACGACCGTCCGCCGGCTCCGGCCCGCTCGCTGGTGGGCGGCGACGACGGCGACCTCGGCGCCCGCCGGACCGGACACGAGCCACTCGGCCCGGACCCGGTTCGGCGTGCCGTCGTGTCGGGCGGTGAAGCGGGCCCGGGACCGACCCTGGAGCTGGCCGAGGAGTTGGCGGTTCGTGCTCGGCGCCACCAGCTCGACGCCGTCGGCCGGTTCGAGCTCGGCGAGGACCGGCCGGACCAGGTTCTCGGCCGCCGCCAGGGCGGTGACCGTCGTCGGCAGCCAGCCGGTGTTGGCGATCCCGGCCACGATGCGCCAGCGGTCGTCGCCGAGGGGAATCGCCTCGACCCGTTCGATCTCGAGCCGCGGCGACGACATCGCCTGGAACACGGCGAACTCGGGGTGCCCCGCCACCTCGGTCGCCAGCCGGGCGTCGGGCGGGTTGCTCCACGTGCGGATCGAGTCCCAGCCGCCGAGTTCGACCGGGCCGAGCTGGGGGTGGTCGAAGGGGTACCAGTCGACATATCCCCCGGGGTGCTCGGCATCGAACCAGCGCAGCACCGCCAGTTCGGTCGCCGGTTCCAAGCTGACGAACCACAGGTCGAGGGGCGCCCGCTCGCCGGTGGCGGCCGCGATCGGGTCCCAGAACTCGGTCGTCCACGAGAAGACGCCGAGGTGGTCATAGGCCCAGTCGTCGCCGGCGCCGGACATCACGTCGGTCGTGTCCCACGTGAAGTCCTCGAAGGTCGAGTGGACCTCGAACCCCGTCAGCTCGGTCCCCGTGGCGCCGAGCTGGCCGTAGACCCAGCGATCGTCGGGCGACAGCTTGGTGTCGGGCCGGGACGACGACGGCCGCAACAGGACCCCGCCGTAGGTGTGGTAGGCGTTGGCGCCACAGATGTTCGGCCGGGCGGTCATCGCCCGCATCAGCGCGGCCACCTCGGGTTCGCTGCCGGGGAAGTCGCCGGCGCCGGTGACCTTGGTGCCCCAGCCGGCCGGGAAGTTGCGGTTGAGGTCGAGACCCTGATCGGCCCGCGGGGTTGGCACGGTGTAGCCGTCGTGGTCGACGATCTCGCCCTCGGTGAGCATCCGGTAGCGGGGGCGGCCGTCGGTCCAGCCGTCGGGCGGGACCGGGACCATCAGGCGGGCGTCGTCGGCGTGGGTGGTCCACGCCCCGGTCGGGTCGGGGATCCGCATCGACAGGATGCGCCCGTCGCCGTCGACGTCGCGCCGGTGCAGGCCCGGCTGCTCCCATCGGTCGGTCCAGGGCCAGTGCCGGGTGGAGGACCGCAGGAAGCGGGGATCCTCCGCCAGGGCCAGTTCGGCGCCGTCGGGGTTGACCCGGGGAACGACGTAGAAGGTCCGGGTGGCGAGGGCCTCGGTCACCCTCGGGTCGGTGCCGTGACCATCGACGAGATGGCCGAGGAGGGCGAGGGCGGCCACGCTGGCGGTCAGCTCGGTGGCGTGGATGTTGCCGTCGACCCACATCGCCGGCTTCGTGTCATGGGCGCCGGTCGCGGCGTCGGTGGCGGTCACCAACCAGATGTCACGCCCTTCGTGCGACCTTCCGATCGACTCCAGGCTCAGCAGCTCGGGGTGGTCGGCGGCGAGTCGCCGGAGGACATCGGTCAGCTCGTCGTAGCGGCAGACGTGGTCGAGGGGGACGGTGGCGTCGGCGGTCACGGGTGAAGCGTACGCCCGGCCCCGAACGCCCGACTCCGGACGTGGAGGGGATGGCGATCGGCTGATCGCCATCCCCTCCCGTGGTCACTCGTGCACGGCGGTGATCGAACCGGCGCCGATGGTCCGGTTGCCCTCACGGACCGCGAAGTCGAGCCCCACATCGAGGGCGACGGGCCGTCCCAGTTCGACCTCGATCACCGTGTGGTCACCGGGCTGGACCAGCCCGCCGCCGGCGAGCGTGATCGTGCCGGTGACCCCGGCGGTGAGGAAGAAGAACTGGGGCGCGTAGCCCGAGCCAAAGGGGCGGCGGCGTCCGCCCTCGTCGGCCGACAGGGCGTAGAGGTTGGCGCTGAACCGTCGCCGGGGGGCGATCGACCCCGGCGCGCACACGACCATGCCGCGCTCCACCGACGTCTTGTCGACGCCGCGGAGCAGCACGCCGACGTTGTCGCCGGCCTCGGCCTCGGTCATGGTCCGCCGGAACGACTCGATCCCGGTGACGACCGCCTCGATCCCCTCGCGGAGTCCGACCACCTCGACGGTGTCGCCGACCGCCACCCGTCCCCGGGTGACCATCCCGGTCACGACGGTGCCCCGCCCAGTGATCGACTGCACGCCCTCGACCGCCAGGAGGAACGGCTCGTCGAGGGCCCGGTCGGGCTCGGGGATCGTGGCGTCGACCGCCTCCATCAGCGCCAGCACCGACGCCTCCCACGCCGGTTCACCTTCGAGCGCGCCGAGGGCGGAGACCGGGATGATCGGCACCGCGTCGCCGTCGTAGCCGTAGGTCGACAGCAGCTCCCGAAGCTCGAGCTCGACGAGCTCGAGGAGTTCCGGGTCGGCCAGGTCGGCCTTGTTGACCGCGACGACGAGATGCTCGACCCCGACCTGACGGGCCAGGATCACGTGCTCCCGGGTCTGGGGCGCGGCACCGTCGGCGCCGGACACGACGAGGATCGCCCCGTCGACCTGGGCCGCGCCGGTGATCATGTTCTTCACGAAGTCGGCGTGGCCCGGCATGTCGATGTGGGCGTAGTGACGGCTGGCCGTCTCGTACTCCACGTGGGCGATGTTGATCGTGATCCCGCGAGCCTTCTCCTC
>JAWSVN010000052.1:0-5850 GCA_033851875.1 Acidimicrobiales bacterium
TGTCTCTTCCGCCACGTCCCACACCTCGACCGACGGTGCGCCCGACCGGGATGAGGCGACGCCGAGCGTGCTCCGGCTTCGCGTCGTCGACGCCCAGCACGACGGGGAGCGCCGCGACGTCGAGGTCGCCCGGCCCGACGACGCCGCCTCGGTGCTCGTGCTGCTCCGGCGTCTCGCCGTCGAACCTCGTGGGATCACGGAACTGTGGCTCGACGGCTCGTTGATCGATGCGACGACGAGCGTGGGCGCGCTCGGGGTCTGCGACGGTTCGGTCCTCACCGTCTGCCGAGCCGGCGCAGCGCGGCCAGTGATCGACGGCGACCTGCCACGGCGGCGACGGCAGGGTCCGCACCTTCGCCCGGCCGACGTCGGCGTGCTACCGGTGGCAGCCCCGGTCGAGTTGCCGGCTGCGCCCCGTGAGCCGAAGCCGGCGCCGTCGTTCCCGTGGCTGATGACGCTGGCCCCACTTCCGGTGGCCGGGGTGATGATCGTGTTCCTCGGCCCTCGCATGGCGGTGTTCGCTGCGCTCGGCCCGCTGATGGTCATCGCCCGACACTTCGAGGGTCGGCGTACGGCACGCCGCGACGCACGGCGTCACGCCGAGGAGCTGGCGACGGCTGTCGCCGGCCTGGACGAGGAGCTCGAGGCTCGGCGGCAGGACGAACTCGCCGTCCTTGCCGCCCGCCATCTCACCGACGACGCCCGCCTCGAGTTGGCAGCGTCCGGGTCCCGACTGTGGGCTCGTCGAGCCGCCGACCCCGCCGCGCTGGAGGTCCGAGTCGGCACGGCCGATCTTCCGTGGACGCCGCCGATCGCGCAGCGGGCAGGCGGCGGCGACCGTCAAGCGGTCTTCGGAGACTCGATCGAGCGTCACTCGACCCTCCCGGGCGCACCACTGACGATCGACCTCGGCGACACCGCGCTCGGCATCGTCGGCCCGGCGGCGGACCGCCATGCGTTGGCGCGCTCGGTCGTCGCCGGCCTCGTCGTCCAGCTCGGCCCGGCCGACCTGGCCATCACGCTCAGCTGCGCGACCACCGCCGCGAGTCCGATCTCCACAGGGTGGGACGCGCTCAAGTGGCTCCCGCATCAGGTCGTGACGAGCGACGGCGACGACGCAGCGGTCGGCGGAGTGCCGTGGACGGTCGTGATCCACGACGATGCGAGCCGGTTCCGAACCGGCTCGTTCGACCGCCTCGGGGAGACCGGGGTGGCCCGCATCGTGTTGGCCGACGCCGTCGATGCGTTGCCAGCGTGGTGCGAGCGGGTCATCCGGCTCGGCGACGATGGCGCCACGATCGGTGGCGACGGATCGTGGCGTCGCTTCGTGCCCGACCTCGTCGAGGTCGACCACCTCGACCGTGTGGCCCGCCGCCTCGCCCCGGTGTCCGACCCCGAGGCCCGCACCGTCCGGTCGAACGGGGCGGGAGCGGTCACGCCGCTCGCTCTCCACGGGCCGTGCCACTCGCACGAACTCCTCCGCCGCTGGACGCTCGCCGACCCGGGGGCCCTGTTGGCGATCATCGGGGCCGGCCCGGGTGGAGCCGTGCGTCTCGACCTGGTCGCCGACGGGCCCCACGTCCTCGCGGCCGGCACCACCGGCGCCGGCAAGAGTGAGCTCTTGCGGTCGTTGGTGCTGTCGCTCGCCTGCCACCAACCGCCGAGCGACTGCGAGCTGGTCCTCGTCGACTACAAGGGTGGCGGGGCGTTCGACGCCTGCGCCGAACTGCCCCACACCGTCGCGGTGGTCACCGACCTCGATGAACACGAGTCGGCGCGAGCGCTCCGCGGCCTGAAGGCCGAACTCCGCCGCCGAGAGGAGCTGCTGCGAGCCGCCGGGGCGCACGACTTCGTCACGCTCCGTCGCAGCGGCGGCGCGCTCGCTCGTCTCGTGATCATCGTCGACGAGTTCGCCACGCTCGCCGCCGAGCTGCCCGGCTTCCTCGACTCCCTGGTCGACATCGCGCAGCGCGGCCGGAGCCTCGGCATCCACCTGGTGCTCGCCACCCAGCGCCCCGCCGGTGTGCTCGACAACAAGATCCGGGCCAACACCAACCTGCGGATCTGCCTGCGGGTCCAGGACGCCAACGACTCTGTCGATCTCCTCGGCACCGACGTCGCCAGCCGCATCGACCGGTCCGCACACGGCGCCGGCTACGTGCGGTTCGGCGACGGGCAGGTCGAGCCGTTCCGTGCGGCCTACTCCGGCGCCGGACTGCGAGTCGGCGGTGACGCGCCGATCGCGGCGCCGTTCCTGTTGGCCGAGGCCGTCACCCCAGGGGACGTGTGGGATGCTGCCCCGGTCACCGAGCTCGAGGCCCTCGTCCGGCGCATCGGGGAAGCCGCGGCGGCGTCGTCGTCCACGGCCGGTTCGCCGCCGTGGCTTCCGCCGCTGCCGTCGCGGCTCCCCAGCAGCGCACTGCCGGCGGCTCGAGGTGGTGCCGTCGGCATCCTCGACGACCCCGACCGACAAGCTCGCCGGGCGCTCGCCCACGGGTTCGACGACGGCAACCTCCTGGTCCTGGGCCTCGATGGTGACGTCACCGCCGCCACCGTCGTCGCGGTCAGCCAGGCCCTGCTCACCTCGGATTCGACCGACTCACGTCACCTCTACCGGCTCACCGATCGAGCGGCGGTCGGCCCCTGGCTGCCCGACCTGCCGGCCCACGGCGCCACGGTCGACGTCAACGACTTCGCCGCCATCGAGCGCCTCGTCGCGCTGCTCGAACGGCGGGTCGCCGAGCAGCAGCCGGGCCGGCACCCCGGAGGACAAACGGCGCCGACGTCGACCGAGATCGTCGTCGCGGCCGACGGGCTGGGCACGCTCTACGAACGAGCGGGCGACGCCGGAGAACGGGAGTTGGTGGCCCGTCTCAACGCCCTGTTGCGCGACGGTCCATCGGCTGGCCTCCGATTCGTCGCCGCGGCCCGCTCGGTGCGGAGCCTGCCGAGTCTCGCCCGCGCCGCGCTGCCGACCGTGTGGTTCCACCGGTTGACCGACCCGGCCGACGCCACCGCCTACGGCGTCCGGCCACGAGACCTTCCCGATCTCGACGCCCACGCCGTGTTCGACCCGGCCGTCGGTCTGGCCGGGGTGGTCGCCGACCCGTCACCGCTTCGACCCGTCGACCTCCCGCCGTGTGCCGAGGCCCCGGAACGTCTCGCTACGGTCGGCCCGCTCGTGACTCGCGCCGAGGTCGACGCGGCGGGGTCGATCGACGGCGACGTGCTCCGACTCCCGATCGGTCTCGACCTCGATCGTGGCGAACCGGCCGTGCTCGAACTCCGGGCTCACCGGCCGGCGCTCGTCGTCGGCGGTCCCGGGACCGGCACCTCCCAGCTCCTGCGGCGGATCGCGGAGGAAGCGGCGTCGTTGGGTCTCCGAACCCTGCGCCTGTCGCCGGGAACGGAGGCCTCCGAGGAGCTCGACACGGCCACCGAACCGACGGTGGTGGTGGCCGACGACGCCGACCAGCTCGACGACGCTGCCCTGTCCTGGCTCAACGACCGATCGCTGGCGCCGCGATGGATCGTCGTGGCTGCCGACCCAGGCCCGATGCGTCGAGCAACCGGCCCGCTGCGAGCCGTCCGGGGTGCCCACTCCGGCGTTGTGCTGGGCCTGACCGATCCGCCGACCGACCTCTTCGCTTCGGCGTTCCCGAAGCGTCGACCGGAACCCTCCACCCCCGGACGGGGCTGGCTCGTCGGTCGAACCGGCGCCCTGGCGATCCAGGCGATCAGCGACTGACCGCAACCCCGGTCTGCGGGAGCAGCTCGAGGTCGGCGGTCGTGATGATCTGGGTGGTGAGCGCGAGCTCGACCAGCACGTCGCGTCGTCGAGAGGCGAGACCGCCGGGCCCGCCGTGCAGCCCGGCGACACCGGCCTTGGTGAGCTTGCCGCACACGTTGTCGAGCTTCCGGTTGAAACGGGTCAGCTTCCAGCCGAGCCGAAGGCTGGCCTGCCGGTTGGACGGGAGCTCGCCGGCGGCAGCGCCCGGGTCGAGCAGACGCGGTTCGGCGAGGGCGACGATGCAACGACGCTGGTCCGGGGTGAAACGCAGCGAGGCGGGGGTGATCGTCGCTGGCTCGCTGGCCTCGGGGTCGGTCTGGGTGATCGGCTCCTCGTCGGCGGCTTCGGTCGACACCTCGAGCTCGTAGTTCGACGGCCCCGCGGAGAAGCGCAGCACGCTGTCGTCGAAGGGGATCAAGGCCGACCGGCCGGGGGCGAGCGTCAGGCGCGACGTCGAGTCGAGGTCGCACAGCTCGAGCGCGATCGCCGAGCCGAGGTTGTCGATCCACCAGCCGCCGTCGGCTGCGCGGAAGCGACCGACCCGCCGGTGGAGGAACGGGTTGTCATCGACGCACAACGCAGCAGCCCGTCCGAAGTCGAGACGGTCGCCGGAGCGCAGTACGTGCTCCTCGCCGCAGAAGCCGATGTGGAGCTGCTGTTCGTTCCGTTCTGCGCTTTGCTGGTCCTTCACGGCGCTTCGCTCATCCCGCACGTTGCCATTCCTCCGGGGGGTCGGACGGGCCGCTCGGCCCGTGGTCGGTCTCGGTCGGGCCCTCGGTGCCGAGGGCGATCGCCGAGAGTTGTTCGTGCCAGGGGGCGAGGCGTCGAGCGCGACGCAGGTCGAGCCGCAGTTCGTCGAGGCGCCCGTCGGCCTGGGCCTCGTCGGCCAGGGTCAACGCTGCGTCGACCAGCAGTCGGGTCGCTCGCACTCGGGTGCCGTAGGCATGCTCGGCGAGCCACGGCCACGATGCGCCGTCGAACGCCGGACCGCGGATCTCGGCGAGCGCCTGACGCCACGCCGCAGCCCGAGGTGGGCCATCGAGGTCGGCGGCGTCGGCCGCCGCACTGCGGGCCCGCACCAGATCGCAACTCACCGCACGGATCGCGATCCGGCCGTCGGCGCTGCGTTCGAGGTGGCCGTCGCCGAGCGCGGCCTCGAGGCGGTCGATCAGGGCGCCGACTCGTTCCGGGTCGGGGAGGCGAGCCGGCCACAGGGCGGCGTCGATGTCGTCGGGACGCTGGGGCCCGTGGACGACCAGCAGGCACAGGGCCGACCGTTCGTCGTCGCCGAGGGGTGCCGAGGCGCCGTGGATCTCGACGGGGCCGAGCACCGCCACCTCGACCAACGGGTCGACGCCGTGGCGGGTGGCGCCGAGCACGCCGGACAGGGTGGCGGGTCGAGCCTCGGCGGCGGACGGTGGGGCGAGGGTCGCGACCTCGTCCTGTGCACGCATCAGGTCGATGGCGAGTTGATCGTCGAGCGGCGGCCGGAATCGGAGCGGCGCACTGTCGATGCGGTTGACGAGCTCGGCGAACTCCTCGGCCACCTCGAGCGGGAGGCCGGCGGGCACGAACTCGGTCTGTTCGGGGTGGAGACACGCTCGCAGTTCGCTGTCGAGCTCGACCTGGGTCTCGACCGGCACGAGTTCGGCGTGGACGACCACGACCGCGAGCGGCAGGCGAGCGGCGACGGCGAGATCGAAGACCGAGGCGAACCGGGACCGCTCCGACTCGTCGACGACGACGATCAGCGGCGTGAGGGCGTTGGCCTCCGATGGCGGGAGTGGCGAGCGCTCGGCTGCCCCGAGCCGCAGACGGCGAGCCGAGTGGGCTCCGGCCGCCTCGAGCCGCAGGGTGATGCGCTCGCTCCAGCGGGCGATCTCGTCGATCAGCGCGTCGTTGTCGGCGTCGCGCCCGCCGAGCAGCGCGCGTGCCGTCGCTGCAGAACAGCGCACGTCGACGTCGTGGCGGTTCGGGCCCAACGTGAGATGGTGCACGATGGCTCGGGCGAGTGACTCGCTCGAGCGCTCGTCGCCCGCCAGCCCGAGGACACCGACCGT
>JAWSVN010000238.1:0-2145 GCA_033851875.1 Acidimicrobiales bacterium
AGATAGACTGGCAGGAAGTAGAGCGGTTTATGAATGGGTTTCCGGGAGGTAAACTTGTCGTAGCAGCACCGTTGGCAATCGGTAAGGCAGGCACCATGATTGGCGGGAAGTTGGGAGCCAAGCTGAGTGGTCAAGCAGATGAATTGGCGAAATTTGATGATCTTGCTGCCGATGCGGCAAATGGGTTCCCAAATCAACTCCCAGGAAACCTAGCTGATGAGCTAGCTTCTGCATCCAGTGTTGGAGCTAAGGCTTTGAGTTTTGGTGATGAGGGATTTGATGCTGCAGTGAACTCTGGAACTGTTAAATTTGTAGTTACAGAATCTGGTTCTTTGTTAATATCTCCGCATACGGTTAAAGGTGTTGAGATTTCGCATGCAGTTCTTTCTAATGGCCGCGCAGTGCGCGCTGCAGGACAAGCGGATATCGCCGGATCAAGCGGCAGCTATTTTGGTATTGGAATCACTAATCATAGTGGACATTTTCGACCTTCTGCGGAGAGCTTGAATATCGCAAAGGATGCGTTCAGGCGGCACGGAATTGATTTTCCAGATTAAGAGGTAACATGATTAACTTAAAGATAAAAGACTGGAAATTAGATTATGGTGAAAACTTAGATTTTGAAAGTCTTAAGTCTATATATTCACCACAACACAGGTTCAGAGTCAGTGAGTTTCATTATCCAGTTGACGAAAAAATTGATGGTAGTATGCGAGCTGGCAAGTGTTTCATAATGTCTGGTGTTTGTGTTTATAAATTTAGCAGCAACAATGGGTTAGAGTTGAAATCTGGCGACTACGTTGAATTACCCGAAGGTGCTTACAAACTGACCGTCAAAGGCCAAAATGATGCTCACATTATTTATGTCTGGGAAATTCCTGATTTGATTAACAGGAAGTCGTAATGGTTTTATATATTTTGGTTTGCACTGGAGTCACCGGAGACAGTTTTATCTGAGTCAGGGAGTGTCTATGTCAGCGATTTATAGAGCGATGTGATAGTTAGGGTTGGGGAGTTGGTTATCAGCTACGAGAGTGCGAGGTTCCAATTTTGAGTTGTGAGCGTCCAACGTTTGCTGGTTTGGTTATCCTGCATAGAACAGTTTCAGCAAACTGTTTTCACCAGGAAAGGTGTTTGGTTTGCGGAATTAGTGATGTGCCCTCCAATGCGGAGGTATCTAGCAGTCCAAGCCAAAACAAATATCATGGCAACAATATTATTAAATAAGGGTAAATGTGAGCTTTGTGGTGAACCAATCAATGAACATCATCCATTTTCGGCTTTCCCTGCATTTATATTGAACGAGAACGATCCACTTTACCGATTCTCGGACAGTGTCTGTCATGATGATTGTTTGGCTAAACATAGTTTAGCACTTGCACTTAAACGTAGGCTGAACGAGTGGATTTCAAAAACTGGCCCAGGCAATCGTCAATGCGCTGTCTGCAAGGAGGAAATCTTAGACCCAGACGATTATGTGTTGATTGATTACCTCGCTTCTGACGACTTTCCTGTGTCTCGATATAACTATACCCACTTGCACCGGTCACATGTGTCGAGTTGGGTGGATTTGGATGATGCCATTAAAGAAATAAGGGCTTACAAAGACTCGTCTAATTGGGGAGGGGGCTATTTAGTAGATTTAATTGCTTCATTAGAGCAAGCGCAAAAGCAAAGCTAAGAGTTTTGCTTTTGTCGGGAGCAGTATCACTTGGATAGACAGAGTAAGATTGCGCCAAGAAGCAGACTTGTAATGATGCGTTCTTGTTTGTATAAGGAAATGCATTGAGTTTCTTGATAGTTTCTACTCGCTGATAGCAGATCAAAGCAACTAGCGTCTTGTTGTTGGATTCTCTATCTTTAAATACATTTAAGGCTATTGAAAGGGTTGAATAGGGATTTTATTTGTTGGTATAAATGTTGGTATATGGCGAAATTAAATACCCATTAGCCTTTTATTATCAATAATTTATTTTATTATTGTGGGTGCGGCCCCGGCACCATTGTTTTTAAAGGGTTTTTTCTAATTTTCATGTTTTCAAAGTCCTCTAATATTTTTGCGTCCGTAAAATAATCCGTAAAATAATCCGTAAAATTTTATCAATCTGCCGCTGGTTTACAGTAGGTAGTGTCAAAAATCTTTCG
>JAWSVN010000053.1:0-12081 GCA_033851875.1 Acidimicrobiales bacterium
GGTTCCTCGGGGAAGACGTCGACGACGGCGCCGCCGAGGTGGCCGCTGTCGAGCAGGTCGGTGAGGGCGTCGAGGTCCATGATCCCGCCCCGGCCGACGTCGACCACGAGGGCACCCGGCGCCAGGGCGGCGAGCTGGGCCCGGCCGATCATGTCTTCGGTCTCGGGGGTGAGCGGGGCGACGGCCACGAGGGCGTCGGCGCCGTCGACCACCTCGTCGATGCGATCGGGGGTGACCACGAGGTCGACGCCGTCGACCGGCGCGCCGCTGTGGCGCACACCGACCACCCGCATCCCGAGGGCCAGGCAGCGTCGGGCGATCGACGCGCCGATCGTGCCGAGCCCGACGATGCACACGGTGCGTCCCTCGAGCGGGGGCAGGGGGAGGTCCTGGCGCCAGGTGTGGGTGGCCTGGCGTTCGAGGATGGCGGGGAAGCGGTAGGCGAGGGTGAACAGCGACGCGATCACGAACTCGGGGAGGGCCGGTTCGTGGGTGCCCGACGCGTTGGCGATGACGACGTCGTCGGCCAGGTCGGGGGAGGCCAGCAGCTGGTCGCAGCCGGCGCCGAACCACTGGACCATCCGCAGGCTGGTGGCCTCGGCCCAGTGGGTGCTGTCCATGCCGAACCCGGCGAGCACCTCGATCTCGTCGATGGCGGCGAGGAAGGCGGCGTCGTCGGGCAGGACGACGAGCTCGCGCCCGTCGAAGCGGGCGAGGGTGGCGTCGCTCACGTAGGGCAGCCAGCGGTCGCCGAAGACGTGGACGCGGCGCACCGGCTCGGTCGGGGTCGTGGGGGCGCTGGTGTCAGACACGGACGTAGCTCCCGTCGTCGGTGGCGGTCGCCTCGCCTCGGTCGAGCATGCGGGCCAGGTGGAGTTCGGCGGTGCGGCGCTCGACGTTCTCGGTGAACGGGCCGTCGACGTGGGGCCGGTAGACGAACCGGTGGGCGACGAGGTCGTCGACGGTGCGGGGCTCGGCCAGGTAGTCGAGCATCGCGGTGTGGCGCCGCTCGATCACGGCGCCGAACGCGTCGAGCCGCTGGAGGAAGTCGTCGCGGCCCTCGATCACGCCCTTGTGGTGGAAGGTGACGTAGACGTCGGCCTCCTCGTGACGGAGCTTCTCGATGCTGGCCTCGAACTGGTCGAGGTCGCTCCAGGTGTCGCCGTAGTACGGGCCGAACCCGGTGAGGTCGACGTCGGAGCAGAAGAACACGCCGCCGTCGATCCGGAAGCCGCTGTGGCCGGCGGTGTGCCCGGGCAAGTGGACCGCCTCGACCGAGATGCCGCCGAGGTCGAACACGTCGCCGTCGCCGAACCCCTCGGCGTCGGGGCGGGGCGTGAAGTGGAACTCGTCGAGCAGCGACTGCGCGAAGACGTCGCGCCGTTCGCCGGTGAGGTGGTAGGCGTCGAGCATCGGCTCGATCGACTGCACCCCGTGCACGTCGTCGTGGTGGACGGCGACCCGGGCGTCGGTGAACGTGCCGTTGCCGGCGATGTGGTCCTCGTGCGCGTGGGAGTTGAGCACCAGGTCGATGCGCTGGTCGACGCCCTTGGCGGCGACGGTGATCGACGGGTCGATGATCAACGTCTCGCTGCGGCCCTGCACCACCACGCTGTTGCCCGACGGGTAGGCGCCCTTGTCGGCCCCTTCGAGCACGGTGACGGCGTCGGTCAAGCGGCGGCGAAGGCCGGCCCACGGATCGGTGGTGGTCCCCATCGCGGCGACCCTAGCGGTCGGACCCCGGGCGTACGTCACGGGTACGTCGTCCGGGCCGCGTTGTGCGCGATCCTGGGCCGGTGAGCGACGTGGTCTGGAACGACACGGAGTGGTCCCATCATCCGGACCTCCGACGCCCCCTGCTGTTGATGGCGTTCGAGGGCCTGTTCGACGCGGCCGGGGCCGCCAGCACGGCGTTGGAGTGGATCGCCGACCGCAACGACTGCACCGAGATCGCCGAGATCGACCCCGAGACGTTCTTCAACTTCCAGGAGACCCGCCCGACCGTGCGGATCGGCGACGACGGGGTGCGGGCGATCGAATGGCCGAGCACGAAGATCCTGGCGTGTCGCACCGACGGTCCCCGCGACCTGGTGCTGATGACCGGGGTCGAGCCGCATCTGCGGTGGCGGGGGTTCGCCGACGCCGTCGTCGAGGTCGCCCATCGCAGCGGCGCCGAGATGGTCGTGACCGTCGGGGCGATGGTGTCGATGGTGCCCCACACCCGGCCGTTCCCGATCACCGGCTCGGCGGCCGACCCCGAGCTGGCGAAGCGACTGTCGCTCGACCTGCCCAGCTACCAGGGGCCGACCGGCGTGGTCGGGGTGGTCAACCAGCGGGTCCACGACGCCGGCGTGCCGATCATCTCGGTCCGGGCCGGCATCCCCCACTACGTCCCCGGCTCGCCCAACCCGAAGGCCACCCAGGCGCTGTTGCGGCGGTTGGAGCAGACCACTCGGGTGGCGACGGACTACGCCGAACTCGACCCCCAGGTGAGTGGCTGGGTGGCTCGGGTCGACGCCGCCGTGGCGTCCGACGACGAGAGTCGGGAGTACGTCGAACGGCTCGAGGGCCAGGTCGACTCGAACGAGGACATGCTGCCCTCGGGCGACGACCTCGCCGGCGAACTCGAAGCCTTCCTCCGCGAGCGCGACCCGGACGAGGACTGACGCGCCCGCCGCTCGGCTTCAGTCGAGCGGGGGGAGGACGTCGGTCGCCTGCTGGCGGAGCCAGTGGTCCGCGACGACGAGGAGGGCCATCGACTCGACGAGGGGCACGGCGCGGGGCAGCACGCACGGGTCGTGGCGACCCTTGGCGGCCAGCACCGTCGCCTCGTTGTCGACTGTGACCGTCTTCTGTTCCGAGCTGATCGTGCCGGTCGGCTTGAACGCCACCCGACCCCAGATGTCGGCCCCGCTCGACATGCCGCCCTGCACGCCACCGGAGTTGTTGGTCGTCTGCACGGGCCGGCCGTCGGGGCCGGGTTCGAACGGGTCGTTGTGGGCGAGACCCGTCATCCGGGTCCCGTCGAAGCCGCTGCCGATCTCGAACCCCTTGGCCGCCGGCAACGAGATCATCGCCTTGGCCAGATCGGCGTCGAGCTTGTCGAACACGGGCTCGCCGAGGCCGGCCGGGCAGTTGCGGACCACGAAGGTCACCACGCCACCGAGGGAGTCGCCGTCGCGTCGGGCCTGTTCGATGGCGGTGACCATGCGCTCGGCGGCCCCCGGGTCGGGGCACCGGGTGGGGTGGGCCTCGACCTGGTCGAGGGTGACGGTCTCGGCGTCGACGTCGGCCTCGATGTCGTGGACCTGGCTCACCCAGGCGAGCACCTCGACGCCGGCCACCTGACGCAGGAGTTGGCGGGCCACGGCGCCGGCCGCCACACGCCCGATCGTCTCGCGAGCCGAGGCCCGGCCGCCGCCACGGTGGTCGCGGAACCCGTACTTGGCCCGGTAGGTCCAGTCCGCGTGGCTGGGTCGGTAGACGTCCTTGAGGTGGTCGTACGCACCCGAGTTGTGGTCGGCGTTGCGCACCATCATCGCCAGGGCGGTGCCGGTGGTGTGGCCGTCGAACATGCCCGACAGGAACTCGACCTGGTCGGCTTCGTCGCGTTGGGTGACCAGGCGGCTCTGGCCGGGGCGTCGCCGGTCGAGGTCGGCCTGCACCTGTTCGACCGAGAGGGCCAGGCGGGGCGGGCAGCCGTCGACCACCACGCCGACGGCGGGTCCGTGGGACTCGCCGAACGTCGTGAGGCGGAAGAGGTGTCCGAAGCTGGAGGTCACGGGTCCACAGGGTAGGGCGCTGGGTGGCCCGACTCATCGCCGAATCGGGGTAGCCAGTAGGCTCGTCGGATGGCTGACGAGCGGGAGCTGCGCGTGAAGGTGTGGATCGATCAGGATCTCTGCACCGGCGACGGCATCTGCACCGACCATGCACCCGAGGTGTTCCGCATCCTCGAGGACGGCATCGCCTATGTCGTTGAGAACGGCGTCGTCCTCAACGACCCGGGTGGCGCCGGATCGCTGGCCGTGGTCCCGCCGGAGTCGGAGGCCGCCGTGATCGACTCGGCCGGCGAATGCCCAGGTGAGTGCATCTTCGTCGAGATCGACGAGGTGATCGGTGACGAGCTCGAGCAGCCCTCGGTCGGCGCCGCCCGCTGACCGGCGGCGGTCGACGAGGTCCCCGGTCCGATGAGCACCCGGGAGATCGTGATGTTGGGCACGGCGAGCCAATCGCCGACCCGGCACCGCAACCACAACGGCTACGCCCTTCGTTGGGACGACCGCCTCGTGTTCTTCGACCCCGGCGAGGGGTTCCAGCGGCAGTGCACGATGGCGGGGATCGCGATCGCCCGGGCCGACGCCGTGTGTCTGACCCACTTCCACGGCGACCACTGCCTCGGCGTGCCGGGTCTGATCGCTCGACGGGGTGCCGACCAGTGCACCGAGCCGCTGGCGTTCTGGTACCCGGGTGACGGGCAGGACTACTTCGACAAGCTCGCCACCTGCACCGCCTCGATGGCACTGCCGCCGCTCGACCCTCGGCCGATCATGGGCGAGGGAGGGCCGGTCGGCTCGATCGGGTCGGGCGGTGCTGGTTCGGGCCACGGCGCCCTCACCGTCACTACGCTGCCCCTGCGGCATCGCGTGACTGCCTTCGGGTATCGGTTGCAGGAGCCCGACGGACGGTCGTTCGACCCGGCGGCGCTGGCGGCGCGCGGGATCTCCGGGCCCGACGTCGGTCGTCTCGCCTCGGATGGTTGGCTCGACACCGCGGATGGTCGGGTCACGCTCGAGGAGGTGTCGTCACCCCGGCCGGGCCAGTCGATGGCGTTCGTGATGGACACCGCCGTGTGCGACTCGATCGTGGAACTGGCCGACGGCGTCGACCTGCTCGTGATCGAGTCGACGTTCCTGCATCGTGACGCCGAGTTGGCCGAGAAGTACCTCCACCTCACCGCCCGCCAAGCGGGAGAGCTCGGCGCGGCGGCGGGCGCCCGCCGGGTCGTGCTCACCCATTTCTCGCAGCGCTACGGCTCGGGTGCGTCGCGCGACGAGGTGCTCCCGTTCGTCGAGGAGGCATCCGCGTTCCACGGCGACGTGTGGGGTGCTCTCGACTTCGACGTCGTCGAGGTCCCGCCCCGAGTTTGATGGGCGATTGTCTCGCCGCCTGATCGTGGTGGGTTGGGTCAGCCGGTGTAGCGGTACTCGGTGAATCGTTCGGGCCAGCAGTGGCCGGGTCCGAGTTGTTCGAGGATCTCGATGTTGTCGAGATCGTGTGGCGGGGAGTCGAGGAACTCGCGATCCATCGGGTCGTCTTTCGCTCCGAGGACCCAATAGGTGTCGGCGACGCACCAGGGCTCGTCGTCAGCTGGACGTTTCCCTTGAGCGTCAACCGCGTCAATGGACCAGATGAAGCTCGTTTCCGGAGGATTGGCATGCGGGTACGTAACCCTCAGAGGGGACAACGCTTCTTCCAAGGTGGGGCCTCTCACGAACAAGATCACCCGGTCGCTGTCGTTGTAGATCGTTACGTGTCCGTCGGGAAGTTCCTCGGAGAATGCGTTGCAGCCCGAGAGCGTCATCACGACCGCAGCCACGACTGCGTGCTTCCTGTGGGCTCGCCGCATGTTGATCAGGATCTCATGCTGCCTTCGGCATGGAAACGATTGCTGGTTTCGCCCGCCTAGGATGCGGCGAGCGCCAGTCCCTCCGACTGGTGCCGGGAGCGAGGGGACCCGAGGCGGTCTGAGCGAGCTCCATGGTGCGCGGAAGAGTAGGTGCGGCGTTGGCTTCTCGATCCATGGTTACCGTGTTGGCTGAGTGGCAGCAGCGAGTCGACGCAGACCCTCTCCTCCAGCAATACCCCCGAACTCCTGCCCCAGAGGGGGAAGGGCTGCCCGACGGCTTCCATCTCTCTGAAGACCTCACCTATCTCCGGCGGCACGGCGGATTCTGGCCGGGTGGCCTTCGGCCGCTTGAGCGAGCCGTCGTGCGAGAGGTGATCGACCCGCTCGGCCGGGCCGGCGCGGGCTCGGCGAGCATCCTCTGGACGGAGTTCGGGTGCTTGGTTCCCAGTTCGGTCGTAACGAGTTCCCCGGCTACGAGGGAGAGGGTGGAGAGCGCTCCTGTCTTTGTCCACCTCGCTCAAGAAGATCGGGTGGCCTATGAGTTCCCGACCGAGGCCAGTCTGCTCGAGGCGGCTCTCATCACCTACGACGAGTTGGGCTGCTCGTATCAAAGTGGACGGCAGCTGATCCTCGATCCCTATTTCGTTGAGTGGCTTGGAGGGATCAACGCGCCAGACTCACACCCGGAGGGTTGGAGTCGTGTGCGCCCGAGGTTGCTCGAAGCGGCCCAGGACTGGCCGACCGGACACCACCCGTGCTGGCCGGCAGGGTTGACCCGATGGATGGGGCTCGTCGACCGGGCGCCTGCCGAGACCGTGCGCGCAACTCTCGGCAAGCGCTGATCGCTGAGAACGCCGCCCCTGGCAGACGGCCCGCTCCAGTCTGCGCCGTCACACCGCTCGGCGCAGTCAGACAGCCCTGGTTAGGCAGCCCTGGTTGGGCAGCCCTCGTTAGGCTGCGGAGTGGAGGCCAACCATGTTGCCCTCGGTGTCGGTGATCACCGTGACGAAGCCGTGGTCGCCGATCGAGAACTTCGGCTGCACGATCGCGCCGCCGGCCGCCTCGACCCGACCGGCTTCGACCGCGCAGTCGTCGCAGGCGAAGTAGACCATCGAGCCGCCCGGCCCGGGCTTGGCGTACTCGAGCTTGACCAGCGCACCGCCGGCACCGTGGGAGACGAAGTCGTCGCCGAAGGCCCGCATCTGAGCGGTCGCGTCGTTGGGGTCGTCCATCGACGTGAGGGTGGTGTCGAGCACCGTCTCGTAGAAGGCCTGAGCCCGGTCCATGTCCTCGACGTAGATGTCGAACCAACCGATCTTGCGCATGTCTGGTGTCCTCTCGTGGATCCGAAGGCCGTGTGCCTTCGAGGACCACTCAAGACCAGAGCGCTCGAGAAGGATTGTAGAAATCAGACATCGAAGGTCTTGTCGAACCGGCCCGGCGTGTAGCCGGTCATCTTGCGGAACGAGTGGGTGAAGTGCGACTGGTCGGTGAACCGCAGGAGGTAGTCCTCACGGAACGACCGTTGGATGCGCAGCACCTTGAGCAGGTCGTGGGGTGAGAACCCGGTCGTCGACTTGAGCGCCCGCTGGAGCTGGCGCGGCGAGAGCGCCGCCACCGACGCCATCTCGGCGACGCTGTTGACCTCGTCGAGCCGGGTGAGGATGGCGGCGGTGATCGGGTTGGCGGCGACGAGGCCGTCGTCGGTCAGGCGCTCGACGAAGCTGGCGAACAGCTGGTTCCTCGCCTCGGTGTCGAGACCGGCGGCCTCGGTGCCGACCTCGATCAGGGGCAGGTCGCCCTCGTAGGGCTCGCCGACGTAGTGGTCGACCGTGTCGGCGAGGTCGCCCCGCCACACCCCGGGGAAGAACTGGATGCCGGCGTAGGCGAACCGTCGACCCAGAGGCAGGGTCGTGTGTTCGGTCTGCAGCTGGGTGACGCCAGCGATGCGAGGGTCGACCTGATCGAACAGCAGGTTGACGCAGGCGTCGGGCATGGCGTGGAGCGTGAAGTCGTCGGCCAGTTCGCCGTCGGACCGCAGCTCCCAGAAGCAGTGCACGAGGTCGGCGAGGTGGGCCGGCGGCGGATCCTCCCGGTAGTGCACGCCCTCGGTGTGTTTGGCGACGCCGTCCTTGACCGGGTCATAAACCGGGGTGAGAGCGTCGTAGACCGTTGTGCCAGCGTCGTCGGCCGTGTCGTCCATGGCGCTAGGGCCGCCAGGCCGCCAGGCGAGTGCATGCCTCGGCGAGGTCGGCGCCGTCGCCGGCGTAGGAGAACCGCAGGTACTCGTGGCCTCGCACCGTGTCGAAGTCGATGCCGGGGGTCGCACACACGCCGAGCTCGTCGAGCCAGCGGCGACACAGCTCCGAGGCGTCAATGCCGATCTCGGTGGTGAGGTGGGGAACGTGGGCGTAGACGTAGAACGCGCCGTCGGCCGGGGCGTGCCGATCGATGCCGGCTGCGGTGAGCCCGTCGACGAGCAGCGTGCGGTTGGCGAGGTAGCGGCGCACGTGGCCGTCGAGTTCCTCGGTGGCGTCGAGGGCGGCCCGGGCCGCCACCTGCGACACGTGGGGCGCACAGATGAAGAAGTTCTGCTGCAGGGTCTCGACGGTGTCGTAGAGCTGGGGCGGCACGACGACCCAGCCGATCCGCCAGCCGGTCATCGAGTAGTACTTCGAGAAGCTGTTGATGACGAAGGCGTCGTCGGTGTGGTCGAGGATGCGGGCGGCCGGCTCGGCGGTGATGCCCTGATAAATCTCATCCGCCACGATGGCGATGTCGTTGGCCGCGCAGTGCTCGACCACCGCGGCGAGGGCGTCGCTGCCGAGCACGGTCCCGGTCGGGTTCGACGGCGACGCCAGCACGATGCCCCGCAGCGGTCCGGCGGCGTCGATCAGTTCGGGTGTCGGCGCCCAGCGAGTGGCGTCGTCGACCGGGATCGCGATCGGTTCGATTCCGAGGGCGAGCAGGGTGTTGCGGTAGCACGGGTACCCCGGCTCGACGACGCCGACCCGGTCGCCCGGCTCGAACAACGACAGGAACGCCAAGGTGAACCCGGCCGACGCGCCGCCGACGACGAGCACCCGGTCGGCCGACACCTTGGCGGTGCCGGCGTCGTCGGTGCCGTAGAGCTCAGCGATCCGAGCCCGCAGCGACTGCAGCCCGGCGGCGTTGGTGTAGCCGAGGGGTTGATCGAGCGATCCCTCCACCGCTGCGCGGGCGGCCGCCGGGAGTCCGGTGGCGGGTTGGCCCACCTCGAGGTGGAGNNGTGCCGTCGGCCTCGAGCTCGCTGGCGAGGCGGGCCATCGCCATCGCATGGAACGGGGGAACGGAGGCGGCTCGCAGGGCGGCGGAGATCACGCCGACGAATCGTAGGCGGACCGGTGGAGCAGCCGTTCGGTCAGGTCGTGATGTCGATGCCGAAGGCGTCGCGGAAGGCGACGATGTAGTCGTCGAGCGACTCGATGCGGCCGAGGGCGATCCACTCCTCGTCGGTCATCCGGGCTCGACCCTCGGTGATGCCGACCCCGCCCCAGCTCACCGGGTAGCGGAGCTTGGGCTCGTCGGTCTCGATGGCGTGGAGGATGACCTTGCCGACCTCGATCGCGTCGGTGGCGTGGTGGTAGCCGGCCGCATACATCTGCATCATGCGTTCGTAGTGGGGGCCATAGACGCCGGTCTCGTTGTTGAGATCGGGGTTCTTGCCGAAGATCGACGACTTGGTGATGCCGGGTTCGATGATCGCCACCCGCACCCCGAACCGAGCGACCTCCTGGGCGAGCTGCTCGCTCACGCCCTCGAGCGCCCACTTGGCGGCCACGTAGGGGGCCTGGGCGATCGCGGCGATACGGCCGACGACCGAGGTGACGTTGACGATCGTGCCCTCGCCGCGCTCACGCATCTGGGGGAGCACCTCCTGCGCGCAGCGGGTGGCGCCGCACAGGTCGACGTTCATCACCTCGAGGAAGCGCTCGGCCGAGGTCTCCTCGACGGTGCCGTTGCCGCCGATGCCGGCGTTGTTCACCAGGTGGTCGACCCGGCCGGCGAGGGAGAAGATCTCGGCGAACCCGTCGGTGACCGAGGTGTCGTCGGCGATGTCGAGCTCGACCAGCTCGACCGCCACCCCGGCCTCCTCGGCCATCGTCAGCAGCTTCTCGGCCCTCGACGTCGAGCGGACGGTGCCGATCACGCGGTGCCCGGCTTCGGCCAGGTGGAGGGCGGTGGCGCGGCCGATCCCGGAGTTGGCGCCGGTGACAACGGTGACAGGTGCGTCGGTCATGGCCAGCACCCTACGCGCGCCGGGGGAGCGGCGTCAGTGTGACGGCGGGTCAAGTCGACCGGCCGGGCGGTCGATAATTCGGACATGGCGGTGTTGGCCGACTGGCTCCTGGTGCACGTGGTGATCGCCCTGGTCGTGAGTCCGATCTGGGGCACCGCGCTCTGCTTGTGGTTCGCCGGTCTGCGGGCGCGAGCGTTGGGTCGCCATCCCCCTGAGTCGTGGCAGACCCAGGGAGTGGTGGTTGGACACCGAGACCTCGTCGGCACCGACGGACGCCCCGCCCAGGCCTCCCTCATCTCCTATCGGCTCGCGAACGGCGCCAACGGACTGCTCGTCGAGGCCGAGCGACGTGGCGGACGGCAACCGAAGCTCGGGACCACGGTCGACGTGGCCGTCGACACCGCGACGGGTGGCGTCGCGACCTTCGATGCACAGCGGTATCGCAGTGGGGTGGTGGTAGGCGTGGTCGCCAGCCTCGTGCTCCTCGTGTGGCTCGTCCTGTTCTGGGGAACCGCCGTGCCGATCGTCGCGATCATCCTCTTCGAGAGCGTGCGTGGTCGGCGTCGCTACGGACGCACGCTCGGACAGCGTTTGGCCCGCCGAACGCTCGACCCGGCGGCGGTCGCCAGGATCGCGGCCAACGCGACCGTGTCCGCTGACGTCGTGGCCGAGGCGCAATGGATCGGTCGGGTGGTGCGAGCGTCGAGCTGGCAGCGACAACGCGGGTTGCAGGTCGGCGTGGCGGCGCTCATCGGCGTGGTGGGTATCGGCTTCATCGACGGGCCGACCGAGATCCTCCTCCCGACGGGGCTGGCGGCGGGCGTCTTCGGTCTGCGGATGATCGAGGAAGGCTTGCCGCATCCGTTCGGCGGGCGAACCGTCGACATCAAACGGAGCGACGTCCCGGACGGTGCCGATGCTGGGATGCGCTCGACGGTGGTCGTCATCGAGGAGGCTCCCGACGGTGATCGGACGGTCCACACCGGCCGCACGGTGGACGACGCGGAGGCGCCGGTCGGCGGTGGTTCGGCGAAGGCGACCGTGGGCGACGAGAGCGCCCCCTCGTTCGCCGACCAGTTCCCGATGTCGTCGAGGATGACGATCGCCGCATCGGGCTTCGCCGTTGCCGGCTGGGCGTTGTGGTGGATCACCGGCGTGGCGGTGCTGGTGATGGCCGTCTGGTACGGGGCCGAGGTCTTTCGTCGCCTCCGCTCCACGTCGCTCGACACCCCGCGCTGGCGAGAGGGTCTCAACGCGGCGGAGGTTCAGCGCGCTGCCGACGGCGGCACGGCCGTTGGGTGACCGTCGAACGGTTCCGAGCGCGTCAGTCGACGTAGCGGTGGTTGACGCCGAGGAGGTCGTATGTGCGCTGCGCCCTCCGGTCGCGAGTCAGCAGAGTGGTGTCGTGCACCCTTGCCGCCTCCGCCACGAGCGCGTCGTAGACGGCGCCACCCACGATGCCGATGCTGCCCAGTCGCCCGAACAAGGCGCCGGCTTGCCGGGAGTTGAGACCGATCGGTCGACCGAAGGCAGCAGTCAAGGCACTTAGAGCCGAGACCGGATCGATGGCGAGACCGCTGGGCATTCGGGTGAGCACCGAGAAGGTCTCGAACGCCGCGTGACCGGCCAGCGCCGGGCGGTGGCGGACCAACGTCGCTCGGCAGGCGTCGTGAGCGGCGTGGTTGGCGTCGAGCGCTGGGACGGCAACGCTCGTGTCGACGGCGTATCGCTCAGCGTTGGTCGGCATCACGCCAGCTCTGTACGTCGGCGTCGGTCGAGCGGACCGTGCCGGTCGCCGGGATGACGGGGAGGCCGTCCTCGGCCTCGACGATGGCGCGTCGTGATGGCTGGAGGGGTCGGAGGTGGATGCCGGTGTGGTCGGCCTCGAGTTCGAGCTGCGCGTCGGGTCCCAGATCGAATCGCTCCCGTACTTCCTTGGGAACGACGATTCGGCCCGCCCGGTCGATCGATACCAGCATGGAATCCACGGTACCATTCGCTACAAGAGGTCGCATTGGAGTCACGACTCGGACGGTACGTGTGCCCTGCCGAAGGCCAAACGTTCGGCGGTGGTGAGCCGCTCAGGTAGCCACTTCAGGCCGCGTCGGGGCTACGGGCCGGTGGCCGATCAGGCCCTCGCCAGCCTCTCGGCATGCCACTCGGCGAGGCCGGC
>JAWSVN010000054.1:0-4697 GCA_033851875.1 Acidimicrobiales bacterium
CCGCGGTCGTCGCCGCCGGCTTGGCGCTGGTCGCCGGCCTGGTCCGCCTCCGCCGCCCGCCGGCCTCCGCCTCGGACTCCCCACCCTCTCCCTCGCCGCCTGCCTCCCCGGGATCGGGTCACTCTCCCGGCCCCTGACGCCGTCTCGTTGACCCAATCTCGNNTGTTCGGGATTGGGTCATTGTCCGGGCGGCTGGCGCCCGCTCACTGACCCAACCTCGCGCCGGGCCCCGGCTGTTCGGCGTTGGGTCGTTCTCCGGGCGGCTGGCGCCCTCTCGTCGACCCAATCTCGCGCCGGGCTTCGGTTGTTCGGGATTGGGTCGGTGTCCGGGTCCCTGGCGCCGTCTCGTTGACCCAATCTCGCGAAGTGGGGGTGTGGGTGGGTCGGGGTCCCCATGGGGAGTGGAGCGGGTCGGCGTCTACGGTCGTGGGGATGTTGAGGCGGTTCATGGCGGCGCTTGTTCTGTTGGTGGCGGGGTGCTCGTCGTCGGGTGACGACGTGGCGCCGACGACGGTGGCGTCGACGTCGAGCTCCTCGACCACGTCGACGACCGAACCGTCGACTACCGAAGCCGCGACGACAAGGACCGAGGCCGAGCCCGAGTGGACGCCCGAGGAGCTCGAGGTAATCGCGGCCTACGAGGCCTTCCAGGCAGCTTGGGTGACTGCGACCACAGACTTCGATCGGTCGCTGGAGCAGATGGCGCTTGCTACGACTGCCGAGTACCTCGAAACCCATGTTGAGCTCTTCGCCGGCTGGAGATCGAACGATCAGTCGTTGCTCGGGAATCGGTCATTCACCATCCAGCAGGTGATCTTCGCCGGGCCGGACGCAGCTGTCCTCGAGGAGTGCGGACTCGCGAGCTTCGAGGTGGTCGACTCCGATGGTGAAGTCGTGACCCCCGGCAACAGCGAGCCGAACGAAGTGGTGGTCTTCCTCGTCAAGGAGGAGGGACAGTGGCTCGTCGATGGACGGCAATCTGGCTCATCCTGTTCGCAGTAGTGGGCGTTCCCGCAGCTGTCGCTGCGGAGGACATTCAGGTCAACCGCGACCCGACGAACTTTCCGGAAATGGCGGTCGCGGGTGAGTCGTCTGAGGACTCGGCGTCGTTGGAGGTGGCGGGGTTCGTCGAGACGTTGACCGCGGCGGGAGAGACTGTTGGGGGCGATCCGCTCCGGGTCTGCGAGGTGGCGGCGGTTCTGGATGTCGCTGGGGTGGAGTTGGCGGCGGCGTATGGCTTCATGCGGGAACGGCTCGGGCTGGTGCTCGAGGGTGCGGCGCCAGACGACGAGTTCGGGTTCTTGTTGTGCACCGGTGACGACGGTGAGGTGACGTGGTTCGTGTGGCGCGTCGAGGACGGCGTGCCGGCCGAGCTGGGAGAGGTCCTCGCTCGCTCGGCCCGGGCGGAGATTCGTGTCCCTGCGATCGGCGCGGAGTCGTCGCCCGAGGGCTGGGACATCCCGCACCTGGTGCAGTTGCCGGTCTGGTTCTGGGTTGACGAGCCGGGTTGGTCATCGGTCACGAACACGGCGTCGCTCGGCGTGTTCGGGGTCTCGGCGACGGTGACCGCTTCGCCGGTCGAGTCGTTGTGGTTCGTCGACGGCGCTCTCGTCGCGACGTGTGGGCAGGGCGAGCAATGGGTTCCCGCCCGAGAGGGTGAGGAGCCTGTTTGTGGAGTGACGTTCACCGAGCCGTTCGAGGGGACGTTGACCTCGGTGGTGGTCTACGAGGTCACGGTCGCGTGCGTTCCCGCTGGGCTGTGTGCGGGGATCGACCTCGATCCGATCCGGGGTGAGGTGTCACGCCCGGTTCGGGCGGTCGAGGCGTGGGGAGTCGTCACCGGATGACCCGCTGTCAATATGAAGGTGATGCTGCTATTTTGCATGCATGCCTTCGATCACGATTCGTCACGTGCCCGACGATGTTCGCGATGAGCTGGCGGCCCGGGCGGCTCGCCAGGGCCGCTCGTTGCAGGAGTACCTTCTCGGTGAGTTGGAACACCTGGCCAACAAGCCTGACGTGGCCGAGTTGATGGCCGAGGTCTCCCGACGGAAGCGTGCGTCCGGGCAGCGGGTCGATCGCGACTCGATCCTCGCTGACCTCTCCGCCGATCGCCGGTGACGATCGTCGTCGACGCCTCCGTCGTTGTCGCCGCTTTGCTCGATGGCGGACCGCACGGCGAGGCCTGTGCCTCGACCCTCGCCTCCGGCGCGCTGTTCGCTCCGCACCTGCTGCCCTTCGAGGTGGCGAACGTGGTCCGCAGGACGGTCGCCCGCTCGGCCGTCGACGAGACCGCCGGCGCGCTCGCCCTCGCCGACCTCGAGCGGCTTGCCGTCGACCTCGTCCCGTTCGGCGCCGTCGCCGGGCGGGTCTGGGAACTGCGGGACAACCTGACGGCATATGACGCTGCGTATGTCGCTGTTGCTGAAATGCTCGATGCGCCGCTCTTCACCCTCGACGAGCGCCTCGTCCGCTCGACCGGACCAGTCTGCGACATCGCCATGCCCGGCGCGGACTGATCTCGGCGAGTCCCCGATCACTGGCAGGCCCACTCGTTGGCAGGTTCTGCCCGCATGGGGTTCGTTGTTGCCAAAGAACCACGAGAGGTGGGACGTTGGCGACAAAGAACCGCAGACCACGACCGGCCTCGGAGGCAATTGCGCTGCCGGCGGCGGGTCAGAGGTCGAGGCGGGCGTCGATCTCGCCGTGATCGTTGGTGCCGGTCGGGTGGAAGCCGTAGCCGAGGTAGAAGGGCTCGGGTGACCCGGGGCCCGGCATCCAGCTGACCGTCAGCGCCGGCGCGTCCCACGCCTTGGCCTGCGCGACCACGGCGTCGAGCACCTGTCGACCGACGCCGCGGCGCTGGTGCATCCGGTCGATCAGGAGTCGCCAGAGGTAGGCGTCGAGTCGCTCTGCCGTCGGTTCGGCCAGCATCACGAAGCCGACCATCTCGCCATCGGCCCGCACGCCACGCAACCACGGCACCGCGGCGCTGTCGCTGACGAGGTGACTCACCGCGTCGAACATCGACGCCGCCATCGGCGCTACCAACCGCTCCTGCGAACGATGGGTCCGCAGCGTCTCGAGCTGTGTGATGTTGCCCGGCTCGATCGGGACGAGGTGCACCTCGCCGGCCGCCGACTGTGGCCGCTCGCGCCACGCCCGCCACTGGTCGGCGGTCATGGCGTAGCGGAGGTCGTGGGAGTTCTCGGCCGTGCCGTCGTGGCGGTCGAGCCAGAAGGCGTTCTCGGCGATCCCTTCGAAGACCATGCCGACCCGTTCGGCGACGCGAGCCGAGGCGTGGTTGTCGGGGTGCATGGTGGCCGACACCCGCGACACGCCGAGGAGCTCGACGCACCAGGCGGCGAGGGCGGTGACCGCTTCGGTGGCGTAGCCCTTCCCCCGGGCGTCGACGTCGAGGGTCCAGCCGAGCTCGGCGCAGCGGGCGTCGAACGTCGCGTGCACGGCGAGGTCGCCGACGATGGCGTCGGTCGAGCGTTCGACGACGGTGACCTGGAACCAGCCGTCGCCGGGCGGGGTGGCGTCGAGGGCGACGACGTCGTCGATCAGGGCCTGGGCCCGGTCGAGGGGGTACGGCACGTCCCACGCCTGGAACTCGGCCGTCGTCGGGTCGCTGCGTCGCTGCTGCAGGGCGTCGACGTCGCCGGGTTGGACGGGGCGGATGCGGAGCCGTTCGGTCTCGATCGGCTCGAAGCGCGGGATCTGGCGCCCCGTCATCGCGGCGACCTCGGCATCACTCCTCCGCGTTCCCCATCCATCTCGCCGAGCCTACGGGACCGGGGTGACAGGCTCGCCGCTGTTTCGCGCCAGCGGGGGCGGGCAAGGTGGTCAGCCCCTGGTCCAGTCGATCAGGTCGAGGTCGAGGTCGGCCGCCGCGGCGAGCGCGTCCTCGAGGTGGGCCTCCAGATAGTCGCCGGCTGTCTCGCTGCCGCGGACCATGACGGCGAGGCCTTGCCCCTCGAACATGGCGAGGCAGGTGGAGAGCTCGCAGAACTCCACGATCGTGCCGCCGCGGAACGGACGCTCGGGTTGCCCACCCTCTTCGACCGACGCCCTGAAGTCGGCGAGCATCTCGGGGTCGAGCGGCAAGAGCACGGTGAGCACCAGCCCCGCGTCGTCCGACGCGCAGAAGATGGCTTCGATCTCGACGGCCCAGCTCGAGAGGGTCGGGTCGTCGGTCAGGGGGCAGCCGGTCGGGTCGAACGGCGGGATGTCGTTGCCTTCCTCGAAGCCGGCGGCCAAGCCCCGTTCCTGGAGCTCGCCGAGGCGCGAGGCCGCCGCAGCGACGAGGGCGTCGAACTCGGGGTCGCTGTCGGTGCTGTTGTCAGGAGGGCCGGTCGTCGTCGTGGCCGAGTCGTCGAAGGGCTCGGTGGCGGGTGGCGCGTCGGTCGTCGTCGTGTCGAGCGGAGCGGTGGTGGTCGTCATGGTCTCGACGCTCGACTCGCCACCAGCGTCGGCCGTCGTGGCGGTGGTGTCGCTGACTTCGCCGGTGGCCTCGATCGCATCGCTGGCGGCGCAGCCGCCGACAAAGAGAAGGGCCGTGAGGAAATGGAGTGCTCGCCGCATGGCGCGAGCGTAGGGGAGCGGGCCTGAGCCGCATCGTCGCGGCTGGTCGCGGCTCGCTGCGCCCGGATTCGCTGGAAGGTTCTGCCCACATGGGGTTCGTTGCTGCCAAC
>JAWSVN010000054.1:4722-8614 GCA_033851875.1 Acidimicrobiales bacterium
GAGCGAGGCCAGAGGAGCGGCGGCCGTGACGCGACGAAGCCGCCCGGGAGGGGGACCCGGGCGGCTTCGTGAGGGGGTGATCAGTTGAGCTTCGACATCACCTTGTCGATGGCGTCGTTGGCCTTGTCCTTGACGTCGTCGACGGCGTCCTTGAGCTTGCCGGCGTTCTCCTGGGTCTCGCCCTCGCGCTCGAGCTGCTCGTCGTTGGTGAGATCACCGGCGGCCTGCTTGATGCGTCCGGCGATCTGGTCGGTTTCTCCACTCATCTGCGGTGGCCTTTCTTTGGAGGGTTGGCGTTGGCAACGGGGTACCCGTCGACTGCGCACCCAAACCTGCGGCTCTCGTTCTTTGGGGCCCGATTCATTGGCAGGTTCGTGCCACATGGGGTTCATCGCTGCCAACGAACCACGCGAGGTGGGACGTTGGTGACACAGAACCACGTCCAGCGGCGAGTAGCGTCTCCCGCCATGCAGGCGGCAACCCAGCAACAGTCTCGACCCACTCGCGCGACCGGCCGACGTCGGTCGGTGATCATCACGCTGGTCACGCTTCTCGGCACCCTCGGCGTGGTGCCGGGCACGCCGTCGGAGGCGGCCGTTCCGGGGCAGGCCTTCACCGAGACGGCGTGTGAGGAGTACACCGACTCGATCGCTCGCCTCTACGCCGCCGGCCTCGGTCGCACGCCCGATGCGGGCGGTTACGAGTTCTGGCTCGACGGCTACTGGCGAGGCGAGTGGACCCTGCCCCGCATGGCCTACTTCTTCGTCGGCTCCCCTGAGTTCCAGGCAGCGACCGGCGAGCTCGACGACGAGGCGTTCGTCCGCCACCTCTACCGCAACGTGTTGAGTCGCGAAGGCGAAGCGGGCGGTGTCGAATTCTGGACCGGGGAGCTCGCTGACGGCGTCGACCGCTCGGTCGTGCTGCTCCGCTTCGCTGAGTCGCCCGAGAACATCATCCGCACCGGCACCGTCGAGCCGGCGCTCGGCCCGTTCAACAACGGCGTCAACGGCGACATCAAGTTCGAGTGCGGACCCGACTACGGCGACATCTTCTACGGCTACGGGACCTTCGGCACCGACCCGACGGTGCTCGACGGCTTCGTCGATGACCCCGGCGTCGGCCCCTGGCAGTCGGGTTCGGCGCCGCTGTGGTGGGATCCGGTGGACGAGGTCGAGTGCCTGCAGGACTTCCGGCGCGGTGCCGCCCACTATGACGCCCGGTACTCCCACCAGTGGTCGCAACAGACACCCGACTTCTCGATCGTCCGGCAGCTGATCCAGGAGGTCGCGGTGTTCCCCACCGCGGGCCTCGCTCGACGGCAGCTCGACGACATGGCGGCGGGCGCGTCCGAGTGTCCGCTCGACGCCGTCGGCAGCGGCATCGTCGTCGAACCGGCGGCGGGTGGCGGAGCCGCCGACGCCGACGCTCGGCTCGACCTCACGCTCCATCGCGAGGGTCAGGTGATGCAGCGATCCACGTTCCTCCAGTTCGGGAACCTGCTCGTCCATGCCGGCACGCGGCGTTCCGGTTTGGCCGCCGGTTCGGTCGGTACCGATGAGGCTGCGTCGTGGCTCGACGTCGTCGTCGAGGAGTTCGAGACGCCCGACGTGCCGTTCTCTCGCGTGCACGAGACGTGTGCACCGCCGCGGTCGCTGTCGGTCGAGGCCGGCTGGACCTACTGCCAGTTCCTCGCCCCGTTCACCGTCTCGACCGAGGCGACGATCGTGAGGATGGACGAGATCGGTCCGACCTTCCAGTTGACGCCGGACGGCGGCGGCTACCTGCCGGGCGAACCGCCGACCGAGGCGTTCAGCCGCCTCTACCCGGGCATGATCGCGCTTCCTTTGGTGACCGAGTTGCTCACCACCGAGCCGACCGAGGTCTCGGGCGGCTGGGAGTGGTCGTCGGCGCACTTCGGGTGTGGCCCGTGGACGATGCGGATCGACGAGGCGGGGTACTGGACGGCGTTGTTCCCCGACGACGTCGACAACGTGCCCGACGGCTTCTGCTGGACGCTCGACTGACGCTGTCGCCCCGCCCGCCCGGGGTTCATCGGCAGGTTCTGCCCATATGGGGTTCGTTGCTGCCAACGAACCACGAGAAGCGGGACGTTGGCGACAACGAACCGCCGGCAGCGGCGCCCCCGACTTCGGTCCGCCGATCGAGCCCGGCACGATCAAGTCGATCGTCGAGGGCCACGGCCACGTCGTGATCGCCAGTGGTCCGAAGCCCGGCTGGGACACCCTGTTCTCCAACGTCGGCGCCGAGGACGCTGCCTCCTACGCCGAGCGGCTGAACGACACCATGCACAAGGCCGAGCGCCAGTTCGACCGCAAGGGCAAGGGGAACCTCAACTCGCCCGCTGAGGGCGGCAAGTTCGGTGTCGACCAGGTCGGTTCGCGGTGGGTCGTGCACGGCCCCAACGGTGGTGTCGTGGGCGTCTACGACAGCGAGGGCAAGGCCAACGCCGTCGCCAACGCCCTCAACGAGGAGGCCGACGCGATCGAGAAGGAAGAGGACGACTGCGTCGACCCCTGGATCTTCGGCGGCGAGCACCCCGACGCCGACCGCTACTGAGAATCAACCGAACTCGAGTGACACCCACCTCCGGAGGGGGTTGCGTCCTCTCGAGGCTCAGCTTCGGCCGGTGCGGTCGTCGCGGGGGATGTCGAGCGGGTCGAGGGTCTCGGTCACCAGCCGATCGATGTGTTCGGGGTCGGTCGCAGCGGTGGCGAGGCGGTCGGCGACGCTGGTGAGTGCGGTGAGCGTGGAGGGATCGTCGATGGTGCCGTTGGCGTCGCGCTTGGTGGCGGGGGCGGCGACGCCGCAGGTGGCGACGACGTTGGCGCCCTGCCAGGTGAGGGTGCGGGCGATTTGGGGGAGGGCGTTGGGCCCGCCGGTGGTGCCGGCGCTGAGGACGGCGACAGTCCGGCCGTAGAGCGAGCCGGAACCGACCATCCAGTCGAGGGCATTCTTGGCCCACCCCGCTGCACCACCCCCGTACTCGGGGATGGCGACGGCGACCGCGTCGGCCGACTCGAACTGTGTGCGCAACGAGGCGACGGCCGGGGGAGTGGTGTCGTCGGCGATCGCCGGGTCGAGCATCGGGATGTCGGGCAGACCGAGGGCCGGGATGACCTCCCAGCCTCGCTCGACGAGCGCGGCGCCGACGACGTCGAGGAGGGCCTGGTTGGACGAGCGGGCACCAGCGCTGCCACAGAAGGTCACGAGCCGCATGGCGACATCCTTGCAGGGTCTCGGTCGACCGGAGATCAGGTGACGCGTTTGGCGGGTCGGCAATCAGCGGTAGATCTCGCGGCGAGGACCAGGACGATCAAGACGTCGTCTCGGACCTCGTAGATCACTCGGTAGTCGCCGGTGCGGACCCGCCACTCGCCTTCGCCGCCGACCAGCTTCTTCGCACCGGGAGGGCGAGGGTCCTGCGCGAGCAGTTCGATCGCTGCCTGGACTCTCCGGCGGGCCGGAGGGTCGAGCTTGCGGAGCTGGCGGACAGCCGCAGGCGCGATGTCGATCGCGTAGGCCATCGTCAGGCGAGACCCAGGTCGGCCTTCACCTCGTCCCAGGGGATCGCTGTCTCGCCGGCTTCTTCCATCTCGGCCCGAGCGGCCGCTGCGGCTCGAATGTCGGCGAGGTCTTCGGCGGCCTCGAGAAGCTCATCGAGTTGGGCGGCGTCGACGACGGCGGCGACGCGATGGCCCCGTCGAGTCAGGAACACCGGGCGACGGCCGATGCGGGCGCGGTCGACCACGTCGGCGAGACGGGCCCGGGCATCGGTGACGGACATGTCGGTCATATCCGCGATTGTAGCGAAATACGCTGAAATGTACAGATTGACGCCAGGTCGGCTGCACGCTCGCGTTCTCGCCACGTC
>JAWSVN010000055.1:0-7295 GCA_033851875.1 Acidimicrobiales bacterium
GCGGTGTGGGTCGACGTCGGCCGGGGGTTCTGGCTCGTGACCGCCCACGAGCGAGTCCGCGAGGTCGTCGCCGACACCGAGACGTTCTCGTCGCAGTCGGGGGGCCTCGGGTTGACCAACCCATCGCCTGTCGCGCAGGCGCGCATCGCCGCCCTGACTCCGCCGGGGGGACTGCGTGGCCAGGTTCCCACCCTGTTGACCCTCGACCCGCCCGCCCACAGCCGCAACCGGAAGCTGATCGCTCGAGCCTTCACACCTCGAGCGGCGCGACGCTACGAGGAGCGGATCCGAACGATCTGTCGCGAGTTGATCGCGGGGTGGACCGATGGCGGCACCGTCGACTTCGTGACCAGCTTCGCCATCCCGCTGCCGGTTCGGGTCATCGCCGCGGGGCTCGACGTGCCCGACGATCGAGTCGCCGACTTCAAGCGGTGGTCCGACGCTGCTGTCAGCGACATCGGAGCGGGCCTCGACGACGATGCCTTCGTCACGGCGTTCGAACACAAGCTCGAGCTCGCCGAGTTCATCCAGGCCGAGATCGAGCGCAAGCGCGGCGAAGGTTTGGCCGACGACATCATGTCGCAGCTGGTTCACGCCCGGCTCGACGCCGAGGAGCAGGCCGAGCTCGGTGGTGAGGCCGAGCCGATGTTGAGCGACGACGAGATCCAGAGCATCGTGCGTCAACTGCTCGTGGCCGGGAACGAGACCACGACCAATCTGCTGTCCCAGCTGATGGTTGCGCTCGCCCACGATTGCGGCTGGTGGCAGCGGATGTCCGGTGATGGCGAGCTGGTGGGCCGAGTCGTGGAGGAGGGGTTGCGGATGTCGACCCCGAGTGCAGTCAATCAACGGGCGTGCACCCGCGACGTCGACTTCCACGGGGTCCAGATGGCGGCAGGCGACACCGTGATGGTCGGCTACCTGGCCGCCGATCACGATCCCAGCGTCTTCCCCGACCCACAGCGCTTCGACCCGGACCGCGAGAACCTCGGCGAACTGCTGAGCTTCGGGCGCGGCGTCCACTTCTGCCCGGGAGCTTCGTTGGCGCGGCTCGAGGCTCGCGTCGCACTCGAGGAGCTCGTTGCGGCCCTCGACGGTTTCGAGCTGCCGTGCGTCGGCGAGCTCGAGTGGAATTCGTCGTTCCAGTTGCGGGCGATCCGCGAGCTGCCGATGGTCCCCAGGTTCCGGCCGAGGTCGGGAGGGGCCCGCTGATGGAGTACGTCACCAACCTGATGGACATGTCGATCGATCCGGTCGACTGGGCTCGGCGACGCGAAGCTCAGGGGTGGGACTTCGTGTCGGTCGCCGACCACTTCTTCGGCACCAGCCGCACGTGCCCGCACCTGTGGACGACGGTCGGAGCGATCGCCGCTGCCACTTCCACCGTCGGGATCACGACCGCCTTCGTCAACAACCTGTTCCGCAGCCCGGTCGAGGTGGCGCAGGCAGCACTCAGCGCCCAGCACATCTCCGGCGGTCGCTTCGAACTCGGGCTCGGCGCCGGCTGGATGCGAGCCGAGATCGACGCGGCCGGGCTGGACTTCCCGGAACCACGCGATCGGGCCGGCGCGTTCGTGGAGTCCGCCCGCATCATCGGTTCCCTCTTGCGCGACGGTGCTTGTAGCTTCGACGGCCGCTACTACCAGGTCGACATCGAACTGGCGGGTGCGCCGGGGTGCGCGCCGCCGCCCCTCGTCGGCGCAATCGGTGGGCCTCGGACCACCCGTGAGGTCACACCGTTGTGTGATCGTGTCGAGATCAAACCCGCCAGCAAGGCGACTCGCGGCGGCTCCCAGGACCTCGAGCTGTTGGCGACGGTGACCGAGCAGGATCTCGTCGATCTCGTGGATGGTGTCCGCGCCATCGATCCCGAGATCGGCATCGGCATGATGGCGATGTGTGGGGTCGGTGACGATCCGGCAACCCGACGGATCGAGGAGCTGCTCGGAGACGGCCTCTACGGCAGGTTCTTCGGGTCTCCGTCGAAGGTGGCGGCGTCGATGGAGTGGCTCGAGACCATGGGGATCTCCCGCTGCCAGATCTCGGCCAAGGACGACTCGGCCCTCGACCTCCTCGCGCCCCTGCTGTGTCGATGATCAGCTTCACCGACCACGAGGCGATCACCCGGCAGGTCTACCTCTACGGCTACGGGATGGACCAGCAGGACTGGGAGGGCTACCGCCAGCTCTTCGACGACGAGGTGGTCGTCGACTACTCCTCCTACAGCGGCGGCGAACCGGAGGTCGTGGCGACCGAGCAGTGGATCGCCCGGCTCCAGTCGCTGTTTCCTGGCCTCGACGCCACCCAGCACTCGATGACCAACCCTCTCGTCGACCTCGCCGACGACGGCGACACCGCTCGCTGTCGCATGTACGTGCGGGCCGCGCACTTCCTGAACGACTGGCCCGAGCCCGAGTTCACGATCGGCGGCTACTACGACCATCGACTCCGGCGAACCCCCGACGGCTGGCGCTTCCGCGAGGTGAAGCTGATCGTCTGGTGGCGTCGAGGCGATCCCGAGTTGATGGTCGAGGCCCGTCGGCGAGCGGCAGAGGCGTAGCGCGGACCATCTCGCCGGGCCGGGCGCGTGCAGCCGGAGGCCGCCGATGGGCGTCGGCCGAGCGGCGGTGACAGAATCGCCTCGCCCGTGGGGACCGGCGTTCGTCGGCCCCGCGCCGCGACCGTTCGAGCGAGGAGAACCACATGCAACAGGCGCAGATCAGCGACGGCACCCTGACGATCGCCACCGGCGTCGACGTGCCCTCCCCGGGGCCCGACCACGCCCGGGTGCGGATCACCTCGGCCGGCGTCTGCCACTCCGACCTCCACCTCGCACGAGGCGACTGGGAAGGCGTCGTGGTGCCTGTCTGCGGCCACGAGGCGATCGGCGTCGTCGAGGAACTCGGCGAAGGAGCCGAGCGCTTCACCTCGGTCGGCGACCGGGTCATCCTCGGCCTCGGCGGCACCGGCGGCGGCTACTGGTGTGGCGCGTGCCAGCACTGCCTTGGTGGCGAGCCCCGCCTCTGCGCCCAGGCGAAGGGGATCATGGGCACCTTCGCCGAACAGTTCTGCGTCTACGCCAAGTCGCTCGTCACCCTGCCCGACTCGGTCGGCGACCACGAAGCCGCCCTCGCCTGCGGTGGCCTCACCGCCTACGGCGCCATCAAGAAACTCTTCAAGCACCAGATCAACCCCGGCTCGACGATCGGCATCATCGGCGCCTCGGGCGGGCTGGGCCACTACGCGGTCCAGCTGGCCAAGAGCTTCGGCTACGACGTCGTCGGGGTCGACATCGGCGAGGACCGTCTCGCCTTCGCCAAGGAGATGGGCGCCGATCAGGTGATGGAGCCCGCCGAGGCCGAGCGACTCGGCGCCGAGGGCGGCGTCGACGCGGTGCTCGTCTTCGCCGCGGTGAAGGCCGGGTTCGATCTCGGCATCCAGATGGTGCGACGCGGCGGGCTGTTCGTCGCCGTCGGCATCCCGCCGACGGATCAGGGCAACATCGAGATCGCGCCGTGGACGTTCTTCCGCAAGGGCATCACGATGATCTACTCGGTCGTCGGCACCGTGCAGGACATGCGCGAGCTCGTCGACCTGGCCGCCGCCGGCAAGGTCCGCAGCCACGTCGGCCGCACTGCGCCGCTCAGCGAGCTGCCGACCGTGTTCGACGAACTCGAGGCCGGGGCCTACGTCGGTCGCGCCATCATCACCGATCTGGCGAACTGATGTCCTGAGGACCGACCACTCCCCAGCAACTGGCCGCACGTTGCAAACATGATTGTGGACAATCCTGTCGACCAGCTATGGTGCTGCGGTGAGACGGGCGTCACGCGTCCATCCGAACAACTGGGGAGACATGATGAAGAGCAATTCCTTGCGCCTCTTGGCGCTGATCTTTGCGTTCGTACTGGTCGCGTCGGCCTGTGGCGGAAGCGACAGTGAAGGAGCTGACTCCGGCAGCGACGACGCCGCCGAGACCGAGGAGTCGACCGACTCCGGTAGCGACGACGCCNNGACGACGCCGCCAGCGACGACGACTCGAGCGACGACATGGCCGACGGCGCTCCCGAGACCACCGAGCTGACCCTCGGCCTGATCCCGATCGCGGACGTGGCGCCGGTGTTCATCGCCATCGAGCGCGGCTTGTTCGAGGCCGAAGGGCTCACCGTCACCACCGAGTTCGCAGCCGGCGGCGCCGCCGCCATCCCGGCGCTCCAGGCGGGCGACATCGACTTCGCGTTCGGCGGTTACCCGTCGACCTACAAGGCGATCGAGGCGGGCATCCCGCTCGTGATCACCCAGGAGGCCGTGCGCGGCGCCGACCTGTTCGGCGGCTTCTACGCCCTGCCCGACTCCGGCATCGAGGGTCCGGCCGATCTCGCCGGCAAGACGATCGCGGTCAACACCCTCAACAACATCGTGCAGATGACGGTCCAGATCCACCTCCAGGAAGCCGGGCTCAGCCTCGACGACGTGACCCTCGTCGAGATCCCGTTCCCCGAGCAGGTGGGAGCCCTCGAGCTCGGCAACGTCGACGTGATCTCGGTCGTCGAGCCGTTCGGCACCATCGCCCGCACCAGCCTCGACGCCACCCTCGTGGTCGACATGTTCTCGGGCACGCTCGACGGCTTCCCCGTGGCCGGCTGGCAGGTGACCGCGGAGTTCGCCGAGGCCAACCCCAACACGATCGCCGCCTTCAACCGGGTGCTCGTCGAGGCGACCGACATCGCCGTCAACGAAGAGGGCGCGCTGGCCGCCATCGTGCCGACCTACACCTCGGCCAGCGAAGAGCTCGCTGCCACCCTCAACTACCCGAACATGGTGTCGGGCCTCGACGTCGGCGCCCTCCAGGCAGTCCCCGACCTGATGCTGGAGCAGGGCCTGTTGTCGGACGCCATGTCGAGCGCCGACCACGTCATCGGTAACTGACGTACCGCATCCCACACACGCCGCATCAGCTGAAGATGACTGCCACCGCACCCCGACGACCCCTCGCCCTTCCCACCTCGTGGGTGCGCGGCGTCGTCGGGGTGTTGGTGATGTTCGGATTCGTCGAGCTGCTCACCCGCGCCGAGCTGGTGAGTGCCGACTATCTCCCGCCGGCCTCGTCGCTGGTCGGGGAGTCGTTCGGGCTGCTCGACGACGGCAACTTCTGGAGCGCCGTCGGCACGACCCTGTGGGCATCGTTCTACGGACTGGTGCGGGCGATCCTCATCGCGGTACCGGTCGGCCTGTTGCTCGGCCTGTCGAAGCGGGCCTACCGGGCTGCGATCGTCGTGGTCGAACTCCTGCGCCCCATCCCGTCGGTGGCGCTGATCCCGCTGGCGATCCTGCAGTTCGGGCTCGGCACTCCGATGAAGGCGTTCCTCGCCACCTACGCGTGCCTGTGGCCGCTGCTGTTCAACACGATCTACGGGATGAAGGAGATGGACGAGGTGGGCGTCGACACCGCTCGAGCCTTCGGCCTCGGAGGCTTCCGGCGGGCCCTGAGGGTCAACCTGCCGGCCGCGTCGCCGTTCATCTTCACCGGCGTCAAGATCGCGTCGTCGGTCGCCCTGATCGTCGTGATCGCCGCCGAGATCGTGGCCGGCGGCGGTGGCGGCCTCGGGGTCGAGATCGGGTCGGCCCGTCTCAGCGGCAACGTGAAACTGTCCTACGCCTACACCCTCGTCACCGGGGTGATCGGCATCCTGCTCTACATCGTGCTCGAGGCCCTCGAGCGGCGGCTGTTCGGCTGGAACCGCATCGGTCAGGCGGACGGCCGATGACCGCTCGTGAACGCCTCGGCGACGTCGTTCTCAAGGCCGCAGTGTTGGTCGGGGTGATCGCCGTGTGGTGGTTCCTCGCCAACCGGTCGACGTCGCCGTACTACCCCTCACCCGGCGACGTGTTGCCCACCGTGTGGAACGACTGGCTCACCGACACCGCCGCCTGGACCGACAGCATCATCCCGAGCGTCGTGCGCATCGCATACGGGTTCTTCCTCGCCGCCGCCGGCTCGATCGCCCTCGGCATGGCGATCGGCCGCTCCCGCGTGCTGAGCGAACTGCTCGAACCGTCGATCCACTTCCTGCGAGCGATCCCGCCGCCCGCCCTGCTCGGCGTGTCGCTCGTCGTGTTCGGGATCGGCGACGTCCAGAAGGTCGCCCTGATCGCCTTCGGCGTGGCGCCCCCGATCCTGCTCAACACGATCGACGGTGCCCGCTCGGTCGAAGAGCTCCAGCTCGAGACCGCTCAGGCGTATCGGATCAGTCGCTGGGACCGGATCGTGAGGGTCATCTTCCCCGCCGCCGCACCCAAGGTGTTCGCCGGCCTTCGGGTGTCGATCTCGCTCGCCGTGATCCTGATGGTGATCTCCGAACTGGTGGCGGCTCCGGACGGTGTCGGGTCGCGCATCAACGGCGCCGCCCGCGACTTCGACTACGTCGACCTGTGGGCCGGCCTCGTCGTGCTCGCCCTGCTCGGCATCGTGCTCAACGCCTTGCTCACCGTCGTCGAACGCTCGACCCTCAGATGGAGACAACCGTGACCGCCACCCTGCTGTCGGCCGACGAACTGGCCCACACCTACAGCCCCGGCCAGCCCGAGGAACACAAGGCGCTCGGCGGCATCAACCTCGAGATCCACGAGGGCGAGTTCGTCTCGATCGTCGGGCCGTCGGGCTGTGGCAAGACCACCCTGCTGCGGACCTTGTCGGGTCTGCTCGTGCCGACCGGCGGCCAGGTGACCTTCGAGGGGGAGCCGGTCGACGGCGTGCCCAAGGACCTCACCCTCGTCTTCCAGGACTACCGCAGCTCGCTCTATCCGTGGCTGCGGGTGGCGGAGAACGTCGACTTCCCGCTGAAGGGGCGGGGCCTGTCGAAGGCCGAGCGAAAGGAGCGGGTCGGGCAGGCCCTGGCCGACGTCGGCCTGTCGGAGCACGCCACGAAGTACCCGCGTCAGCTGTCGGGCGGCATGCAGCAGCGGGTGGCGATCGCCCGGGCCCTCGCCTACCGGCCGGCCGTGCTGCTGATGGACGAGCCCTACGCGTCGGTCGACGCCCAGACCCGGGCTGCGCTCGAGGACATGCTGCTCGACGTGTGGCAGCGGCGCAGCGGCACGATCCTGTTCGTCACCCACGACATCGACGAGAGCGTCTACCTCGCCGACCGGGTGCTGGTGTTGGCCAAGGCACCGTCGCGGGTGATCGCCGACATCACCGTCGACATCCCTCGCCCACGGGACCAGATCGACACCAAGGCCGACCCGGCCTTCGTCGAGCTGCGAGCCCAGGTGGCGAAGCTGATCCGCGACCA
>JAWSVN010000239.1:0-2899 GCA_033851875.1 Acidimicrobiales bacterium
CGACACCAACGGCGCATCGATCGTTCTCTCTCCGACTCCCCGTATCAACGCCTGGGCGCGCCATCGGGGACCTCGGAACGCTCCTCGGCGCTTGGGCGCAACCGCCGAGTCCGGTCGACCGTTCCTGCTTGGGCCGACATCGTCACGGACCTGTGGGTGGTGATTCGAGAAGGGATCGTTGTTGCTTGATCTTGTTGAGGATGGCCTCGGTTCGATCGGTCATCCCGAGACCCTCGGTCGTGGGCCACGTGTCGATCTCAGCCTTGGCGAAGTCCACCCACCTGACAATCAGGTCGAAGAGCTCGAGCTGGAACGTGGCGAAGAGCACGGAGAGGTGCGTTCGCTGTGGAAACGGATGCTGGCCGTCGAGGTAGCCCGCGTTGATCGTGACGACCTGCTCGTACATCTCGGCAGCATCGGCGGCCATCTGATCGAGCGCAGCCGTGAGGTTGTTGACGCTGCCGTTCTCGGCGAAGAGCAGCCGCAGCAGCGCCTCGGCTTCGAGCACGGGAGGCTGCGGCACGGTCGCCATCCACGCCGTCAGCGCTGTCCGGCCCTCATCGGTGATCGTGTACACGGTGCGATTGCGTTGGCCCACCGACTCCTGGAGTGCGCTGGCGAGCCCGTGCGCGACGAGCTTCTTCGGCTCGGCGTACAGCAGCCGCTCAGACTTGGGCCAGGCGAAGCGCAAGCTCCGAGTTGCCTGCTGCGTGAGTTCATATCCGGTCCACGGCCGGACCGCGAGCAGGCCTAAGACGGCATAGGACGATGTCGTGAGACGCGAAGGCACTCCTTGACTCTACTGCATGATGCAGTATAGTACACCGTGCAAGTTGCAGTATTCGATAGCTACTCAACTCGAACGAAGTGGACATCACATGGACGTAACGGACTACATCGGATTCGTGGCTGCGGAGGGCGAGCTGTTCGCCTCGGCTGCCGAGCACGGCGAATTGAGCGCACGGATCGCACCCTGTCCCGGTTGGGACATGGGCGACCTAGTACGTCACCTCGGAATGATTCACCTGTGGGCGGCTGCAAACGTGGCGTTTCCGGAGCCGGACTGGCTCGACGTCGACGAACTCCCCGACCTGGTCCGATACTGGCCGGACCTCGCAAACGACGGCCATTATCCGGCCGACGCCCGGCTGGTCGCCTGGTATCGCGACACTCTGGCCAACCTGATCGAGGTGCTGAAGTCGGCACCTGCCGACGTTGCCGCCTTTACGTTCCTCCCGGCGCCGACACCGCTCACCATGTGGGCCCGCCGACAGGCCAGCGAGATCGCGATACACCGATTCGACGCTCAGCAGGCGCGCGGCACGAAAGCGCACTTTGCACCACATTTTGCCACCGACATGCTTGACGAACTCCTGTGCGGATTCGCTCCACGCGCGCGTTCACTCGACATCGATCGCCCGCACGTGATTCATGTGCACGCCGAGGACGCCGGCGAGCATTGGTACGTCACCATGGGCTCCGAATACACCAAGACCTCGCGTGAAGGTGACGCAGCCGACCTCATGCTCACCGGCGCCGCAGCCGACCTCTACGTGCGGCTCTGGAACCGCACACCCGACTCAAGCATCAACATGAGTGGAGACGCCGACCTCATGAACCTCTGGAACGACAACGTCCGCGTCCGCTGGAGCTAGCCCAGACCCCACAGCAGCCCCGCTGTGCGAGCGACGAAACTGCTCAACCGTGCCACCGCTGAGCTTGACTGCTCTCGCATCACGACATTCGAGTCAGGTGATCGAGCCGGCTACGGTCCAATCGTGGCTGGCCCACGACCACCGTGTCGCGCGCGACGAGCGAACTTACCCGATCGAAACGCACCGCCGACCACTCTGGATCCGGAGAACTCGATCGGTCCGACAACTTCGCGCCAGCTCGACAATCACAACGAGCCTGCGGCTGGCCCTCTCGCCCAGCGGCAGGGGGCGGCAGAACCCGCTGATCTGCGGCATTCTCGCCGGCCGCTCCCCCGCTGATTGCCGCTCGATTCCGCTCGTTGCCGGGGGGGGCTGCCGCTAGCAATCCGTTAGCAAAGCGACACACCGCCACCCAAGCACTCCTGCTACTCGCTGTATGTATAATAGACGTATGCCCAGGATGCAGGTCTACCTCCCCGCCGAACTCTACGCCGCAGTCAAGAACCGGGAGCTCTCCCCCTCGGAACTACTGCAGGACGCCGTCCGCGCCGAGCTGCGCCGCCAGGAGCTGCTCGAAGAGACCGACCGCTACCTCGCCGAACTCATCGACGACGTCGGCGAACCATCAGCGGCCGCGATCGCCAAAGCCACCAAGCTGGCCAGGCGCATCAGCGACGAAGCCGCAGCCACCGCTGACCACTGACCGGTGCTGATCCTCGACTCTGGTGGCGTGAGCCGCCTCGCCCGACGACGCCCCGACGCCGCGGCCATGATCGCCGCGTTCACCGCCGAAGGCCTGTGGCCTCCGATCGTCCCGTCAGTAGTGCTTGCCGAGTCGATCACCGGGCGGCAACGCACCGACGCCAACACCAACCGGTTCCTCAAGACCTGCGACATCATCGAAGACCTACCGGAACACGTCACCCGACGCGCCGGCGCCCTCAGAGCCCTCGCACGTCAGGGCTCCGCCGTCGACGCCATCGTCATCGCGATCGCCGAACCAGGCGGCGCTGTGCTGACCAGTGACCCCAAGGACCTCAACGCCCTCGCCAGCCACGCCAACGACGTTCGCATCTACCGAGCCTGACAACCCGCAGGCCGCGCCCGCAGCAGCACGACACCGCCAGCTACTTGGCTCAGTGCGATATCGAGCACTTGCCGGCGCTCGCAGTCAGCCGGTTCTGAGCGGGAGGGCGGAACCGTCCGGCACGGACTGCCGAGCTTCGTGTGCGATGAGTGTGTCG
>JAWSVN010000056.1:0-2123 GCA_033851875.1 Acidimicrobiales bacterium
ATCGCGACGCGGTGGTCGCCGACTGGTTGGGTCGGGGCTGAGCGGGGTCAGTCCGGGAGTTGGGCGATGATCGCCCGGATCCCGGCCTCGAAGCCGGCGCCCGATCGGTTGCGCCGCGGCACCTGCCCGAACACCTCCATCTCGACCACGCCGCGCGACAACCCGTAGGCGGCGAGGGCCAGGTGGTCGTCGCCGGCGGCCCGGAACCACTGACGACGGATGTCCTTCAGCAGCTCGGGCACGTCGGGGTAGGGGAGCAGGAACACGAACCGGAACTGCTCGGGATGATCCCGGGCGTGTTCTCGGTACGCCCTCGCCACCCGGAGCAGGGGGTGCACCTCCGCGTCGGCGACCACGAGGTCGCCCTCCTCGTCGGGTTCGCCGACGAGCGCAGCGCGCAGGGCGTCACGCTGGGCGGCGAGGTAGTCGACGTGGAGGGCCGTCGTGATGGCCTCCTTGTCGGCGAAGTGCTTGTAGAGCGACGGGGCCTGGATGCCGAGCTCGTCGGCGAGGCGGCGCATCGTCAGGCGGTCACCTTCACCCTTCTCGATCAGGAGACGGGCGCAAGCGATGATCTCGTCGGCGCGAGCAGTGCGAGGGGCTGGGGAAACGATGCCGTCCAGCCTAGCCATCTCGCAGTAGTCGCAAATTCCGATCCGCCGGTTATCCTTCGGGGCGGAGCGGCGCACGAGACTTCGTTGTCTCACGCTCTGTCCGGCGGCTGCGGAGGAGGGTCCGTAGCCCTGGACGAACTGTCGGTTGGAGGCACTGTCGTCCTGGCGGAGGAACAGATCGTCCCGATCGGCAGTTCACGCGCCCGCAGCCAGGCGCTCGACCCTGGCCCTGGCGTCGTCGTGGTGACGATCCCGATCGTTCCGACGCTCGAACTCCTCGGAGGTCGGGGCGACGACAATGCACGGCCGATTCGCCGTCGCCCACGGTGCGAGCTCGACCCGGAGCTGATGGCGACCGGTCCAGCTCGTGGCCGAGCCACCGTCGCTGGTCACCCGCGGCGCGATCACCACGAGGAGGTCGACGTCGCCGGGCCCGACGAGGTCGGCGTTGGTCAACGACCAGGCGGCGCCATCGCAGTGACGACGGCCATCGAAGCGGACCGGGCGGGCGACGAACGGCACGGCGCCCGACGCGGCGATCTCCGCGGTCGGGTCGTCCGCCGCAGCCAGCCCGGCCACCCGGCGACGGGGTGGGAGCGACCGCATCGAGACCACACGCCCGGCGGCGTCGGGGGCGACCTCCTGCACCCAGTCGCGGGGGTCGTCGCGCCCGGTCACCGCGGCGGCGGCCACCAGGGCGCCCGCGCCGAGGCGGGCGCCGTGCACGAGGCGATCGCGGATCGACGGCGGCTCAGGCACCGTCGCCACCCGTCCGAGGGCGTCGAAGACGCCGGGCGGCAGCGGCTCGCTCCCGCCGAGGCGGCCGGTGATGAAGGCGCCGATCGAGGTGCCCTGGATGACGGTCGCCTGGGCGGGTCGGAACCCGGCCACCGCCTCGAGGCCGTCGAGGGCGCCGCGGATCCACGAGCCGCCCAGGGTGCCGCCGGCGCCGAGGACGAGCCCGACGGTGGGCTGGTCGTTGGTGGGCTGGTCGGGGTTGTTCTGGATGACAGCGTCAGAGGGCACGGGTGTAGAACGCCGAACTCGGGGCGTCGGGGTAGTCGGCGAACGGCCCACACGGGGTGAACCCACACCGTTCGTAGAGGGCTCGGGCTGGGGCGTAGGCGTCCTGCGAACCGGTCTCGAGGCTCACCCGGTCCAGCTTCCGCTCACGGGCGAGGCCGACGAGGTGTTCGACGAGCCGGCGGGCGATGCCTTGCCCCCGTGCCGCCTCGACGGTGTGCATCGACTTGAGTTCGCCGTGGGTGGCGTCGAGCGCCTTGAGGGCGCCGATACCGAGCAACTCGCCCGCCGACCGGGCGGTGACGAAGGTGACCGACGGGGTGTCGAGCCCGTCGAGGTCGAGGGCGAACACGTGCTCGGGCTCGGTGGTGGCGTAGCTGAAGGCGAGATGGTGTTCGAGGAGGGCGACGACATCCGGGGTCCGAGGCGACTCGATCCGGATCTCGACGACGGGGGAGGGCACCGCCGCAGTGTGCCAGTCGGGGC
>JAWSVN010000057.1:0-8113 GCA_033851875.1 Acidimicrobiales bacterium
GGCCGGTAGCCGTTCTCCGCGGCGGCCTCCTCGAGGAACTCGAAGTCGGGGGCGAAGGTGAAGGCGGCGACCACCTCGCCGTCGTCGGTCCGCACCTCGCCCTCGATCGGTTCGGCGTGCCCACCTTCGGGGAGGCGCAGGGTGACCGTGATCGGCTCGTCGTTCGGCCGCTCCGCCGTCGGCGTCGGCGTCGGGGCCGACGTATCCCCGGATGTGCAGCCGAGCGCCGTCGATGCCATGAGGAGCCAGACCAGGAAGGAGCGCCGCATCGCAGGAGTCTCGCGCTCCGACATCGCCGTGATGCGTCACGAACCGGAAACCCCGACGAAATCCTGACCGGCGAGAGTCTGGCGGTGGAGCGCAGCACCTCGGTCGAGCAGCGCCGTCGCCCTTCCGCCCACGAGGCGGCGACGAGGAAGATGCTGGGCGGACTGGCGCTCTTGTCGGCGGTGTGCGGCATCGGCGTGCTCGGCTACCTCCTCGCCGGATGGGGCGTGCAGGACTCGCTCTACATGGTCGTCATCACGATCTTCGGCGTGGGCTACGGCGAGATCCGTCCGGTGACCGACTGGCCGCTGCGAGCCCTGACCGTGTTCGTGATCGTGGCGGGCTACGGCGCCGTCATCTACACGGTCGGCGGCTTCATCCAGATGGTCGTCGACGGACAATTGAACAAGGCGTTCGGAGCGAGACGTATGAAGAAGGACATCGATGCCCTCAGCGGCCACACCATCGTCTGTGGCTTCGGACGCATGGGGCGCAGCCTGGCCGCCGAGCTGCACGAGGCCGGGCACCCGTTCGTCGCGATCGACACCGGTCCCGAGGCCGCCGAGCACGCGGAACTGCACGGGATGCTCTTCCTCAACGGCGACGCCAGCGACGAGGACCTGCTCCAGGCGGCGGGGATCGAACGGGCCTCGGTGCTCGCCGCTGTCATCTCCGACGACGCCACCAACGTCTTCGTGACGCTCACCGCTCGGGCGATGAACCGGGAGCTGCGGATCATCGCCAGGGGCGAGAATCGGCGAACCGAGGAGAAGCTCCGCAAGTGTGGGGCCGACGTCGTCGTGCTGGCGACCGAGATCGGCGCCAGTCGGATCGCCCACCAGATCGTTCGGCCGACCGCCGAGGAGATGTTCGAGTCGATCAGCGAGGCGTCCGGCGACCTCGACCTGCGGGCGATGGGCCTGGAGTTCGACGAGATCGAGCTCCAGCCGAACTCGCCGCTCGCCAATCGCCTGATCGGCGAGATCGAGGTGCGAGGGGCGCACGCCTACCTGATCGTCGGCATCCGGTCGATGGACGGCGCCACCACGATGCACCCGTCCGCCGATCTGCGACTCGCCGCCGGGGACCGGCTGATCGTGCTCGGCTACGAGGACGACCTCCCCGAGTTGGCCGCCAAGTCCGGGGCGGGGCCCGGCACCATCACCTACCGCGGAGCGACCGGCTGAGCGCGCCGACGACGGACGACCTCGAGCGACTCACCTCGGGCCCGGGTGGGGGAGAAGGCAGATGATCGCCGGGCGATCGAACGCGTTCGTCGAGCCGGCGTCGGTGGCGGCGGCCGCGGCGTTCGGTGTCGTCGTGAGGCTCAAGATGGCGAACAGGGAGACCGCGCCGAGCCCGGCGGCGGGTCGAGCGATACGGAGCACGGGGCCCCGCCGGGGTGCCGGTGCGAGCGGCTGGGGCCCCTCGTCGATGAACAGGTTGATCACGGCGGCGCCGATGGCGAACGCGACGGCCACCCACCACGAGGCGGTGTAGTCACCGGTCCGGTCGGCCAGCCAGCCGCCCCCGTAGGCGCCGGCGAAGGCGCCGACCTGATGCGACAGGAACACGATGCCGAACAGGGTGCCCGAGTGCCGGGTGCCGAACTGTTGGGCGACGATCGCGCCGGTGAGCGGCACGGTCGACAGCCAGAGCACGCCGATCAGCGCACCGAACCCGACCACGGTCAGGTCGCTCGTGGGGAGCACGACGAATGCCGTGATCACCACGCCCCGGGCCCCGTAGATCAGGGCGAGGAGGCGAGCCTTCGAATGGCGGGTGCCGAGCACGCCGGCCAGGTACGAGCCTCCGATGTTGGTCAGACCGACCAGCGCCCAGGCGAGCCCGGCCACCGAGTCCGACACCGCTTCGGCTTCGAGGAACGGGATCAGGTGGGTGCCGATGAAGGTGACGTGGAGCCCGCAGACGAAGAAGCCGGCGCACAGCAACAGGTAGGACCGATTGACGCTGGCTCGGCCGATCGCCGCCCGAAGGGTCTCGGCCGGCTCGTTCGCTGACTGACCGGTCGAATCGGCCGAGCTCCCGTCGATGGCGGTCGCATTGCCTCGCAACGGTCGGGCCAACGCGGCGATGGCGAGGGTCGTGAGGCCGAGGGCGACGAGGGCGGTCTGCCAGTCGCTGGCCGCCTCGATCCGGTTGGCGACCTGGACGAAGACGAACTGGCCACCCGACCCGACGGCGGTGGCGATGCCGAGCGCCTTCGGCCGCTGCTCCGGCGGATAGTGCCGGCCGATCGACGCCAAGACGACCGAGAAGCTGGTGGCGGCCAGGCCGACCCCGATGACGAACCCGCCCGACAGGTAGAGCTGGGCGGGGCTGTCGGCCGTCGCCATCAGCACGACACCGGCGCAGTAGAGCAGCGCGCCGCCGGCGAGCACCCGAGCCGAGCCGAAGCGGTCAGCGATCGAGCCGGCGACCGGTTGGCCGAGACCCCAGATCAGGTTCTGGATGGCGATCGCGAGGGCGAAGGTAGCAGTGTCGGCGTCGAGGGCGGCGTTGATGTCGTTGAGGAAGAGGCCGAACGTCGAGCGCACGCCAAGCCCGATCGCGGCGATCGCGCTGCCGGCGACCAGGAGGCGGCGGAGGTCCTGTGGGTTCACTGACGAGACGCTAAACCGGCTCGCTCGGCGAGGCAATCGAGGGCAACGATTGCGGGCCCACTCGCCACGCCCTATCGTCATGCAACGTTCGTTATGTGACAGACGTTGCATTAAAACGTCCGAAGGTCAAGGGGTGAGGTTGATGAGCGAGTTCGACGTCGAGGCCGATGTGGTCGTGCTGGGGAGCGGGGGAGCGGCGCTGATCGCCGCGCTGTCGGCCCACCACCACGGGGCCAACGAGGTGGTGATCGTCGAGAAGGCCAACATGGTCGGCGGCACCACGGCGATGTCGGGCGGGATGCTGTGGATCCCCCTCAACCATCATCAGGCCGCCCACGGCATCGACGACTCGGTGGAGGACGTCGTCAACTACCTCGACGCCATGGCCCCCGAGATGCTCGACCCCGACTGTGTCGAGGGCTTCCTCGAGGGCGGCCCGGAGATGGTCAAGTTCATCGACGACCACACGCCGACCCGCCTGCGGCTGTTCACCGGCTTCCCGGACTACCAGCCCAACATGCTCGGCGCCATGGCCGAGGGTGGCCGCTCGCTCGACCCCGAGGCGTTCTCGTTCGAGGAGCTCGGCGCCGCCGCCAGCCGCGTCAACCCGCCCAAGACCGGCATGCCCAAGCCGATCTCGCGGATGGAGGAGTACTACTCCGAGCGCACTCCCGAGGAGATCGAGGCCCGCCGAGCCGGCGACTTCCGAGCCCAGGGGCAGGGCCTGATCGGTTCGCTCTACAAGGGCGTGCTCGACCGCGACATCCCGGTCCACTTCGACACCCGGGCTCGCACCCTCATCACCGAAGGTCGACGGATCGTGGGTGTCGAGGCCGAACGTGACGGCGCCACGATCCGCTACGGCGCCCGCAACGGCGTGGTGATCGCCACCGGCGGGTTCGAGTGGAACGAGCGTCTGGTGAAGACGTTCCTTCGGGGCCCGATGACCGGACCGATCAGCGTGCCCGAGTGCGAGGGTGACGGCTTGCTGATGGCGATGGAGGTCGGCGCCAGCCTCGGCAACATGGCCAACGCCTGGTGGATGACGTCGTCGATGGAATCCTCGGCCGGCCACCGCGACGCCCGCGCCCACTACCTGCCGTGTCAGTCCGAGCGGACCCGGCCAGGGTCGATCATGGTCAACAAGTACGGCAAGCGGTTCGTCAACGAGGCGCTCAACTACAACGCCATCGGCTTCGAGCTCCACAACTACGACGCCGACGTGTACGAGTTTCCCAACCTGCCCTACTGGCTGATCTTCGACGCCAAGTTCATGCCCAAGTACCGCATGTTCACCTCGATGGCCGGCGACCCCGTGCCGAGCTGGGCGGTCGAGGCCGACACGCTCGAAGAGCTCGGCGACAAGGCCGGCTTCGACGGCGTCGGGCTGGCCAAGACCATCGACCGGTTCAACGCGGATGTCCGCAAGGGCCACGACGACGAGTTCGGTCGGGGTGATAACAGCTACGACAACTTCTGGGGCGACACGACCCTGCCCGCCCCCTACGCCACCCTCGGCGAGATCGACACCGCCCCGTACTACGCCATCAAGATGGAGTCGGGCGTCAACGGCACGTGCGGCGGGCCCCGGGCCAACCAAGATGCCCAGGTCCTCGACTGGAGCGACGAACCGATCCCCGGCCTCTACGTCTGCTCCAACGCGATGGCCGGCGTCACCGGTGGCGGCTACGGCGGCGCCGGCGGCACGATCGGGCCGGGCATGACGTTCGGCTACCTTGCCGGCCGTCACGCCGGCCGTCAGACCGGGTAGTTCTGCCCTGGTCCGCCGACTCATGACCGGGGGACACGGTCCGAACCTGATGGGCACACGTTGTTCGCTCGGGGGGTTGGAAGGAGCCGATGGTCATGTTCCGGAGGTCGAAGAGTCCGACACCCCCAGAGGATCCGCTGCGACCGTTGGTCGATGCCCTCGATCGGTCCCAGGCGATGATCGAGTTCACTCCCGAGGGAGTGATCCTCGGAGCGAACGAGAACTTCCTCGCCACGCTCGGCTACGGCCTCGACGACATCGTGGGCCAGCACCACCGGATTTTCATGGACCCTCGTGAGGCCGAGACCGATCGCTACCGTGCGTTCTGGGCGGCCCTCGGCTCCGGACGCTTCCAGGCCGGCGAGTTCGAGCGGGTGCATCGTGACGGATCCGAGGTGTGGATCCAGGCGACCTACAACCCCATCGTCGACGAGACCGGCGCGGTCACCAAGGTGGTCAAGCTGGCGTCGGACATCACGGCGCAGAAGCGGGCAACCAGGGATGCCATCGGCCGCAGCCAGGGCACGATCGAATTCGAGCCCGACGGCACCGTGCTGGGTGCCAACGACCTGTTCCTGTCGGTCGTTGGCTTCACGCTCGACGAGCTCGTCGGCCAGCACCACAGCGCCCTCGTCCCCGCCGACATCGCGTCGACCGCGGAGTACCGAGACTTCTGGCCGTCGCTGGCTCGCGGCGAGTTCAAGCAGGGCCAGTTCCGCCGCCAGGACCGCTACGGCAACGAGATCTGGCTGCGCGGCGCCTACAACCCGGTCTTCGACTCGACGGGTGCGGTGATGCGCGTCGTCAAGCACGTCAGCGACATCACCGACCAGGTGAAGGCACAGCAGGAGTCGGAGCAGGTCAATTCGTTGACCGCCGCCGGCGTCGAGCAGATGACGACCGCGATTCCTGCCGCCACCGCCAAGGTGCGCGAACTCCACGCGGCCAGCTCGACGATCGATGGGGTGCTCGACGTGATCCAGGGCCTGGCCAACCAGACCAGCCTGCTCGCCCTCAACGCCGCCATCGAAGCGGCCCGAGCCGGCGAGGCCGGCCAGGGCTTCGCTGTGGTGGCCAACGAGGTGAAGCTGCTCGCCGGCGAGACCGGCCAGGCCGCCACCGGCATCAGCGAGAGCATCCGCGAGATCCAGCGCGACATCGGCCGAGTCGTCGAACTGATCGAGGGTGTGGCCCACTCGGCCAACGAGATCGCCGAGGCGCACGGGTTCTCGATCCACGATCACCCGATGCCGGCGACCGTCTGAGCTGTTCAGCCGGACCCGGGTTGCGTGGCCGCGTGGCCGTCGCTCAGCGTCGGTTGTTCGGCCCGGCTCCCGCCAGGTCCACGATCGCGTTGGCGACCGCCCCCGGCGCCTCGAGCGGCACGAAGTGTCCGCAGTCCTCGACCACTTGGAGCGAGGCGTCAAGAAAGAACTCCTCCAATCGGTCGGCCCAGGCCAGGTCGAACAACGGATCGTGGGTCGGCCAGAGCATCGTGACCGGCACGTCGACAGCTGGCGTGCTCGTGCCGTAGCCACGGTTGGCGCGGTACCAAGACAGGCCGGCGTGGAAGGCGCCGGGCCGGGCGTAGGCGGGAACCAACAAGTCGATGTGCGGGTGCGTTGCCGGAGCGCTCGGACCGCTCCAGGCCTCCCAGAGGTGCTCGAGGTAGTGACGCACCGCGCTCGGGTTCCCGTCGATCAGCTCGGACGCGAGCGGCTGTCGGTTGAAGTGTTGATACCAGAACCGGTCGGCGAGGTCCGGAGCGGCGGCGCGATCTCCGATCCCGGGATAGGCGGGCGTGAGGACCGCTCCGACGAATCGGGACGGCTCGAGGCGCAGCGCGGCCTGGGCGATGCGGGAGCCGATGTCGTAGCCGGCGAGGACGATCTGGCGGCCGCGGGCCTTGTCGTCCAGCTCGCCCACCAGTCGCTCGGCATGGGCGTCGGCTGTTGCCTGGGAATCGAGGATCGGTCCGGTGAAGCCCTCGCCGAGACCGGCGAGGTCGGGAACGACCGAGTCGACTCCGGCTCGGCGCAGGCGACGCCGGACCGCATCGAAGTCGCTGGGGAGCCCAGGCCAGCCGTGGACGAGGACGGCACAGGCGGTCCGGGAGGCGTGCACCTCTCAGTCGAGGGTGACGACGACGGCGGCGTCGGTGCCCGAGCCCTTGCCGATCAGCTTGGCGGCCTTGCCGACCAGGGTGATCAGCTGGAACTGGATGCCGTACTTGGCCTTGATGGCGGTGCGGACCGTCTCGAACTCGGCGCCCCGGACCACGGCTGCGGTGCCGGCGGCGGGTTCGGTGCTCTCGGTCAGGTTGCCGCGGGAATCGCACGGCTGGAGGGTGACGGCCGGGTCGTTGGTGAGGCGCTTGACCTTCCAGCTCGACGAGGCGGTGGTGAAGCCGACCTTGCCGTCCGCGAGGGCGGTGATCCACACCGGCGACGTCTTGGGCGTGCCGCCGCGGGTGTAGGTCGTGATGGCCACGTACTTCTCGTCGCTGATGCTCACGCCGCTGACCCTAGCCAGCGGAGCCTCGCCCGTCGCCCGGGTCAGGCGGTGGCAGGAGCCGCGGCGGCGGCGACGTGGTCAGCGTTGATGGCGTCGATCAGTTCGCCCAGGATGCGATCTGCGTCGTCGAGGTCGATCTGGCAGGTGCCAGCCGCAGCGTGGCCACCGCCGCCGTGGGTCAGCATCAGCTCACCGACGTTGGTGGTGCAGCTGCGGTCGAGGATCGACTTGCCGGTGGCGTAGACCATGTTCTGCTGACGGAAGCCCCACATCTTGTGGATCGAGATGTTGCACTGCGGATACATCGCGTAGATGAGGAAGCGGTTGGCCGGCCAGATCGTCTCCTCGCCGGTGAGGTCGAGCACGATCAGGTTGTCGTAGACCCGCGAGCAGCGACGGATCTGTTCCTTGGCCTTCTCCTCGTGGGCGAAGTAGAGCTCGGTGCGCTCGACGACGTCGGGGTGCTGCAGGATCTCCTCGATCGTGTGATCGGTGCAGTAGGAGATCAGGTCCATCATCAGCTGGTAGTTGGAGATGCGGAACTCGCGGAAGCGTCCGAGGCCGGTGCGCGGGTCCATGATGAAGTTGAGGAGTTCCCAGCTGCGGGGGTGGAGGACTTCGCCCTCGGAATACTGGGCGGCGTCGGCCTTGTCGACCGCCTCCATCATGTCGAGCCAGCGCTCGGGGAACGTGCCCTTGCCACCGTAGTAGTCCCACACGACACGGGCGGCGGAGGGGGCGTGGGGGAGGATCACGTGGTTGTCGTGGGTGTCGTTGCGCAGCGTCTCCGACTCGTGGTGGTCGAACGCCAGGTGCACGCCCTCGACGTAGGGGAGGTTCGTCGTGATGTCGTTGCCGGTGATCTCGACCTTGCCGTCCTGCATGTCCTTGGGATGGACGAAGAGGATGTCGTCGATCATGTCGAGGTGTTCGAGCA